>CAXTQE010000103.1:0-13464 GCA_964246225.1 uncultured Acidobacteriaceae bacterium | reverse complement strand
TTGCAGAAGACGAGAGACATATCCCACAGAATGACAGACTAAGGATTTACTGCTGTTCTTATTTTAGCGGAATGGCGGGGCAACTATGCCAGCTTTTTTGCTGGCGTAAGTGCATGTGGGCTATGAGTTTATGAGCGTTGGGGAGGACGCGGGGGCTTGACAGGTTTTCCGGCCCGGGTGTCCCTTCGAGGTGAAGCGGTGGTCGCGGCCATTCGGTCCCGTGTGCGAGGAGTTTGCACGTAATATCAGCCTCGGCGGAGTGGCTGCCGGATAGAGGTGGTTGGATAAGATCGCCTGGTATCTGGAGCATCAGTGATCGTTCCCTGCTTCCGTCACACCACATGGCAAGTGTTACTGATCATGACAAGCTTCGGGGTCGATGTTTGAATTTAAAGTCATTCGACTTTGCGATTCTTGCAGGAGCACGTGTGTGCAAACGCTAATAAGTGACGACCCTCATCTCGCAACAAGGTTTGAGTCGCTTCGCTTGAACTGATTTGCTATGGAGTAAAGCACAAACAACACCAAGAGCAAACGCAGATTCCTCTTTTGGGAACGACAACAAAGGGCTACAGTCGTTCGAATCGATAGCTGATACTGACAGATGTTTCCTAAGGTACTTCAGGACGGGGTACAGCGATATTGTGTTGCTTTTTTTCCACTGCAGAATATTTACGCAACTGGTTAAGCAGAAGTTAGAGATACAAAGCTTAGCAGCTGCGACTAAATGCCAAGTAAATCACCTAGCAGTGAGTTCGCGTTATCCCACGGAAGTACCAGCAAAGAAAAAGCGATTTTAGACAAAATTCTATTAGCATGTTGGAACAAAGTCGTATGTTCTTACTCAACATCGGTCATTTAGCTCAATTACCCGATGTTCTATTCAGAGTAAGTGGATTGTTTAGGCAGTCAAGTCTGTGACCAAGGGACTCGCGCCCCATATTTCTAGGAACGAGAACGATCATGACGACACGCACGTTTCGGGACGCGTTTTTTCTAGCTTGTTTTCTGCTGTTTGGAGAATTCGGCTTTACTCAGAATCTTTCCGTGACCTACGGACAAAAAGGAATTCAGACGCTCTCCTTTGGCAGTACGGTCCTTGAAGATGTGGGAGCGAACGCTGCAGACCTCTTTCATATCTGGCACATGCGTTCCACCGACCTTGCGGGGAACGTTGTCAGCAGCGGCGAGTATGGGTGGGGTGAAACGAATGGTGGCGAGTCCTGGAATGCGAGTACGCTGACGGAGACGTATACCTTTTCGTGGGGAAGTATTTCAACCCAGTTCGTGCAGAGCGGCAATACGCTCAACCTGATTGTTACGGAAAGGAACAACACCGGTTCGGGGATCGTTTTTGACGGTGCCGAGATCTACCCGTTCGCGCTGCATTTTCCCCAGGACCCCGCGGGCTTTTCCGGATACACGCAGTATGTCATCACGACGTTGGAACCAGGCGTCAGCGCAGCGGATTTCGGAACGGGCGTCGTGACCTCTGTCATTCCGAACGAGGCGATTGCGATGTACGGAGGCTGGAAGGCGGACGGGACGAACACTTACACGCCGATCATGACGAGCACGGCACCGGATGGTCTGGCCACGTTTCTCCCGAGCAACAATGTGCCGGTGCAGCCGGGCAGCAGCTTTACGTACACTGTGTCGCTGCGCTTTAGCCCGGAAGGGTCTTCCGCCTCCGCCGCGGACGCGTATGCAAGCTTCGCCTCCACATATCCGAGCCAGATGACCTGGACGGATAAGCGAATGATTGGCACCGCTTACCTGGCGAGCTCCCCGGCGAACACGGGCGACATCACCCAGTCTGGCGGATATCCTACCAATCCGCGGCGTTACTTCAATGATCCTTCGGTTGACATCACTACTACAGGGGGGCTGACGGCGTTCCAGGGTCGCATGCTTGCCCAGGCGGCTGCGAACGCCGCCAATTCCGCGTCGCTCAACGCGCAAGGTGTGATTACGTGGGACATCGAAGGGGAACAATATCCGCAGACGACCAGCTATGTGTGTTCACCGGATCAGATTGCCGCGGCGGCTCCCGAGATGGAAAGCACCATTCTTGCTGCGAACTCGCCTTACTTTGGTCAGAAGCTGGACGATGCCTATTTCAAGATTATGACGAATGCCGGTCTGCGGGTCGGTCTTTGCCTTCGCCCGCAGGCCTTTACCCTTGCGGCGAACGGCACCGCAAGCCAGGTGTCTCTGACCGGTAACAGTGCAATTATCGCGAACCTTGAAGCGAAGGCGCGGTACTCCAACACGCGCTGGGGCGCCACTCTCTTCTATGTCGATTCGACGGTAGACGTGAATGGCGGGACGCTCGATCCGGCTATCTTCCAGCAACTGATTACCGATCTGCCGGCATTCCTCTTCATTCCGGAGGAGAGCACGCCGCGCTATTACGCTTACAGCGCTCCCTTTTACTCGTTTATCTTTCATACGACGACGGGAACCCCAGCATCCACCTATCTTTTCTACCCAAATGCTTTTGGCGCAAATCTTGTCAATGACGTTTCGGCGAGCACGCTCGCTGCCTACCAGCCTCAACTGACCCAGGCGGTGAAGGCAGGCGACATCCTGATGGGACATGCCGACTACTGGCAGGCCAACGATCCGACGCTTGTCGCGATCTACCAGGCTGCCGGTGTGACTGGTCCAACGACGACCCAAAGCACGCCTATGCTTAGCTGGTCCGCGCCGGCCGCGATTGTTTACGGGACGGCTCTCTCGGGGACGCAACTGGATGCTGTCGCAAACGTTTCCGGCACGTTCACCTACACTCCGGCCGCCGGGACGGTGCCTGCTGCCGGTACCCAGACGCTGCTTGCCACGTTTACGCCGAGCAATACTACGGCGTACAAAAGCGCCACGGCATCGGTCTCGCTCAGCGTCGCCCAGGCGATGCCGACGGTGACTTGGTCTACGCCTACCGGTATCCCGTATGGCAGCGCTCTCGGGAGCGCGCAGTTGAACGCGGCTGCAGTGGTCGCCGGCACCTTCACCTACTCGCCGGGCGCCGGGACAATTTTGGCGGGGGGAAGCCAAAGCCTTTCCGCGACGTTTAGTCCGGCCGATGCCATCGACTACAAAGCGGTGACGGTGACGACGAGCCTATCGGTGACGCCGGTTATCCCTGTCATCTCCTGGGCTACCCCGGCGGCGATTTCCTTTGGTACGGCTTTGAGCGCAACGCAGCTGAATGCGTCCTCTTCCGTGGCGGGCACGTTCGTCTACAATCCCGCGCTTGGCACGGTACTCGCGGCCGGTGCACACGTCCTGACCGCTACGTTCACACCTGCCTTATCAGCAGACTACTTGACCAGTACCTCTGCCGTTTCGCTCGTGGTCGCTCCTGTCGCCCCGACGATCGTCTTCACAGTTGGGAATCATCGTGTCACGGATGCACCGTTCGCTGTGGCCGCTAGTTCGAATTCCACGGGGGCGATCACGTACTCCGTCGTCAGCGGACCGGCGACCATTTCAGGTTCCACGGTGACTCTTACCGGCTCGGGTGCGGTGGTTCTTCGCGCAAGCGAGGCCGCCAGCGGCAACTTCCTTGCAGCAACCAAGACGGTCACGTTTGCCGTGACGCATCGCTAGCGGCTGGTTTGGTGGGTGTGGGACGGACAACGGCAAGAGCTTATGGAGATTCGCTTTGGGAGGGAGAATGAAAGGTTCAGCTGCTCCACAATTATCGCTAAGTTGCTGAAGCGATCAGCTGTTGGCGACGACAGGCCACACGGCGGCCGTTAACTGGCCATATCGACGCGATGGGCTTCTTTCGAAGAGGGTCATCAGGCACTCAGACATGCGGTAGTAGGCACATACGGTGCCCAAGGTGTCGGAGGAAAAGAGACCGGTTTGGTTGCCGAAGTGCCGTTGCCACCGGATGCGGCGAACAGCTTTGTGGATCGCTCTCGCGTCGCCCCGCATCTGCTCCGCGATCCCGACACAGGCTTCAGAGTTCCAGTTGGTGGCATGAGAAGCAAGAGCAAGGAGCAAGTTCGCGTTTGCCTGCATGCGCTTGAGTCCATTCCAGCCTCCGATCATTGTCCAGACATCGTCTGGTTCAAAGGCCTGATGTGAGGTGCACTCCAGAGCTGCCAGGGTAATTCCCTCAATGTTTACCGTGTTCACCTCGCTCAACAATTCGCCCCAGGTTTTTCGGGCGAACTGGAACTTCTTGAGCTCCTCCCGAACGAGAGCCAAGATCAACAGTGAAACGAAAATAATGAGAACGTAGATCGCCATGGTAAGTTCCTCAAACGGCAGAACGAGCTCGTGACGCAAGTGAAACGCGTGAAGCTTGCGTGAGATTGATCATATCGTTGTCAGAATCGGATTTGAGCTGCCCTACCGCGAAAGTGGTAGGAGGTCCCTGCATACTGGTCCATTGCGCACCCGGGTGCTGGGAGGCAAGACCAGCTGTCGCCGCGGTTTACTTGGCCTTCCTGAGCACGGTCAAATCCTGCCGGACCTGCCGATGCAAGCCCAGGAGGTAGTCGTTCAGACCGGGAGGTGCCGGAGCCTGTTCTTCTGCCGGCTGCCAAAAGGAGACGATCCAGAACAACAAGACTCCCAAGTACACGTACATGCGGATTTGATCGAAGATGAGTAACTCTTTTCGCCAGCCATTTGCAAAGTGCGCAACATCTCCGGTGACTGCGATGACGGCCCAGGCTGCCAGGCCCGCTCCCAGGGTCATCACCTGGCTTCGCCAACGAAGTCCCAAGCGATTCGCTGCAGCTGACACCCAGACGAAGAGCTCACAGGTGAGTAGGGATGTGAATAAAGTGGCTCTGAATGCCCACAGATCGAGTCCTTTTACCGCCGGCGGTGAAAGAGCGAAACAGAATCCAGCGGTGAGAAGGATTCCGATCGTGGACCAGAGGATAAGGTCTTTCCGCGCGTCCCGGACCCATGTTCCGGTGGAACGAAAGACGTGACGTGCTATTTCGAACACCAGGGCCACCTGAAACCCGTAGTCCCCTAACGCCAGGCCCCAATAGGCCAGGGAATAGGCTTGATGACTGCCGTGCCGGGAGATCAGGAACAATGCCAGACTAACCACGATCTGGTAGGCGATCATGGAGGTGAAGATAGGAAAGATACGCCAGCGAGAACGTCCAAACAGAACAGCAAGCAGGGCGGCGTGGCCGAGGAAGCCCGCCGCCCACAGGATGTTCTGTAAAGTCGTCGTACTCATCCGGATCAACCGTCCCTGTCGCCACTCTCAAGAGGCAGGTTGAAGTTTACGGTCAAAGACCGAGATAAGCAAAGGCCGTATTGACGATGTCCTGTAACATGGGCCAACCGGAGAGCATAGAGTTTGGCTTCGGGTTTGTGCCCATGGTTTCGGCCTGGACGGTCGGTGCCGCCGCGAGCGTCATAACAGCGATCAGTGCGAAGGTGCGAACTCGGTTTTGCATGAAGGCTCCTGAGCGCTATTTGCGCTGTCTGGAACCTAATTGCTTGTGCTCAAGGAAGAAACTACACCTACGTTGCAGGTTCTCCCCCATTCGATATGGAGATGACCCAATCCGGTTTCGCTTTTGAAACGTGTGCCTGGAAAGCCTGACCTCCCTTCAAGCCAGAGACAACTCCAGCTTCTTTCCTGCCACATCCACCGCCGTCAGCCGGAAGCTTCGTACCTGGCCCGCAGATGGCTTGGTCGATCCAGCAGCGCTTCCCGCCGACAGCTTCGGCGTCTTTGTAACTTCAGTTTTCCATTTGTTTGCGAACAGCGCCCCGAGCTGCGAGAGGTCTACCGGTCCGCCGGCACCTGCTCCCGGAGCAACGGATTCTGCAACCGCCGGCACGGCGCACAAGGCGAGGATGCCCTGACCAAGCTCCACCCGGGCCATGTGCAGGACGTCATCGATCTCTACGATGCGCCCGGAAACCACGTCGCCTACCGCATGCTCTTCGAGAAACTCATCGAGCCCCGTCGGCACCAGCTGCTTGATCGACAGCTTGAGCTGCCGCTTTTCGCGATCCACCTCGAGAACCTGTGCCTTCACGATCTCACCCACGTGCAGCAGGTCTGAAGGATGGTTCAGCCGCCTCTCCGCCGTGATCTCCGAGATGTGGATCAAGCCCTCGACCCCCGGCGCGAGCTCGACAAAGGCTCCGAACGGGGTCAACCGCGTGACCGGTCCTTCGATCGCCGCGCCTGCGTGGATCGTCTTGACCACATCTACCCATGGATCGCCTAGAGCCTGCTTCAGGCCGAGCCCCATTCTCCTGGCTTCCGTGTCGATCGAGAGGAGGACCACCTCCACCTGATCGCCGACGGTTACCACATCGGACGGCTTGCGCACCTTCTTGCCCCATGCCATCTCCGAGATGTGAATGAGCCCTTCGACTCCCGGCGCCAGTTCCACGAAGGCTCCAAAGTCCGCGTCGCGCGTCACGGTTCCCGTTACCTTGTCGCCCAGATGAAAGCGCTCCGCCACTGAATCCCACGGGTGCGGCTGCAGCTGCTTCAGGCCTACCGCGATGCGCCGCTTGACGGGATCGCTCTCATCGATTTTCAAGATCCTGGCCTGGATCACATCGCCGGCACTGACGATTTCGGCAGGATTGCCTACCCGATGCCACGCCATATCCGAGATGTGCAGCAGCGCGTCCGCGCCGTTCAGGTCGACGAAAGCGCCAAAGTCGGTGATCGAGCGCACGGTACCTTCGACCGTTTGTCCCTCGGCCAGCTCCGAGAAGCGTTGGTCGGCCTGCGCCCTGGCCTCTTCTTCGAGAACCGAGCGACGGTCCACAATCGCATCCGGCCTGCCCGACTCGCCGCCCTCGAGATCGAGCTGCGTGATGCGCACCCGGACCGGCTGGCCTACCAGTTTTTCCATCTCCGCCGCATCGCGCGTGCCGCTGCGTGAGGAAGGAAGGAATGCGCGCATGCCGATGTCGACCGTCAGACCGCCTTTGACCAAGCCGGTCACGGTGCCGGAGACTGTGCCCTTCGCTTCAAACGCTTCCTCAAGGGAGGCGTAATCCTTCGCGACGAACCCGCGTTGCCGCGTGAGCTCATAGAAGCCGTCGAGATCGCGTCCCTTTACGGTCACGCGAACCAGATCTCCGGGTTCAACCGCCTTCTCCTCCTCGCGGAAGGCAGTCAGGGGCAGGATGCCTTCCGTCTTGTAGCCGATGTCGAGGAACACGGTGTCGGCCGAGATTGCCACCACGGTGGCATCTATCTGCTTCGATCCTCCGCTACGGTCGACTGCGCTGGCGCGTGAGGCGTCGTTTTCCCGCAGGAGCTGGGCAAAATCTTCATTTTCTTCAGGTAAGGGAGAGGTATCCACCCGCTGATTCTATACGTCGGGCACTCTCCGGTGCACCAAGGGGCCACCCTCCCCTGGTGCAGCTATGCAGGTCCTGCTTTACTTCTCGTCGCTCAACAAAACCATCGAACGTCCACCCACGATGATTTCCTTGTCAAGTTGGCCGCTAGCAAACGGATTTTCGATGTTGTCCGTCTTCATCACTACCTTCCAGGGTGTTCCGTTGAGGGGTTCGGGCAGCGCGAACTGCACGCCATCCGGTGCGGCGTTGATGAGCACAAGAAACGTGCTGTCTTCCACCGGGTTACCTTCTTCGTCTGCCACATCGAGCGTTTTCCCGTTCAGCAGCAGGGCAAGCGATTTGTTCCACGGCTGTCCCCAATCCTCGTCGCCAAACTGCTTGCCATCGGTGTTGTACCACGCTACGTCGACCGAGCCGCGAATGTCCCGATCCTGGAAGAACTTGCGGCGATGCAGATTCGGATGGCTGCGGCGCAGCTGAATCAGCTTGCCTGTGAACTCCATCAACCGCCGCCGCGGTGCGTCCAGGTTCCAGTCGTACCAGGTTAGTTCATTGTCCTGGCAGAAGGCGTTGTTATTCCCCATCTGCGATCTTGCGACCTCGTCGCCTCCGGCCAGCATGGGCACGCCCTGGCTCAACATGAGCGTGGCCAGGAAGTTCCGCGTCTGCCGCTCGCGCAACTCGTTTACCTCCGCGTTCTCGGTCGGACCCTCGACGCCCATATTCCACGATTCGTTGTCGTTTGCGCCGTCCTTGTTATCTTCACCATTTGCCTGGTTATGTTTGTCGTTATAGCTGACGAGGTCGTCGAGCGTGAAGCCATCATGCGCCGTGATGAAATTGATGCTTGCGTAGGGCTTGCGGCCGTCGTACTGATAGAGATCCGATGAACCAGTGAGGCGATAGGCGAAGTCGGACAGCTGTCCCTCGTCGCCCTTCCAGAATCGACGTACGGTGTCCCGATATTTGCCGTTCCACTCCGCCCAGACGATGGGGAACTGACCGACCTGGTAGCCACCCTCTCCCACATCCCATGGCTCGGCGATCAGTTTGATATCGGCCAGGATGGGGTCCTGGTTGATCGTATCGAAGAACGCCGAAAGCTTCGAAACATCGTGCAGCTCGCGAGCGAGGGTAGCCGCCAGATCGAAGCGGAAGCCATCCACGTGCATCTCGATCACCCAGTAACGCAGCGAATCCATCAGCAGCTTCAACACCTGCGGATGATGCACATTGAGGGTATTGCCGGTGCCCGTGTAGTCCATGTAGTGACGGCAGTCACCATCCACCATGCGGTAGTACGTTGTGTTGCAAACGCCTTTGAAGGAGAGGGTCGGCCCTAGCTGATTGCCTTCGCAGGTGTGGTTATAGACCACGTCCAGAATAACTTCGAGGCCCGCGGCATGCAGGTCCTTTACCATCTGCTTGAACTCGTTGACCTGGCCTCCCGCATCGCCCGACGAGCTATACCTCGCCATGGGTGCAAAATAGCCCAGGGTGTTATAGCCCCAGTAGTTCGAAAGTCCCTGGTCGACTAAGTGGCCATCATCAATAAAATGATGGACTGGCAGTAACTCCACCGCCGTTACACCAAGCTGCTTGAGGTAATTAATGCTTGCCGGATGCGCGAGCCCTGCATAGGTTCCGCGCAAAGGCTCAGGAACCATTGGGTTGCGTTTTGAGTAGCCTTTTACGTGGACTTCGTAGATGACCGAGTCCGCCAGCGACGTCTCCGGCTTGCAGTCTCCAGCCCAGTCAAACTGGTGCGATACTACTACCGACTTGGGTACGCCCGCGGCCGAGTCCTGATCATCCTTTTTGAGGTCGTCCCCTGACGCTACGTCGTAGGAGAAGATGGGCTGCTTCCAATCCACGAGTCCGCAGATGGCCTCCGCATAGGGATCGACCAGTAGCTTGTTTTTATTGAAGCGCTGACCATTGTTTGGGTCCCAAGGGCCGTCCAGGCGATAGCCGTAACGCTGCCCCTCTTTTACGCCGAGAATCAACCCGTGATAGACGAAGGCCGTGTGTTCTTTCAGCTGCACACAGTCCGTCTGGTTGCCGGCTTCGTCGAAGAAGCAGACTTCGACAGAGGTCGCGTGTTCGGAATAAAGGGCAAAGTTTGTGCCCTTGGAATTCAGTTTGGCGCCCAGCGGATAAGGGCGTCCAGGAAGAAGCTTGCGTGGCATGTCTGGCTCACTGTGGAGGTAATCTTCCGCGTGCATCGCTTGAAGGCGGGAGTCTTCCTAGTAGATGCAAATCTACAGACCCGAGTTAGACAGGCACGAAGCATTCTGTTGCTTTCACTGCACGTGAACTACCGCGACAACGCCCGGTATCGTGCAATCTGTTCGAGTGTCAGCGTTTGCATATCGACCCCCGCTGCATGTGCGCGGTACCACTCCGTGAGCCAGTCCAGCGCCTTGTCAAGCCGCAGCCGGGGCGTCCACTGAAGCTCGGTGTGTGCCCGCGTTGCATCGAGCTTGAGGTACGCCGCCTCATGCACGCTTGGATCGCCATCGAGAAACCACGACGCTCCCGCGCCCCATGTCTTTGCGAGGTGATCGGCGATCCACTCGACCGGTCGGGCATCCTGATCCTCCGGCCCGAAGTTGAACGCGTTGGCGAAGCGGGGCGCCTCCGACGAAAGCAGGCACTCCGCCAGCTTCAGATAACCGTCTACGGGCTCGAGAACGTGCTGCCACGGACGGATCGCTCCCGGCCTGCGGATGGGCACCGGTTGGCCTGCGAGAAAGCCTCGCACCAGGTCTGGGATCAGCCGATCCATCGCCCAATCTCCTCCACCGATGACGTTTCCTGCCCGTGCCGTTGCGATGGCCACCCGATGGTCTGCATAGAGATGGAGCGGGAAATACGACTGTCGAAATGCCGCCGTTACCAGCTCTGCGCAGGCCTTCGAGCTTGAGTAGGGATCGTACCCGCCCAGGCGGTCGGTCTCCTTGAAGGCTTCTCCTGTCTCGGGATTTTCGTAGACTTTATCGGTCGTGACCGAGACGACGGCCCGCACCGAAGGCGTTCGCCTGACCGCATCGAGCACGCGCGCGGTTCCGACCACGTTCGTCTCATAGGTCAGCAGCGGGTCGGCGTAGGAGAGCCGCACCAGAGGCTGCGCCGCCAGATGAAACACGACCTCCGGAGCAAAGCTCGTCATGGCCGCATCCAGAGCCTTTCCATCGCGGATGTCGCCGCGCACGTCGTCGATCCTGTCCGCGAGGTGCGCCTCGGTGAACAGGTTCGGCGTCGTCTCCGGGGCCAGCGCGTAGCCTCGCACCTGTGCCCCCAATTGCGTCAGCCACAGGGCCAGCCAGCCACCCTTGAAGCCGGTGTGGCCGGTCACGAAGACACGCCTGTCTTGCCAGGAAAACGAGGAGGTGGTCAGAGTGCTCACACTTGCAGCATAGAGCAAATCTTGGGCTCGGAAGGTTTAGTCTGGGCGAGAGGAAGAGAGCCATGCTGGTGCGAAGACTTCTGATGCTGCTTGCGCTTACGGCCCGTATGCTTCCCGCGCAAGCTCATCCCGTTCGGCCCAGCTTCGAGGCCTTCGAAGTGGCCACCGTGAAGCCGGTCGATCCTGACGCCAAGAGCGGCCGCTTCCTCCGCATGGACAGCGCCAATCACTTTGTCGCCCGTAACTACACCGTCCAGCTTCTGCTTGCCGCGGCTTACGACCTTCCCGCAAATGCTATTTCCGGCGGTCCGGGCTGGATCTCCTCCGACAAGTACGACATCTTCGCTATTACTCCCGGCTCGACCCGCCCCACCCGCGATGAACAGATGTTCATGCTGCGTAAGCTGCTTGCCGAGCGCTTCCACCTTGCTCTTCATCGTCAGCCGAAAGAGATGGGCATCTACACGCTCGAAGTCGCGAAAGACGGGCCGAAGCTCAACCCCTCCGCCGCGCAGCCCGATGATCCCTCGAACGTTGTCTGCACCGTGTACCCGGACCACGTGCTGCTGCCCGCCGTCAACGTCTCTGTCGGGGACGTGACGCGCATGATGCAGCGCGCCATTCTCGATCGTCCAGTCGTCGACAAGACCGGCCTTACGGGCCGCTACGACTTCCATCTCGAGTGGGCACCGGATAGTTCGCAGTTCGGCGGCGAGATTGTGCCGGATGCGGGCACTAACAGCCCGCCGCTGTTTCTTGCTCTGGAGGAGCAGATCGGCCTCAAGCTGACTCGCACTCGCGGCCTGGTCAGCACGCTGGTGGTCGATCATCTCGATCGGCCATCGGAGAACTAAGCAGCCGTCACCAGGTCTTCCACGGTGCCTTGCCTTGCGCCCACAGGTCTTCGAGGTGCTGCTTGTCCCTGAGCGTGTCCATGGCCTGCCAGAAGCCGCGATGGAAAAACGCATGCACCTCGCCCTGGTTTACCAGCGTTTCGATCGGCTCTCGCTCAAACATCTGCCGGTCGTCGGTGACCGCGTCGATGGCCGAGGGGTGGAGGACGAAGAATCCGCCGTTGATCCAGCCTCCCTCGTCGGCGGGCTTTTCCTGGAAGGAGTAAATCTGCGTGTCCTTCAGGCCCAGCGCGCCGAAGCGTGCGACCGGCTGCACGCTGGTCAACGTGACGGCCTTGTTATGGGCCTTGTGGAAGGCGATCAGCGCCGTGATGTCCACGTCCGCCACGCCATCGCCGTAGGTCAGGCAGAATGGCTCGCCGGGATCGAGATATCGCTTCACTCGCCGCAGACGCCCACCGGTTCCGGAGTCGTCGCCGGTATCGACCAGCGTGACCTTCCATGGCTCGGCCACGGAGTTGTGCACCGTCATCGCGTTGGTCTGCATGTCGAACGTGACATCCGACATGTGCAGGAAGTAGTTCGCGAAGAACTCCTTGATGACGTATCCCTTGTATCCGCAGCAGACGATGAAGTCGGTGATTCCGTGCTGCGAATAGATTTTGAGGATGTGCCACAGGATCGGCTTGCCGCCAATCTCGACCATCGGCTTCGGCCGGATGGAGGTTTCTTCGGAGAGGCGCGTGCCCAGCCCTCCGGCCAAAATTACAGCTTTCATGCGGTCAATCCTTGCGCTCGATGAGCGTCCTATTCATCATACCCATGGGCCTGCATTTGCCCGTGCTTTGAATGTATTCTTAACCCACCATGACGGAAAAAGCGGCCGAGCTGCGCCAACAGATTCTGGAACTGACCCGGCAGTATCACGCCGAAGCCTTTGCGCCCCAAGCGTTTGTCCCCGGCATCTCCGGCGTCCAAGTTAGTGGCAAAGTCATCGACGCGGAAGACATCTGCGCCGTGGTTGAATCCGGCCTGGACGCGTGGTTTACCACCGGCCGCTGGGCCAAGGAATTCGAGCGCAAACTGGCACGCTTTATCGGCGTCCGCTCCGCGTCGCTGGTCAACTCCGGCTCGTCCGCCAACCTGGTTGCGCTTTCCGCGTTGTGCTCGCCTAAGCTTGGCGACCGCCAGCTTCGGCCCGGCGACGAGGTGATCACGGTCGCCGCCGGTTTCCCGACCACGGTCAATCCGATTGTGCAAAACCGCCTGGTGCCCGTCTTTCTGGACGTCACCATCCCCGGCTTTGAGATCGACGTGACGCTGCTTGAGCAGGCCTACAGCCCGAGGGTCAAGGCCGTCATGATTGCCCACACGCTCGGCAATGTCTTCGATCTCGACGCGGTGACCGCCTTCTGCAAGAAGTACAACCTGTGGCTGGTGGAAGACTGCTGCGACGCGCTCGGCTCTACCTGGAAGGGGCAGCATGTCGGCACCTTTGGCGACATCGCCACGGTCAGCTTTTATCCCGCGCACCACATTACCATGGGCGAGGGCGGAGCCGTGCTGACCGACAAGCCGGCGCTGCAGGTCCTGATCGACAGCTGGCGCGACTGGGGCCGCGACTGCTGGTGCGAGCCCGGAGTCGACAACACCTGCGGCAAGCGCTTCGACTGGCAGCTGGGCACGCTGCCCTGCGGCTACGACCATAAGTACACCTATTCGCACATTGGCTATAACCTGAAGGCCACCGATATGCAGGCGGCGCTTGGAGTTTCGCAGATTGCGAAGTTGCCGCGCTTCATTGCCCGCCGCAAGGAGAATTTCGATTATCTGAAGGCCGCGCTGCAGCCGCTCACCGACGTGCTGATGCTTCCC
>CAXTQE010000102.1:0-13467 GCA_964246225.1 uncultured Acidobacteriaceae bacterium | reverse complement strand
CACCTCCCCTCCTGCCACCCTCCTTACGCAGGAGCAGCTTGGAAAAGTGGTCCCCCCAGCCGTCTTCTTCCGCGGCCAGACAGCTACCACCCAGCTTCGCAATGCGACAGGCCTTCGCTTTGCCGACGACGCCATCGCGTTCGCGGTCAAGGTCGATACTGGAGGCTACGCGACCAGCATCCAGGACCGCTACCAGGACTACTTCATCACGGAGGTTTCGCTGCGCCTCGGCATGGGCGCTCGTGGTGGGCAGATCCTGCCGTCCGGGGCCTATGGTGTCGGTTTTCTCGCCGACTCCTTCCTTGTGATGGATCTCGGCGGTCGGCAGGTTCTCACTGTTCCCACGGAAAACGACGCCGGCCTCAGGCGTCCCATGCCTCTGCAGATTATTCCCAACACCGCCCTCGGCGGCACCTTCCGACTCTATTCCGGCCGGACCTGGGTGCCGTTTTCCGCCCTCCCGCGTTAGCCTCGTGCAGCGCCGCTGGCCTATACTCAACCCTCAAGAGCCGTATGAACTCCGGAATCTGGTCTCGCCGAGGCTTTCTCAAATCGCTCTCCCGCACCGCGCTCGTACTCTCCTTTGAGGACGTTCTCGCACTTGCTCAGCAGGCCCGCCCCACTTACGATGCCACCCCGAAAGCTGCGCCCCGGGCTTCGTCGTCCATCGCCGGGACTCCCCTCGGCGTCTCGTTCCTTGATGTTGCAAAAGAGGCCGGCCTCAATGCAAAAACCATCTATGGCGGCGAGCACAAAAATCGTTTCCTGCTGGAAACCACCGGCTGCGGCGTGGCTTTTTTCGACTTCGATCACGATGACTGGCTCGACATTTTTCTCGTCAACGGCTCGCGCCTTGAAGGCTTCCCGAAAGGTCAGGAGCCCGTTTCGCACCTGTTCAAAAACAACCGCGACGGTACCTTCACCGACGTCACGCTGAAGGCCGGCCTGGCC
The DNA here is from genome assembly GCA_964246225.1 of uncultured Acidobacteriaceae bacterium. Classification (GTDB taxonomy): domain Bacteria; phylum Acidobacteriota; class Terriglobia; order Terriglobales; family Acidobacteriaceae; genus Edaphobacter. The sequence goes on along the minus strand of CAXTQE010000102.1, from coordinate 12,516 downwards.
CGCGCCGGTTGGGGCCAGGGTTGCTGTGTCGGGGACTACGACAACGACGGCTGGAACGATCTTTTTGTGACCTACTACGGCCAGAACGCGCTTTATCGCAACAACGGCAACGGCACCTTCACCGATGTTACCGTCAAGGCCGGCCTCGGCCAGGTAGGCCCGCGGACGCGCTGGGGCTCCGGCTGCGCCTTCCTGGACTACGACAAGGATAGCCGCCTCGACCTCTTCGTCGCCAACTACATCGACTTCGACATCAAGACCGCTCCCCTGCCCGAAGCCGCGGGCTGCGCCTACAAAGGCATCCAGGTGGCCTGCGGGCCGCCCGGCCTCAATGGCGGCAAGAACCTTCTCTACCGCAACAACGGCGACGGCACCTTCACCGACGTCAGCAAGAAAGCGGGCATGTGGGAGACGGTCGGCACCTACGCGCTCTCCGTCCAGGTCGCTGATCTCGACAACGATGGCTGGCCCGACATCTACGTGGCCAACGACTCCACCGCTGCGACCTACTATCAAAACCAGAAGGACGGCACGTTCAAGGATGTCGCGATCGAGGCCGGCATCGCCTACTCTCCGGATGGCAAACCCCAGGCCGGCATGGGCGTCGCGGTCGGCGACTACAATCGTGACGGCCTCCTCGACATCGTCAAAACCAACTTCGCCGGCGACACCGACTCTCTCTACCAGAACCTGGGCGACGGCACCTTCGAGGACCACACCTACCTGTCCGGCCTCGGCCTCAACACGCGATACCTGGGCTGGGGCGTTGGCTTTTTCGACATGGATAACGACGGCTGGCTCGACATCCTCATCTCCAACGGCCACGTGTACCCGGAGGTAGATGGATCGCTGATCGACGCACCCTATGCCGAGCACAAATATCTGTATCGCAACCTGCGCAATGGCCAGTTTGAAGAGATCACCTCGAAGGCCGGACCGGGCATCACCGACGCTGTCGCGGCCCGTGGCTGCGCCTTTGGCGACTACGACAATGACGGGGACGTTGACGTTGTTGTGAACTGCGTGAATGCCTTTCCTCAACTCCTTCGCTGCGACTCTACCCTGGACCGCCACTGGATCAAGATCCGCACCGTCGGCACCAGATCGAACCGCGCCGGGATCGGAACACGGATCGTGGTCACATCCACACAGGCCGGCAAGACGCTTTCGCAGGTCGAGGAGGTCCGCTCCGGCGGCAGCTACTACTCGCAAAACGATCTGCGCGTCCACTTTGGGCTCGACCAATCCGCGACCGCCGACGTGGAGCTTCTCTGGCCGTCCGGCCAGGTCGATCATCACAAAGCCCTCGCCGCCAACAACCTGTACGTCCTCGAAGAAGGCGGCAAGATCCTGAAGACCATGCCCATGGGCAAACCCAAATGACGGCCTCAGAGAGAACGGGGATCTCCTCCCTTGCGAAAGCAGGGTGGGGCAGGTGGCCTCTCCTTTACTTACTCGTTCTCTTTGGCTCCGTCCTCTCGGCCCAGCAACCCTATCCCCCTACGCATGCCGGTCCGGCCTGGTTCGTCGACCAGGCGGGTCACGCCAACCTCTCCGTGCGAAACGTCAACGGCGACCCTGCCACGAAGAAATACATTATCGAGGCTACCGGCTCCGGGGTCGGTATTGTGGACTACGACCGCGACGGCTACCCAGACATCCTTCTGGTCAACGGCAGGTTGCTTGATCCGACCGGCAAACAACCTCAGCCAACCAGCCATCTCTTCCATAACGATCACGATGGCACCTTCACGGACGTCACGCTGAAAGCTGGTCTCGCGCAGTCCGGCTGGGGCCAGGGCGTCTGCGTTGGCGACTATGACAATGATGGGTATGACGATTTTTTTCTCACGCAGTATGGCAGGAACCGCCTTTACCACAACGAGCGCAACGGCTCCTTCAAAGAGGTCGCCGAAGCCTCCGGTGTCGCCGGCACCGGGCAGGAGTGGGGCACGGGCTGCGCGTTCGTCGACTACGATCGCGACGGCAAGGTTGATCTCGTAGTCGCCAACTACGTTCATTTCGACCTTGCCCGGACCCCTGTCCCGGGTGCGGAAGCAGGCTGTGTATGGAAGGGGACGCCGGTCATGTGCGGCCCACGCGGACTCGCTTCAGCACCGAATATTCTCTACCACAACCTCGGCAACGGCCACTTTGAAGACGTCAGCGCCAAGTCCGGAATCCGCAAAACCGCGGGCCACTATTGCTTTTCCGTGACCACGCTCGACTACGACAACGACGGCTGGCCCGACCTTTACCTCGCCTGCGACTCCACCCCCTCCATCCTCTACCACAACAACCACGACGGAACCTTCACCGACCTTGCCGCCGACGCCGGTGCGGCCTACAACGAGGACGGCCGCGAGCAGGCCGGCATGGGTGCCTCGGCCGCCGACTTTCTCGGCAATGGCTCGCTCGGCCTCTTCAAGACCAACTTCTCCGACGACACCAGCACCCTTTACAGGAACAATGGCGATGGCACCTTCACCGACATCACCTTCGCCGCCGGCCTCGGCATCAACTCCGATTCGCTTGGCTGGGGCGCTATGTTCGCGGACGTCGACAACGACGGCAACCCCGATCTTCTTGTGGTCAACGGGCATGTCTACCCGGAGGTCGATGCCGCCAGGCTGGGCGCCACCTTCCGCGAGCGTCGCTTCCTTTATCTCAACCAGGGACCCCTCAACGGTGGAGTGAAGTTCAAGGACATCTCCACAACCGCCGGCCCCGGCCTGCAGACCCCGCAGAGCGGTCGCGGCCTCGCCATTGCAGACCTGTGGAACGATGGCCGTCTTTCCGCCATGGTCAACAACCTGTCTGACCTTCCGATGCTGCTTGTCAATGAGGCTCACAGCAGCAATCACTGGCTTGGCCTTCGCCTGATCGGTACCCTCTCCAACCGCAGCGCCATCGGCGCTCGCGTCACCCTCGTCGGCACCACGCGCGGATGGGTCGACGAAGTTCGCAGCGGCTCCAGCTATAATTCCTCAAGTGACCTCCGCCTTCACTTCGGCCTCGGCCAGGCGAATGTGCTCACCACCATCGAAGTGCGCTGGCCCAACGGCCAGACCGAGCGCTTTCCCTCACCCGCACTCGATCGCATTCTCACCCTCACGGAAGGCTCGGCACCCAAGTAGCTACCGTGCTACCCACTCCGTGGCCGAGCTCACTTCTCGCCTACACTCTTTGCTTTCCAGGTACCCAGGTACTCTGCGAGCTGATCGATTTCCGCGCCCTCCAGCACCTCCCCAAACGCCGGCATCTGCTGCCCACCTTCACGGATCTGCGTCTCAATTTGAGCTCGCGTAAGCCGCCGGCCCACTCCCCTCAGGTTCGGTCCCTTGTTCGTTCCCTCACCGTTCCTTCCGTGACACTGCATGCAACCCTTGTCTGCAAAGACCGCAGCGCCCGGCATGGCTTTCACCGGCGCTGCCGGCAGCAGCACCACGATGCCAAGCGCCCCCACAACGACCAGTCCCACCCCGGCCAGCCGCCTCATTGCGAGTTCCCAGTGAAGCTCGCCGGCAGTTCCTGCCCCGGCAGCACTTTGCCTTTGTGGTCCAGGTCGTGCGCATGCCACACCACACTCTCGTTCGCCACCTCAGGATGCTTTCGCAAATATTCGAGCGCATACACGCTCGCGGTCGGATCGTCCTTTTGGTCCGCGAAGTATGCCGCCTGCTCAGCCGCCTCCTTCTTCAAACCCAGTCGCCGGTAAAGAATCGCCAAATTGTAGTGCGCTGCCAGATCATCCGGATCGATTCCCTGCACTGCTTCGTACTCCGCCTTTGCCTCCACATACTTGTGCTGCTGGTAATAGCTGAAGCCGAGCTCCCGGTGCGCATCGCGTGACCTCGGGTAGAGCCGCGCCACTTCACGCAGGTCCACGATGGCGGCGTCCACCTCTCCCGCATTCCGCTCGATCAGGGCGCGATAGTAGAGGGCACGAGCGTTGCCTGGAGCAAGCTCCAACGCATGCGCAAGGTTCGGCCGGGCCTCCGGATACTTTTCCCATGCAGTCTGGGCTATCGCCATATTTGTCCATGCATCCGCATAGGTTGGCCGCAGTTTCGCCACGCGTTCAAAGGCGGCCAGCGACCCTGCGTACTGCTGCGCATCCAGCAGGGCGATGCCGTAGTTGTTCCAGCGCATCCACTCCGGATTGAGGTCCGCCGGCGCCGGCACGGCATCCACCTTGTTTTCCCCTATGTTCAACGTTCGTGTGTTTGAAGCCATCTCCAACACAGGCTGCGGGTAATGCTCCTTCTTCATCCCGAAATCGATAAAATGCTGGTCGAATCGCCTGTACTGGACGCTTGCCGTTACCGTCACCGCACCCGCCGCTGGAAGCGCAAACGCGTACCGCACCACCTGCGACCTCCCCGACTGAATCGTGTTGTTGTACGCGACCACGCGGTTGTTCCAAACCTCATGCCGCGCGTTCAAGGTCCCATTCCCATTGATCAGCCGGTTGGCAAAGCTGTGCGCTTCCGGGTCCAGATCGCCTGAAGCCTGCAGGTCGCCGCTCTCGTGCAGTACCTTGCCTGCGGAGTCCAGCACCCGCAGTCGCACCCACGCCTCATACATGTCGCGCTGCTCCGGCACCAGGCTGTGCGCCGCGCCCTTGTTTTGAATCACCACGGAGACTGTCACACGCTCGCCCGCAGCAAGCGGAAACGCCTGCGTTCCCAGCGGCGCCACAAACGACCCATCCGCCTTCTCCACCGCAAATACATCCACGCTCAATACTTTGTTCTTCAGGTAGTCCGCGATCTGCCGTCCCTGCTCATCGAACCCGTAGTACGCCGGCACCAGCGAGTTCGCTCCAAGCCATCGGTGCGAAGCCAGCTGCCCGCTCTTCGCTCCCGGGTCCTTTCCCTGCAAGGCTTCTCGCTGCATGTGGCATGTCTCGCAGCTGCTCACCGTGTTCTTGGTGTAAAACGGCAGCGGGCTCTGCCCCGCAAAGCTGGAGTTCTGCCACTCGTCGTAGGGGCTCATTGCCCGTTGCCACTTGTAGTCGTTCAGCTCATGCGGCAACGCGGCCTTGTGGCAGCTCGCGCAAAACTCACTCGACCGATAGAAGGGCTTCATCACTGCCGCCGAGTGCCGGTCCAGGTGCGTCAGGATCTCCACATCGCTCACCGGCCGCGTAATCGGCGCGCCGCCGGCATCCACCAATACCGCCGGTACTCCCATCGTGTAGCTTCCCGTCCCGCGGGTGTCCACCTTCTGGATCGAGTGGCAAACCGTGCACGTCACACCATCCTGATCGTAGGGCCGCTTGGTCGGCGCTCCCTTTGTCAGCGCGCCACTCACCAACGCAATCGGATCATGGCAGCCCTCGCAATGCCGCGAGCGCTCTACTCCCTTTTCCTCGTTCAGCAGAGCCACATTGCGCAGGTACCACGGCGCCCGGTTCGCATTGGAGTGCGCCGACTCGCGCCACTGCCGGTGCGATTCCTGATGGCAATGCCCGCAGTACTGCGCCGTGGGAAAGGACTTCGGGTCAAGAAACTCGCCTGTATCGGTTCGCGCGTTCGAAGGCAAAAACGGGCTCTCCCTGCCCCAGGCGAAGTCATACCCAGCGGCGGTCTTCTCGCTATAGGCGTGGCGAGCCGCTGCGGCAATCGCCGGGTCCGGCTCCGGCTTGTCGTTCAGCACCCCGGCCAGCACCGCATGCTGCGGCCAAAGCGCAAACATCGCCAGCAAAGCCTCAAGCAAGATCGTCAACGCAGCAAGACGGCGGATCGTCATTTCGACACCCCCGCGCCTTCCGTCACCGTAGAGTACCGGTCCAGCCCTCCCAGGGTCACCGTTTCTACCGCGCCGCTGGGCCAGTGGACCTCCACCTTGTCTATCTTTGTCGCCGCGCCCAGCCCGAAGTGCACTCGCTGGTCGCTGGACGAAGCAAAACTTCCTCCACTGACCACATCGACCCGCTGCCGCACTCTCTCTGAGGTCAGGTAAACCGTAGCTCCCACTGCATCCTTCGGGCTTTTCGGCCCACCCACCAGCTTCAGCCCCACCCAGTGATTCCCAATTGCCGCCACGTTGCGAAACACGGCCGGCGTCCCATCCAGGTTGTTGATGACTACATCGAGCCGCCCCGTGTTGAACAGGTCCCCGACCGCCATGCCGCGCGAGGTCATCGCCCTGGCCATCGCCGTGCCGGTTACCGGAGCCACCGGCTGCAGCTGGCCCGCCACGTTGTGAAACAGCAGCGGGCGTTGCGCCCAGGTCGTGCCCCACGCGTTCTGGTCCGCGTCGCGATACACGTGCCCGTTCACCTCGATCAGATCCTTCCAGCCGTCGTTGTCATAGTCGAAGAACGCGGTTCCCCAGCCCAGGAAAGGGATTGTTCCTTCCGCAAGGTGCGAGTCATAACTGATGTCGGTAAAGTTTGCGTCGCCATCGTTCCGGTACAGCGGCTTGTAGTCGTCGCTGAACGTCGTGTTGAACACGTCCAGCAAACCATTGTTCAGGTAATCACCTACGGCGATGCCCATCGAAGCCGTTTCACGCCCATCCTTGTTGAGCGCATACCCGCTCGCGTAACTCACATCGTCAAACGTCCCGTCGCCCTTGTTCAGGTAGAGATAGTTCGGCGTTGAATCGTCCGCCACCAGCAGGTCCACCTTGCCATCGCCGTTCACATCCACAAAGACGCTGGAAAGCCCGTAGTATCCGCCCTTGTCGGCCACCCCGGCCTTCTCGCTCACGTCGGTAAAGGTGCCGTCCCCGTTGTTATGGAACAGGTGGTCCGGCTCGCCCTTCAGGCCGTGCGGGCCGCACATCGTCTTCACCCCACGGTAGCTGCAGAAGCTGAACGACACGCCACTTCCTCCCGGCTCGGGCGGCGTCTTCACGTCGTAGTGCACGTACCCCGGCACAAACAGGTCCAGTCGCCCATCGCCATCATAGTCACCCCAGGTGGCACCGGTCGACCAGTTCCCCAAGGTGACCCCAGCCTTCTCCGCGACATCCGTAAAGGTCCCGTCGTGATTGTTGTGGAAGAGCCGGTTCTTGCCGAAGTTCGTCACGTAGAGGTCCGGCCAGCCGTCGTTGTCGTAGTCCCCAACGGCTGCCGCAAATCCCCACCGGTCGTTTCCCACGCCGGTTTTCGCGGTCACATCGGTAAACGTTCCGTCATGGTTGTTGTGGAACAGGGCCGCATGGGGTGGGGAAGCCTTTCCGGTCAGCGCCTCCACCGTGCTTCCGTTGACCAGGTAGATATCGAGCCAGCCGTCCCCGTCGAAGTCGAGCAGCGCCACGCCAGACCCGATCACATCCAGAATGTGACCTCCGTCCGCCGAGCCGATCACATGCTTCCAGCCTGCGAGTCCCGCGGCCTGCGTTACGTCCTCAAACAGGACCGGCCCGTTTGCCACCGAGCCACCCACGGTGACCGGACGCTGCTGCGCATCCAGCCTGGGAGGAAAGACTCCCGCCGTACTCGACCCACCTGCCGCCGGGGACTGCGCTCCCTCCTGTGCTTTCTTCCCTCCGGTTTCGAGTGGATTCTGCGCCCGCGCTGCCAAGCTCAGGCATGCCGCCAGCAAACCAACACCTCGTATGGGAGCGAACCTGCGCAAAATACCTCGTTCGGAGTACCGCAAATCATACTGGAAAGCAGATACCTTTGGCCACTCTGAATGTCTACACATGGAAGGCTGCAAGGCAATGTCTTTACGGCACTCCACTCACCAAAATGTGCTTCTATTTCGGGACCAAGGGCTTTACGCCTGGGCAGATTCGGTGGAAGCTGCAGCGCGCCTGAGCTGCCGGACGCACAGGGGCCGCACCTGAAGTGCCGCCACGCTCTTAGGCGGCCACGTCCGAATGCCCTTTGAGCCGCGCCCCGCAACTCTCGCGCACCACCGTGTACGTCTTCAGCAGCACGTCCCGCGTCGGCAGTTGAGGCTGCGCCAAACGCTGCAACATGACGGCCATCGCGGTCGCTCCGATATCGGCACAGTTCTGATGCTGCGTCGTCAGCGGAACCGAGAACAACCCTGCATGCTTCACATCGTCTACCCCTACCACCGCGAACTCCCTCGGCACCTCCAGTCCCAATTCCGTCAACGTCGCGATCAGGCGGCCTGCCGTGACATCGTTGCTGCATACAAACGAGTCCGGCCGCAGTTCCTCAATGACCTGCTTCACAAAGCGCCGGTCTCCTGTATCGCCTTCGCGGGATCGTTCCCAACCAAAATGCAGCCCACGCGCCTCCAGCGCCTCGCGAAATCCGGCCAGTCGTCCGTACACCGTCGAAGCCGAGCGGGCACGCGCCAGAAACACCGGGCGCTTGCGGCCCAGGGCCAACAGGTGGTCCGTAATGATGTACCCTGTCGCCCGGTTGTCGATGCCGACCAGGTCATGGTTCGATCGCAGTGGATAGGGCGCATAGCACCGGTCCAGCAGGACCATCGGCATGTTTGCCTGCTGCAGCGCATCGGCAATTTCGCGGTTGACCACACCCATGCCGGGAGAAAACTCCAGTGGCGCAAAAAACACGCCTGACACCTTCTGGTGGATGTAGTGCCGGCAAAGCTCGCGCGCCTCTTTTCCTTGTTGTTCCGCCTCTGCCATCGCATGTCCCCACAGCAGGGAGTGTGGCTTCGCGAGCGGCGACCGCATCATTCCCTGACAGATCGGCTCAAAGATCTCCGTACGCCCAAGGTCCGGGATCAGCAGGCCAAACACATGCCCCTGCGTCTCGGGCGACTCGAGCACATGCGTTCCGGACCCGGCGCGGCGCGACACCAACCCCTGCCGCATGAGTTCGTTCACCGCTTTGGCGACCGTAATCCGCGAAGCCTGATAGCGTACTCCCAGTTCGGCCTCGGTCTGCAACCGGTCTCCCGGACGCAGCGTGCCGGAGACGATCGCTTCCTTCAGCTCGCGAAAGATGGCGCGGTATTTCGGAATGGTGCCGGCAGAGTCTCCGGGCTCTGCGTCCGGGGTCACTTCCGCCTGGCTTGAGACCAGTTCTTTCGCAACAGGCACCGGCTCCGCGCTTCTGTTTTTCTTCATCCCGAACCTCACCGGCACGACCAGGCCCCTGCTCGCCTTCAAGCAAAACAAGGTCATAACATTATTTCAGATACACTCCTCATCTGACATGACACTTCGGCCATCGACGCAATTGGCTGTCTCCCCTCCGGCATCGAGCTCAGGATGGATCTTAGGCGGGGCTGCGCTTTGCTTTCTGCTGTGCTGCCAGGCGTGGTCCCAGCAGCCCAGCGTCGACCCGGCGCCCGAGAATCTCCAGCCCCGCCTTCGCCAGATGATCCAGCAGGGGCATGCGGCCGAGGCGCTTGCGGAGCTCAACACGCTTGCCTCCCGTAAGCCCGAGCCTGCCGGCACCGAGCTCCTCCGCGGCCTCGCCCTTTACACCCGCGGCGAACTGCCCGCCGCCGATCAGGCCTTCGCCGCTGCCCTCCAACAGGATCCTAACGACCGCGAATCCACGACGATGCGGGGCATCACGCTCTTCCGCATCGGCCGTCCCGCGGCTGCTATCCCGCTGCTCGAATCCCTGCGCACCACCCTCCCCGCCGCCGCGTCGCCTGTCGATCCTTCCTACGTCCTTGCCCTTTGCTACCTGGATACGCGCCGGTATGACGACGCCCGCGCCGCCTTTGCCCTGCAGTTCGGTTTTGCCCGCGACTCCGCGGAGGCCTACCTGCTTACCGCCCGCATGCTGCTCCGCCGCGAGTACGTCCCCATCGCCCAGCAGTTCACCCGCAAGGCGCTCGAGCTCTCTCCTACCCTGCCCCTTGCCCATCTTCTCCTGGGGGAAACCGAGCTCGCCGGCAACCACCTTGACGAAGCCATCCACGACTTTGAAGCGGAGCGCACCCTCAGCCCTCTTGAGCCCGCCGTCTACGATCGTCTCGGCGACGCGTATATCCGCCACGGCGACCTGGACCGCGCACGTCAGTCGCTGCAGGAAGCCATCCTGCTCAACCCCAACTCCACGGGCCCCTTTATTTTGCTCGGCAAAGTGCTCCTCAAGCAGGGCGATGCCACCGCCGCCAGTGGCTACCTTGAGCACGCCCGCGACATGGATGCGGGCAACTACATGACCCACAGCCTGCTCGGCCAGGCGTACCGCCAGATGGGTCGAATCGACGACGCGCACCGCGAAACCGCCACCGCGCAGAAGCTCCAGTCAGCCTCTGATCCCAACTACACCAAACCGACGGATGCGAACAGGTAACCGGCATCGCCTTTTCGGAGCCGCTCTTTGCGCGGTTGCGGTGCTGCTGTTTACGATGCTGGCCTCATCGCTTTTGCCCTCCACGCATGCCGCGACCGCGGATTCTCCACCGTTCGATCATCCCGACCGTGCCTGCCGCACCTGCCACCAGACTATTTACGACAACTTCCAGCGCACTGCCATGGCTCGCGGCAGCGGTCCCGCGACGGACCAGGCAGACGTTGCCCTGCTTGGCGAACGCGGCTTCCACCACCAGCCTTCCGACATCACCTACCGCATCCTGCTTCGGGACGGCCAGGCCATCCTCACCTTCAACCGGGAGAAGACGTCCGAACACCCCTCCCTCGCCGGCGAACGTCGTCTGGACTACTTCATCGGCTCCGGCAAACGCGGCCGCACCTATCTGTACCAGGCGGCCGGTCTGTGGTTTGAATCTCCCATCAACTGGTACGGCAAAAAGGAGGTCTGGGACATGGCGCCGGCCTTTGAGCAGGTTTCCTCCATGCCCGCGCCCCTGCCCACCGACAGCAACTGCCTCCACTGCCATGCCGGCGAGGTTCAGCCCGCCACCGGCCCCGTTCGCAATCACTTTGACGGGCCACCGTTTCGGCAAGCAGGGATCGGCTGCGCCGCATGCCACGGCGACCCGGCCGCCCATCTTGCCTCCGCGGGCAAAGCTCCACTGTCCATCCTTAACCCCGACCGCCTCGCTCCCGCAAAGCGTGATTCCATCTGCCTGCAATGCCACCTGGAGGGCGACGCGACCGTTTCTCTTCCCGGCAAATCGCTCAGTTCCTTCGTTCCTGGGCAGGATCTCGCAGACTCCGCAATTTACTTCGTGGACAGGTCTCGCGCTCAGTTCGGCAGCCGGGCCAGCAGCCAGTACGAGGCCCTGCTGCGTTCGGCCTGCAAACGCGCTGCCGGGGACGCACTTACCTGTACCACCTGCCACGATCCGCACAGCTCCCCTGCGCCCGCCGAGCGCGTAGCCTTCTTTCGTGCCCGTTGCCTGCAGTGCCATAACGCCCCCGCCTTTGCCGCGACGCACCATCCGGAACAGCGCGATTGCGCCCTTTGTCACATGCCCACGCGCAAGACGCTCGACATCTCCCATGAGCAGCTTACCGACCACGATATCGAAGCGCGCCCCGCAGACCACGCGAAGCGTATCGACCGTGTGGGCGCGCCGGACCTCGTTGCCGTGGGCACCGCGTCCCCTGGTCCCCGCGAGGTCGGGCTGGCCTATGCGCAGATAGCTCAGCATGGCAATCGTCAGGCCGGCGAGCGGGCGCTTGCGCTGCTGCAAAAAGCGGAACGCACTGGAAGCGACGATGTTGAGCTGCATAACCAGCTCGGCTATCTGTTCCAGGTCTCGGGTGCTATCGCCGACGCCAGGGCGGAGTACACTCAGGCGCTTCGTCAGGAGCCCGGCAATATCACGGCCGCAGCAAACCTCGCCGTACTGGATGCGGCTGGTGGCCGAACCAACGACGCGCTCCGCCTCCTGCAGCAAACCATCCACGAAGACCCAACGCAGACCGTTGCCGGCCTCAACCTCGCTTACCTGCAATGCCGCCTCGGCGACAAGGCAGCGGCTCTCCGCACCGTGCAACAGATGCTCCTGTTCAACCCGGACTCTTCCGCCGCCCGGGTGTTTCTGGAAGACGGAATCTACGGCGGCAGCTTTTGCTCACTGAGGTAGAGCTTTGCCAAGATTGCCTCGAAGTCGCACCGCCTGCGTAGGATCCGGCTTGGACTGTCGAGCTCCCTTGGTGCTTTGCTATGGCCTGCCAGCGCCTGCCTTACGACGCTCCTCGGCGGCGTCCGCTCGGCGGCCGGAGCGGTCCAGCGCCTCGGCCAGCGCGGCGTGCGCGGCCGGGTAGCCCGGGTCCGCGGCTACCGCTTCCTGCAACTGCGCAAGTGCTTCCGGAACCTGGCCGCGCCGGAGCAGCAGCGTGCCGCTATCGACCAGAAACTGCGCTTTCTGGCGGCTTACGGCGATGCGGGTCAGGTCTGCGCCACGTTTGCGTTCGGCGGCAGCTTCCTCGCGCTTGCCTTCGGCAGCCAGCAGCGCCGCCAGAGTGATGTGCGGACTGGGCTGGTCGGGCAAAAGCTCGATCGCCCTGCGCAGCGCCGGTTCGGCCTTGTCTGGCTGCTCCAGCTGGCGGTAGACGCTGCCGAGCGTCGCCCAGGCGTCGCCGTTATCGGGCCGCAAGGCAGTGGCGCGGGCAAGGTTTGTGGCGGACTCCGCAAAGCGGCCCTGCTGCATGTACAAGACACCCAGGGTGTACGGC
>CAXTQE010000101.1:0-13544 GCA_964246225.1 uncultured Acidobacteriaceae bacterium | reverse complement strand
CGCTTGCGACATAAGCGTGTGGCGCAGCTTGCTTTATTTACGCGTTACGGAAAGCCGAGTTGGAGGCTTTGGTTGAGTGTGCGGGTTTAGTCAACTGGTGAAAAATCGAGGTCGAAGGCTCTTCAGTCCTCGCAACCTCCCGACCTCTCACTGAGCCACACGCGAACCTCCAGAACCGCATGAAGGTCCTGCGTGAGGGCCAGTGCTGCCGCCGAACGCAAGGGCGCACTTGCCTTTCTAACCCGCCCCCATGGCCTTCAAATAATCAAAGCTCACCTGCGCCGACTCCAGCTGCGGCCGCGAATACGGCGCCTCCTGCTCGGCGAACGCATGCTCCACTCCTACCTTTTGCGCCGCTGCGAAGATCGGACGATAGTCGATAAATCCACGCCCCAGCTCGACGCCTTTCGGCCGCCCCGGACCCACCAGGTCGGTCGTCGGCGCTGACGGCTGGAAATCTTTCACATGGATCATGCGGAACCGCCCCGGGTAGCGCCGGAAGTAGTTGATCGGGTTGGCCCCGGCGATCACCATCCACCCGCAATCCACCTCAAACTTCACCAGCGCCGCATCCGTCTTCTCGAGCAGCAGATCATACCCCAGGGAGCCGTCCGGCAGCTTTTCAAACTCGAAGTTGTGGTTGTGGTAAGCGTACGTAAGCCCTGCCGCCTTCGCGGCCTTGCCGATCTCGTTCATCCGGGCCGCCATTCGCAGAAAGCCGTCCACCCCCATGGCAGGCAGGGTGGCCTGCCGCGCGGTCGAGTTGCCCAGGCTCATCCTGCCCGGATCGTTCAGCTTGCGCAAAAACGAGCTCACCGCAAACTGCACCCCCAGCGCATTCGCCTCGGCGAGCACAGGACCCAGGTCGTTCTCCATATGCATCTCCACATGCGCGCTCGGCATCTTCAGTCCAGCGTCCTGCACCATCGCACGGAACTCATTGGGCGCATGCCCTGCCGTCCCGGCAGACTCCACCTCCTGAAACCCGATCCGGCGCAGCGCCTTCAACGTTCCGGGAGCATCCTTCGCCAGCGGCTCCCGCACCGCATACAACTGAATGCCCGCCGGCAAGCCACTCGGTTCAGCTCGCGCCCATTGCTGCCAGCCCGCTGCCGCCAAGGCCCCAGCCGTGACGCCCGCCCCACGCACAAACGCTCTCCGGCTCACTCCACCCACGTACCGCTCCACCATGCTGGCCCCCTCACTGTTTCCCAAACCAGAGCAAGCCTACGCCTCCAAAGCCCCCGCGAACCACTCGCCACGCCTCTCTTCTACCGGAACAACAGCAGATACACCGCCATGCCTACCCCCACCACGCCCAACACCATCGCCAGCGCAACTCCGTTCCGCGACACGCGACCCGCCCCCCACGTCCCGGTCCGCAGCTCTTTCACGGTCTGCACATGATGCGCCACGGCGCCAACATTGACCAAGACCCCCAGTAGCACCAGCGCGACGCCCGCATACAGCGACAATCCTGTACTCCGTACCGCTCCATGCACCGCCGCGCCCGCTCCACTTTGCCGAAACTCACGCAAAAACAAGCTGAATCGCGCCACCGCAAACCCGATTCCCATCAACCCAAGCCCGGTCCGGATCCAGGCCAGAAACGTTCGCTCCGCCGCAAAGTAGGTTCGCGGGTCCTGCATCTCATCTGCCATGCCCCGCAGTTTACTTGCCTTGGGCGGACGCGTAAATGCCGTCAAGCGCTGTCCCCCGCCGGCTCATTGTCTCTTCACGTTGCTGACTCTCGCCTCATCCGGTGTGGTAGCACTCTGCCTGCGTAGACAGCAGCCCACCCGCGCGCTTTCCGAAGCTTAGTACAATCTTCTTCAATGCCCGTCTTCCGCGCTCTGGTCCTGGTTGCCCTCTTCGTCCCCGGCCTGCACGCGCAGCGAAGCCAGACCGCTCCCGCAACCACCTCCACCACGGACCCCTCTCCCGCGGCTAGCGAGCCTTTCGACCCGCCGCCGTCCACGCCTACCCGCGCCCAGGTACTCCGCGGCGCCTATGGACCCTGGCGCGCTAACAACGACCTGCTCTCCTATCACTTGACCCTCCGCGTCGATCCCGTCGAGAAATCCATCTCCGGCGACAATATCGTCCGCTTCCGCATGCTTCAGGACGCAATCCGCATCCAGCTTGACCTGTCCGATACGCTCACGATCGACTCCATTACCCTGGACCACCGGCCCGTGCGGTTTGTCCGCGACTCGGGCGCCCTCTTCCTTGACTTCCCCACCTCGTTGCGCAAGGACCAGACCTACGCCGTCCAGGTCCGCTACCATGGCAACCCGGTCGCCCAAGGCCGCTTCGGCGGCATGTCCTTTGCGACCGATCCCGCCGGCCGCCCCTGGATCTTCACCGCCGATGAGGACGATGGCTGCTCCATCTTCTGGCCGTGCAAGGACCAGTGGCGCGACGAACCGCAGGAGGGTGTCGATCTTTCGATCGCCGTCCCCAACGGTCTGACCGACGTCTCGAACGGGCGCTTTGTCTCCAAGGTCGAGCTCAAAGGAGATCAGGCCGGCTACACGCAGTGGAACTGGCACGTCTCCTACCCCATCAATTCCTACGACGTTGCCCTAAATATAGGTGCCTACACCCACTTTTCCGACCTCTACCGGAATCCTGCCTTCCCGCCCTTGACGTTGGATTTCTACGTCCTGCCCGAAGACCTCGACAAGGCCAAGGCCCAGTTCGCCCAGACCAAGCTGATGCTCGACGCCTTCGAGCACTATTTCGGCGAGTACCCCTTTGCCCGCGACGGCTATAAGCTCATCCAGGTCCCCTACGCCGGCATGGAGCATCAATCCGCCATCGCTTACGGCAACGGCTTCGAAAACGGCTATCTGCGACGCGATTGGACCGGCGTCGGGATCTCCCCGCGCTTCGACTTCATCCTCGTTCACGAGTCCGGGCACGAGTGGTTCGGCAACTCTATTACCGCTGCCGATCGCGCCGACATGTGGATCCATGAAGGCGGGGACACCTATCTCGAAACCCTCTTCGTCGAGTTCCACTACGGCCGCGCCGACGCCCTCGCCTACCTCAACGGCCTTAGGGCCAAAGTTCACAATCACGCGCCCATCCTCGCTGAGCGCGGCATCGCCGCCGAACCCCCGCAGGATCAGTACTTCAAGGGAGCGCTCATGATCGCCACTCTCCGCTCCTGGCTCGCAATCGCTGATCCCGGCCTGGACCACACGACCTCGCTCCAATCCGCCGACCTCCGCTGGTTTTCGCTCCTGCATAGCTTCTACCAGCAATTCAAGTACCAGAACATCCTTACCGAAGAGGTTGTCGCCTGGTGGAACGAGCACACCGCCGCGCTTCTCCATCAGGATCTCCTCCCGTTTTTCAACCAGTACCTCCGTCATGCCGCCATCCCTGCGCTCGAGCTAAGCTGGCTTCCCGACACCCCGACTTCCGTCACCCATACCGTCCTTTACAAGTGGCAAGCCGACGAGCCTGACTTTGCCATGCCCATCCAGGCGGGCGACCCCACCCACTTCCAAACCCTCCATCCCACCACCGAGTGGCAGGTCCTAGAGACTCCACTCACCCGAGACGAGTTCCACGTTGCGACGGACCTTTTTTATGTCAACGTAAGTAAGACCTGAGCCCCGGTTCTTCGCTACACTTGGGTTCCTCCCATTCGGTTTGACCTCGGCATCCGCGCTAGACTAAGACGTGGCCCATTCCGCGATCTCCGAGCAGGCCCTGACCCCCGAACGCAGATCGATCGTCCGGTCCCCTTCTCTCCTCGCCGACTATGCCACCCTGTTCAAGTTTCGTGTCTCCTTCATGGTGCTCATCACCGCCGCCGCCGGCCTGTATCTCGGCCGTCTGCGTTCCGGAGTAAGTCCGTTCGACCTTCAATCCGCCGCGGCGCTCTTCGGCATCGCTCTCGTCACCGGCGGCTCCTCCGTGTTGAATCAAGCACTTGAGCGCCGCTCCGACGGCCGCATGGCACGCACGCGCAACCGGCCCATGGTCACCGGGAGAATCGCACTTCCGCAGGGTCTCATTCTCGGCTTCTTAACCATCGTCGCCGGCACCTTACTTCTTACCGCTGAGTCGAACATTCTTACCGGCACCCTCACTTTGCTCACCGCGACCAGCTACGTCGCCATCTACACCCCGCTGAAACGCATCACCTCGCTCAATACCTTCATCGGCGCTTTTCCCGGCGCGCTTCCGCCGCTGATCGGCTGGACCGCCGCCCGCGGTATTATCGAATGGCCCGCGGTCGCCCTTTTCGCCGTTCTCTTCGTCTGGCAGTTCCCTCACTTCATGGCTATCGGATGGCTGTATCGAGACGACTACCGCCACGGCGGTATCCGCCTCGCTGCCACGCAACAGCCGATCTCCTGGGCCGCGCGCACTACCGCCATTCAGGCTTTCTTCTATGCCCTGCTCATGCTTCCCGTCGCACTCTGGACGACCTTTCTGGGCATTACTGGCACGCCGTACGCGATCGTTGCGACCCTGCTCTCACTCGGATACCTCTACTTCACCTTCCGCTTTACCGCAATCACCCGCGATCCCTCCGCCGAAGGCAATCGCGTCCTCGCCCGCAACCTTCTCAAAGCAAGCGTCCTCTACCTTCCCCTCCTGCTCGCGGCCATGATCCTCAATGCTCACGGACGCGTCCTCTTCCAATAGCTCGAGCCTCCTTCTCTTTATCGGCACTTCACCGTAGAACTTTAGCTCCGCTCATCATTTTTTCCCAGAGCGCACAAAGCCCAGCGAACACATCTGCCACCACCGAAGCCCGGATAACCTCAACCTTGTCCAACGAACCTCTTAAACGCTTTTTGGATGCCCAGGCCTCCACCTACGAGCAGGTCCGGACCGAACTGGCCGCCGGCCAGAAGCGCTCGCACTGGATGTGGTTCATCTTTCCCCAGATCCACGGCCTAGGTTCCAGTTCCATGGCTCAGCAGTATGCCGTTGGCACCCTTGCCGAAGCCGAGGCCTATCTCGCCCATCCCGTCCTTGGCCCGCGGCTGCGCACCTGCACGGCCCTCGTCAACGA
This sequence comes from uncultured Acidobacteriaceae bacterium, assembly GCA_964246225.1. GTDB lineage: Bacteria > Acidobacteriota > Terriglobia > Terriglobales > Acidobacteriaceae > Edaphobacter. Next base: position 8,503 of record CAXTQE010000101.1, on the reverse strand, counting down.
CATACCCAATCCCTCGCTCGACCGCATCTTCGGGTTCCCCGACGACCTCAAGTTTCATTCCTCGGTCACCCTCTTCGCCGAAGCCGCACAATCCTCCGCCCACCCGGACGACCGCGTCTTCCATCAAGCCCTGCAGCAATTCTTTACCGGCAAGCCCGATTCGGCCACTTTGCATCGCCTGAAACTCTAATCCGGCCAGCCATTTAGACTGGCTAGAGAACTATGGCGATCACCAAGTCCAACACGAGGTCCATCCCCGCCGCTTTCACCACCCCGCTGAATGTCGTCGCCGCCATCATCGGCATCAGTGCCGGCGCGTCCATCTTCCTGGTCTGGCTGGTGTTCTTCCATTCGCCCATCGATGCCGCCAACACACACCTCGTCTTCCTTCCCGCGCTCAACGCCGTGCTCAACCTTCTCTGCACCGTCGCCCTGCTTCTGGGCTTCCGTTACATCTGGCGCGAACAGGTCACCCGGCACCGCAATGCGATGTTCACCGCCTTCTTTTTCTCGACTCTCTTTCTTGTCTCCTACATCACCAACCACGCGCTCCACGGAGACGCCCACTTCCAGGGCCAGGGACTGATCCGCCCCATCTACTTTTCCCTGCTTATCTCCCACATTCTGCTCTCGGTCATCGCGCTTCCGATGATCCTCATCACCTTTTTCTTTTCGCTGACCGGCCGCTTTCCACTCCACCGCCGCATCGCCCGCTACACCTTCCCTGTGTGGCTCTATGTTTCGGTTACCGGAGTCATCGTCTACGCCATGCTGGCCAGCTTTCATTGATCCGTCCTCCGGCACGTTTGCCAGCGCGTCCAAAAATGCGTCCCGACACCCGCAAAATCCTTCGTACGGGCTGTTCCATCTTCGGTGCCGGACTCCTTGCCGTCCTGCTGACCTTCACCCTCTTCGGGGGCATTGGGCACCAGGGTCCGCACACCAATGGCGGCTGGCTCTGTCTCATGCTCGCCATGGGCTGCCTGCCTACTGGGCTGCTCACGCTTTTGCTCGGGCTTGGCAAGCTTTTGGGCGACCGCAGCCGCTGAGGCCGGCCAGGGCACGGCTGCTTCGTGCTAAGCCTGTTTGGATAGACCCGTACTATATTCCAAGGAGAATCTGAACATGAACGAAACCGTTGGGTTCATCGGTCTCGGTAGTCTAGGGCTGCCGATGGCGCAAAACCTTCTTAAGAGCGGCTACCCTGTTGCCGTCTACAACCGCACGGCCGGCAAGGCTGACCCACTTGTCTCCGCAGGTGCGCGACTCGCCGACTCGCCCACCGACACTCTCACTTCCGGCGGCATTGTCGTCACCGTACTTTGGGACAGCGCCGCGGTTGAAAGTGTCATCACCAGCGACGGATTTCTGGAGCGACTCGGCTCCGGCGGCGTCCACATCTGCATGTGCACTGGCTCGCCTGAAGCTGCACGCAAACTTGCTGCCATGCACGCCCAGCATGGGTCGACTTACGTGGACGCTCCTGTCTTCGGCAGACCGGAAGCGGCAGCCGCCCGCAAACTCTGGATACCATTCGCAGGCCCCGACGCGGCAAAAGAGCGCATTCGACCCGTGCTTACCGCACTCGGCGCACAAAGTCTGTTCGACTTTGGCGAAGAGATTGGCACCGCAACCATGGTCAAGCTCGTCGGCAATTTCCTACTCATCTCGGCGGCTCAGTCCATGGCCGAAGGCTTTGCCCCTGCGGAGAAGATGGGGGTCGACCTCAAGACGCTCGTCGCCATGCTGACACAAAGCCTCTTTCCTTCCCCGATCTACCAGACCTACGGCACCAGACTTGCCGAGAAGATGCCGTTCTTTGGCTTGAGCGGCATTCCGGCCAAAGATCTTGGTCTTCTGCAGGCGGTCGCCACGCAATTCGACCTTGCTACTCCGATTGCACAAACGATCAGGGAACGTCTGCCAACCGCATCCAGCTGATGTTCAGCGCTAAAACTTCCATGCGAAAACCGCAACATTGCCACCCATCCTCCCGTCCCCTACACTGGGGAGGATGGGTTGGCTGCAAAGGGCCAAAGGGGCGGTTAGCTCAGCTGGTTAGAGCGGGTGCCTTACAAGCACTAGGTCGGGGGTTCGAGTCCCTCACTGCCCACCACCTTTATGCAATGCCTATGCCGCCCGTCACGCCGTAGATCTCTCCGGTGATGTAGCTCCCCTCCTGCGAGGCAAGAAGAACATACACAGGAGCAATTTCCACGGGCTGCCCGGGACGCCCGAAGGGCACTTCTTTTCCCAGCTCGGCAAGCTTCTCAGGCGGCTGTCCAGCAGGCTGAATCGGCGTCCAGAACGGGCCCGGTGCCACGGCGTTGATGCGAATTCCCTTATCCATCAACTGCTTCGCCATGCCCTTGGTGAAGGCGACAATCGCCGCCTTCGTCATGGCATAGTCTACGATTCCACGGCTCGGCTCGTACGCCTGGACCGAAGCTGTATTGATGATGGACGCTCCCGGTTTAAGCAACGGCATCGCCGCCTGCGTGATCCAGAAAAGCGCATAGACGTTCGTCTTCATCGTGGTATCGAACTCGGCTGACTTCACCTCGAGCAAATCGCTGTGCGAGGACATCGTCCCAGCGTTGTTCACCAGGATATCGAGGCCGCCCAGCTCCTTCTCGGCTTTCGCGACCATGGCTTTACAGAAGCTCTCGTCGGAGATGTCTCCCGGAACGGCAACCGCTTTGACCCCTGCCTTATCAATCAGCTTGAGAACCTCTTTCGCGTCAGCCTCTTCGCTGGGAAGATAGCCGATCGCCACATCTGCCCCTTCGCGGGCAAACGCAATCGCCACGGCGCGTCCGATGCCGGAATCCGCCCCCGTTATCAGCGCCTTTCGTCCCTTGAGCCGGCCATTGCCGACATAGCTCGACTCTCCATTGTCGGGCTCGGGACTCATCGCCTTGGCGAGCCCCGGATGGCTTTGCTGCTGCGGCTTGAATGGCGGCTGCGGATACTGTGTGCGAGGGTCCTGCATCTTTAAGCGTTTGTCAGACATGTCATCTATCTCCAGACCGCTTGGATGCAAGCGGTCACCCAGGTGTTGACGAGGACGTCCCCGGCTCCGAAAGCGGCTCTCGTCCGCTGGCCTCCAGCGTATGCTGAAGGGAAATGTCCGTGTCTCTCGACCCTGCAATCCTGCTCGAAGCCGCCCTGGCTGAAGCTCGGCTGGGTCTCGCGGAGGGTGGCATTCCGATCGGCGCGGCTGTGTTTTCCTCCTCCGGAGAGCTTCTCAGCTCCGGCCGCAATCGCCGCATCCAGCAAGGCGACCCCTCCATCCATGGCGAAACCGATGCTTTCCGCCGCGCCGGCCGTCAGCGTTCTTACCGCGACCTCATCATGGTCACCACTCTTGCGCCTTGCTGGTACTGCAGCGGCCTGCTCCGGCAGTTTGGCTTCCGACGCGTCCTCGTCGGTGAGTCGTCAACTTCTCCGGAGGCATCGACTGGCTTCGCTCCGCCAGCATTGAAGTCGTCGATCTTGCCTCAGCCGCCTGCATCGCGATGATGGCCGACTTCATCCGCGACCAACCCGTCCTCTGGAACGAAGATATCGGTGTGGACGAGGTCTCCTGAAGCACGGCCAGGATGCTACTCTGCTGGGACACCACCTTCCTAAGGACGCGCATGCTCCTCGCCGCCGCTGACTCCACACTGGACACAGAAGCCGACACTCCCGGCTGGCAGTACGCGGTCGCCGGAGGCATTCTCGGCTGGGTTCTCGACGCCTTCGACTTCTTTGTCGTCGTTTTCCTGTTTCAGGAGCTCTCCACCCGGCTTCACGTCGCCAAGTCCGCCATCGTCCTCTCGCTTACTCTGACCCTCGCCATGCGCCCCGTCGGCGCGCTGATCTTCGGCGTCCTGGCCGATCGCTTCGGCCGCCGCCGGCCGCTGATACTTTGCGTCGTCTACTTCTCTGCGATGACCGTCCTCAGCGGCTTCGCGCCCACCTATGGATTTTTCCTCCTCTACCGCGCCTTGTACGGCATCGGTATGGGAGGCTACTGGGGAATCGGCGCGGCCTACGCCATGGAAAGCGCCCCACGCCGCCGCCGAGGTTTTCTTTCTGGCATGATGCAGGGCGGCTATCCCTTCGGCTATCTCATGGCGTCGATCGCCATCCAGGTTCTGCCTGAGCACCTCGGCTGGCAGTCGCTCTTCTTCGTCGGCTCGATCGTCGCCTTGTTCATCGTGCTGGTCACCCTCAAGGCTCCCGAGTCGGACGGCTGGAAGCCCACCCAGACCCACACGCTGCGCTCCATGGCAGACACCCTCCTCCGGAATATCCGCCCCTTCCTCTACCTGCTTCTCGTCATGACCGCCATGACCTGCCTCAGCCACGGCACGCAGGACCTCTACCCCGACTTCCTAAAAGCGCTTCCCTTCGTCGCCCACGCGCGTGTCCTCGGCATGCAGGCCACCTACGGCATCCCGGTGCTCTACAACATCGGTGCGATCGCCGGCGCGCTCGTCATCGGGCACCTTTCGGAACGAATCGGCCGCCGCCGGGGCCTGCTGCTCGCCCTCGCGCTCTGCCTGCTCTCCATTCCCGCCTGGGCCTTTGGGGGCACGCTGCTGGTCATCGTGCTGGGCTCCGTCGTTATGCAGTTCGGGGTGCAGGGTGCCTTCGGAATCATCCCGGCCCACCTCAACGAACTCTCCCCGGATGCCATCCGCGGCCTCTTCATCGGCTTTGTCTATCAGCTCGGCGTGCTCTTTTCGTCGCCGCTGCCCTCGCTCCAGAATGCGCTCGAGCGCCGCCTCGGCTACTCCTGGGCACTCACTTCATTTGAGCTCTGCGTCATCGTCTCGCTTATGCTCATCTTCGCCTTCGGTCCGGAGAACCGCGGCAAGAGCCTTAAAGCTCCGGCCGTCCTCTAGCCTCCATACTGCATGACTTCCGGTCTCATCCTCAACGCGGACGACTTCGGCCTCACCCCCGGCATTAACCGGGCTGTCCTCGAGCTCCACCAGGCCGGCGTTCTTACCTCCGCCACCCTTATGGCCACCGGCCCCGCTTTCGACCACGCCGCAGCCATAGCCCTTGCCAATCCAACCCTCGGCGTCGGCTGCCACCTGGTCTTCGTCGAAGGCCTACCCGTCTCGCACCCAGACTCCATCCCCACCCTGCTCGGTGCCGACGGCAAGCACTTCCGGCCTTCTCTCTACGACTTCGCCCAGGCCGTCCTGCGCAAGACGATCCGCGCAGAAGACCTGGCCCGCGAAGCTCAGGCCCAGATCCAGAAACTCCAGCGCGCCGGCATCGACGTCACCCACATCGACACCCACAAACACACCCACCTCTTCCCCGCCGTGCTTGAGCCCGTCCTGCACATCGCCCAGCGCTGCGGCGTTCACGCTTTGCGCAACCCGTTCGAGCCCGCCTGGTCTGCCCGGCTCGGCCACGCGCCGCTCGTCCGCCGCATGCAGCTTGCTTTGCTCCACCGCTTCGAGCCGGCCTTCCGTAGCCGCGTCCAAAACGTCCTGGTCCCCGCCGGAACCCTCGGCATCGCCGCCACCGGTACCCTCACCGGTCACACCCTAAACGCAATGTTCTCCGCTCTGCGCAAACGTTCCGGGCCAGACGAGACCTTCGAGCTCTGCTGCCATCCCGGCTATCGCGACTCAGCCCTCGACGCCTCCTCTACCCGCCTCCGGGCCTCGCGCGAAGTCGAGCTTCGGGCCCTGCTCCAGGTGATTCCGGAGGTGCTGGCCCTGCCCGGAGCGCCGCGCGTGATCCACTTCGGCAATCTTGGCGTCGCCGGCCTGCAACGCGCCGCCGGCCAACACATCCCAAACACCGGCTACGAACACATCTGCTGAGACCTCCCTGAATCTCCACTCCGCCGGCGCTCCTCTAAACCACGACTGAGAACTGCGGACCCGGGGTGCACCCACATGAAGATCGGCATTACCTGCTACCCCACCTACGGCGGCTCCGGCGTCGTCGCCACGGAGCTCGGCATCGAGCTCGCCGCGCGCGGCCACGAGATCCACTTCATCACCTCCTCCGCCCCCTTCCGCCTTACCGGCCGCGAGTCCAACATCCACTTCCACCAGGTCGAAATCTTTCACTACCCCCTCTTCGAACATCCCCCCTACGACCTTGCCCTGGCCACCCGCATGGCCGAGGTCGCCCAGTTTTACGAGCTTGACCTCCTGCACGTTCACTACGCCGTCCCACACTCCGTCTGCGCCTATCTCGCCCGGCAGATGCTCGCCGCCCGCGGCATCCACCTTCCCTTCATCACCACGCTGCACGGCACCGACATCACCCTCGTTGGGCTCGATCGCTCCTACCTACCCATCACTCGCTTCGGCATTGAACAAAGTGACGGCGTCACGGCCATCTCGTCCTATCTCAGCGAGCGCACCCACCAGGCCTTCGGGATCACCAAGCCCATCGAGGTGATCCGCAACTTCGTCAACTGCGACGTCTATCAGCCCCGCCCCGACCTGGTTGCCGAACTTCGCCCCCACTACGCCTCAGCCGGCGAGAAGCTGCTCGTCCATCTCTCCAACTTCCGCCCTGTCAAGCGCGTCGGGGATGTCGTCGAGGTCTTCGCCCGCGTCGCCCGCGCCCTGCCCGCGCGCCTGCTGCTGATCGGCGATGGCCCCGACCGCTCCACCGCCGAGTACCTCGCGCGTCATCTCGGCGTCCAGGACCGCATCCACTTCCTCGGCAAGCAGGACAACGTCAACGAGCTTCTGCCGCTGGCCGACCTGCTGCTTATGCCCTCCGAGATGGAGTCCTTCGGCCTCGCCGCGCTTGAAGCCATGGCCTGCCGTGTGCCCGCCATCGCCACCCGCGTCGGCGGAGTCGCGGAGCTCATCGACGACGGCACCAACGGCCTGCTGTTCGAGGTCGGCGATGTCGAAGCCATGGCCCTGGCCGCAATCGATCTGCTCAGCGACCCCGGCCGCCTCGAGATCATGCGCGACGCTGCCCGCCGCACCGCGCAGGACCACTTTTGCGCCTCCACCATCATTGCCCGGTACGAGTCCTACTACCGCCAGATCCTTGAAGCCGACACCACGCAGATATGAGCTTCGCTTGTGCTTCCCGAAGGACTCCGCGTTCCGACCTCCTGCACCCTTAGCTCTCTAACCCATCTCCGTCACCGTCCGCTCAAACGCCATCGTTCTCTCCGCCGCGCCGCGCCCCACCACCTTGCGCATCACACGCGCCCGTTCTTCCCACGTCCCCACTTTGCTCGCCTCCCACCGGTCCGCCTCATACCCATCGCGAAACCCGGCAGCTTCAAGCGACCGCAGACACGCCGCCAGCTCTTCCGGCTCGTCCACCAGCTTCAGCAGCGGCTCCTTCTCCAGCAGTTCCGCAAAACCCCGCGTCGCCAGCATCGGACGTCCCGCCGCCAGATGCTCATAGAAGCGCGTCGAGCTTCCCGAAAATGTCGGCTCCCGCTTCAAATACGGCAAAACTGCGGCGTCCACGCAGCGCGCATACGTCTGCAGCTCGCCATAAGGCTTCATCCCGACAAAGCGCCCATGCTCCTTTGCCCACTCGCGCGCTGCATGCTGCCTGGGATCGTCGATCGTCCGATTCGTCGGTCCGACAAACAACCAGGACATCCTCTCTGTCTGCCGCATCGCCTTCGCCACAAGCTCCCAGTCCAGGTTCCCCGACAGATCTCCCAGCACCCCGATGATCGGCCGCGGCAGATCCTCCACATCCGCCGGCAGCGGCGCGGGCTCGTACTGCGGCTCTTCGGCTATATTGCTGGCCCGGGTCGCGTTCGGCACGATCGCGATCTTGCCTGGATCGCATCCCGCCTCCGACGTCAGATAGGCCGCAATCCGCTTTGAATTTGGACAAACCACCTGCGCCACCCGGCACATCCGCGCGTCCAGCGCCCGGACCTGCCGCGGATTCAAACCGGCATACGCCACCGTCAGGTCCGTCACGTAGTACACCACCGGCCCCGGCCAAAGCTCGGCCACCGGAGCATAAAACGGCGTCGTGCACACCAGCAGCGACTCCTCCGGGGCAGTCGTCTGACGTTTGATCCGCCGCGCCAATCTGCGCTCGTACGGAAAAAGTGTTCCCAGTGGCGCACGCGCATACCCGCGCTGCAAAGGAAATCTCAGGACGGTCAGAGGCGGGTGGGTCAGCGTTTCGCTTCGCTGCCAATCCGACAGCAGCGCGAAGTTCGAGAACTCCGGAGCCCAGGCGTCCACCTGCTCGACCTGCGCAAGCGCCGAGGCAAACTCCTTCATCCAGATACTACCCACGTCGAGGATCTGCCAGACGCTCATCGTTCAAGCCCCGCAAACCGAGCCGTTTCCAGGCACGCTCAGTCCAAACCCTTTCTTCACAGAAACTATAGCGCGCACAAGTGCTTCTGAAGCCGAAAAGAAAAGATCGAAAGTGGTAGTCCCATCCCCCATCTGCGTCCGGGCGCCTAAGACACACGACGCGCCCCAGACCCTCGCGAGTTTCCCGCCAGCCCCCGCACCACCTCCGCTCC
>CAXTQE010000100.1:8482-13679 GCA_964246225.1 uncultured Acidobacteriaceae bacterium | reverse complement strand
ATATTCCGGCGAATGGCCGGGACTTTACGCAGCTGCTGCAGTACACGCCGGGATTTGGCGGCTACTCGATTGGGGGCGGGGCGGGCGCGGCTTCAGTGAACGGGACGCGATCGAACCAGGTGAACTGGCAGATCGAGGGGACGGACAACAACGATCTTTGGTGGAACATTACTGCGGCAAACCAGGGCGGGGTGTCTGGGATCGCGGGCGTCGTGATTCCTCTCGATGCGATCGATCAGTTCTCGTTTGTGACGAGCGGGACTCCGGAGAGTGGGCGCAATGCGGGGGGAACGGTGAACCTGGCGATCCGGTCCGGCACAGACACGGTGCATGGGACGGGATACTACTTCAACCGCAATGAGGCGTTCGCGGCGAACTCTCCGTTTGCGATTCCGGGGACGAAGAAGAATGAGACGCGGTTCATTATTTATGGGGGCTCGCTGGGTGGGCCGCTGATCAAGGACAAGCTGTTTTTGTTTGGGAACTATGAGCACCAGAACTTTGTGATCGGCGCGGCGACCGCGAAGACGGAACCCTCGGCAGCGTACCAGACGCTGGCGACCAACGTTCTGGGGTTCTATGGGGTGGCGGTGAACCCGGTGTCGACGGCGCTGCTGAATGGGTTATGGCCGGCCTCGGCGCTGACGGGGGCGGCACAAAATGATAACTACTTCAACCCTGGTACGGAAAATGGCCATAGTTTTAATGGGCTGGTGAAGTTGGACTATAACCTGAACGCGACAAATACGTTTTCCGTAAAAGGCTACCTGGCTACTGGAAATCAGACCGCACCTACTACTTCGGCACTCAGTCCTTACTTTGAAGTGGCGCCCATTCACGTAGAGAACTACTCGGTGGTGTACAACCACATTTTTTCTGCACGCATTGCGAACCAGGTGTTTTTTGGAGTGAGTTACTTCGACCAAGTATTTTCCGATGCAAACCACTCGTATAACCCAGTTGCCTTGGGATTAAACACGGGAGTTACGGATCCGACGCTGCTGGGAGCTCCGCACATCAGCATTGCTCCTGCGGCCGCGGGATCGGGTCTTACGGGAGGAGCGAGCGGCTTCGACACGGTCGGGGCGACGGCTCCGGCGGGGCGGCAGGATATTACCGGGCATGTGGACGATGCGCTGTCTTACACGGTGGGCAAGCATGAGTTCCGGTTTGGCGGGGAGTTCCGCAAGGCGCAGGTATATGACTTTTATCAGACGGGAGCGCGCGGAACCTTTTCGTTCGATGGATCGCAGGGTCCGTGGGCGGCCGGAGGAGGAGTGGGGCCATGCGCTCAACTAGCGACCAAGAACAAGGGCGTGGCGGTACCTGGAGTAACGGATGGAAACGTGCTGCTGCTGGCGGATTTTCTAGCTGGATGCGTGTCTACTTCGTCCATTGTGGAAGGAAATCAGAAGCGCACAGTTTATGAAAATACCTGGGATCTTTTTGCGCAGGATGCGTGGCAGATTAATGCCAAATTGAATTTGAACTATGGACTTAGATATGACTATGCGCAGTCGGTCCACAACGGAGATAAGAACCTGGCGAGCTTCGATCCGGCACAGGCTTCGGGCTTTGATGTGCAAGGCATGAATGTAAACACTTTGTATACCCCGTACAAGGGAGCTATCAGTCCACGGGCTGGATTTGCCTATGCGGTGGCACCGAAGACGGTAGTGCGCGGAGGCTTTGGGATGTACTTCGATGCGGTGTACCTTCTGCCGCTGCTCAATCTTCGGGGTACGACGGATAGTGGAGCGCTAGGAATAGGAAATAATCCGAGCGGCAATAACCCGGTGGTTGACAATGCGGCGAATAGTTATGTCATTCAGAAAGGTGTAGATGTTTTTCAGCCGCTGGCAACTGCTTTAGCGGGATCGGGTGTTATCAATGCTTATTCGGTGAATCCACATTTCCGACCTTCCTACACCTATAGCTATAACGTGAATTTGCAGCAAAGTCTGGGTGGAAGCTCGCTGTTTCAGATTGGGTATGTGGGAACGCTATCGCGGGCGTTGACGGAGGTGCTGGACATCAATGCGGCGGGTGTAAACAGCGGGGGCGCGCAAGCGACGCGACCGTATTACAACAAATTCCCAAATATTGGGACAGTCAATCAACTTGAAAGTAACTTGAATTCTAACTACAACTCCCTGCAGACGCTGATTCGAAGCTCTAATTACCATGGATTGACGACGCAGGCGACTTATACGTGGTCACATGCTTTAGATTATGAGACGGGTCTTGTGCCGTATCTTCCTCCAAACAGCTTGAACGTGCGGTCCGAGTATGGGAACAGCGACTTTGACACGCGCAACACCTTTACCGGGTTTGTGAATTACCAGGTTCCGAAGTTCAAGGGGCCGGAGCGGCTGAGCAAGGGCTGGGAGGTGAATAGCGGGATTTCGCTGCATGGCGGGCAGCCATTCTCGGTGGTGGCGAACTCGAATGCGAGCGGCAACGGAGATTATTCAGACCGGGCGAACCTGCTGCCGGGAGTGAATCCGTTTGCGGGCGTGTCGCACAGCCTGATAACGTCGCCAGGCAATCCGGGATATGTGCAGTGGTTCAGTCCGACAGCGTTCGTGGATCCGGCGGCGGGAACGTTTGCGACGACGCGGCGGAATCAGTTCTTCAATCCGGGATTCGAGGACATGGATGTTTCCGTGTTCAAGAATACGAAGCTGACGGAGCGGGCGACGCTGCAGCTGCGGGTAGAGATGTTCAACGTGTTCAACCACATCAATCTGGCGCCTATCGGTACGCCGCAGACGGGGGAGCAAGGGACGAACATTGGGTCGACGATCGGCGCGTTTTTTGGGGCTCCGGGAATTGGGCCGGGAGAGCCGTTCAATACGCAGTTTGCGGGGAAGATTATTTTTTAGGGATGATGCTGGGATGAAAGCCGAAAAGCAAATGCGGGGGTCTCTCCACTGCGCTTCACTTCGTCGAGATGACCTCTCAGTGGCGGGACGTCTCTCTGTAGTCTCTTCGGTTCGATCGAAATGGCCCCACACCTCTGCTGGGAGATGTGGGGCTTTGGTTTGGTGGTTGGGAGAGGTTAGCCCTGGTTGGGGAGGGTGCGCAGGGTGCGATAGCTGCTGTTGCCGTGCGACCAGACGAGGAGCAGAAGGTCCTGGTCCGATGAGCCGGTGCCGCGGACGCTTGAGACGAAGCTGTCGGCCGAGGTGACGGGGTGGCGGTTGACTTCGAGGATGACGTCGCCTTGCTGGAGGCCGGCGTTGTCTGCGGGGGAGTCGGGGCGGACCTGCTCTACGACAACGCCGTGGACGTCGCCGGGGAGCTGGAGCTGGGAGCGGGTGTCTCCGTCGAGGTTTGCGACGGCGAGACCAAGCTTGCCGGGCTTGGCGGCGGGACTGCCGTCGGGGGAGTCGTTTTCAGCGAGCTGGGTTCCCTTCCCGGCGTATTGGCCTACGGTGAGTTTGAGGGTTTGCGATTTTCCGTCGCGGAGGATGCCGATCGAGACGGAGGTGCCGGGCTGGGTCTCTGAGACGGCGACCTGGAGAGCCTGGCCATTGAGGAGCCGTGCTCCGTTGAGCTGGGTGATCACGTCGCCTTGCTTGAGGCCGGCGCGGGCGGCGGGAGAATCCGGGGTGACCTGGGCGACGATGGCTCCGGCAGCGTCCTGGAGATTGAAGAAGTGGGCGTTGTCGGGGGTGACGTCGTTCATGCTGATGCCGAGGTAGCCGTGCTCGACCTTGCCATGGGCGATGATCTGCTGGGAGACGTTGCGGGCGGTGCCGGAAGGGATGGCGAAGCCGGCACCGGCGAAGGAGCCGGAGTTGGTGGCGATGAGGTAGTTAATGCCGACGAGTTCGCCGTGAGCGTTGACGAGCGGACCTCCGGAGTTACCGGGGTTGATGGCGGCATCGGTCTGGATGATACCTCCGGGGGTGCGGGCGTCTTCGCGGTTGGGGTTATCGCGGTTGATGGCGGAGACGATGCCGCGGGTGACGGAGAACTTCAGGTAGCCGAAGGGCGATCCGAAGGCTAGGACGGTCTGGCCGGGCTCGAGCTTGGCGGAGTCGCCCCAGGAGATGGCGGGAAGGTTCTGGGCGGCGATTTTGACGACGGCGAGGTCGGTGAGCTTATCGGTGCCGATGACCTTGCCGGTGAAGATGCGGCGGTCGTAGAGGGTGACGGAGATCTGGGTGGCGCCGTTGACGACGTGGTTGTTGGTGAGGATGTAGCCGTCGGGGGAGATGATGACGCCGGAGCCGATGCCGTGCTCGGTTTGGGGCTGCTGGGGCTGCATGCGGCCGTTGCCTGCGCCGAACTGGCCTCCGAAGAATTGGCGAAGCTGGGGTGGAAGATTTTCCATGCCGCCGCCCTGGCCTTCGGCGCCGGCTTCCTCGGGGTTACCGCGGGAGGTGACGGCGATGTTGACGACAGACGGGGTAACGCGGGCGGCGACGGTTTCCATGGCGTGGTCGAGCGAGATAAGGGCGGCGACGGAGTTGTCGTCAATCGGGGCGACCGAGGTGGAGGATGCGGCGTGGACTCCATTGGAGTTGAAGATGAGGCAGGCACCGAGGGCGGCAGAGGTGGCTACGGCGGAGGGGACGAGGTATTTTTTGGCGGTTGCGACTACTAGTTTATTAGTTGCTGCAGACATGGGTGGAAGCTCCTGGAGGTGAGTTGGTTATGGGGGTTAGAGTTCGAGGGTGAGAGAGGGCCGGGTGTCCGGCACGGGCAGCAGGACGAGGATCCAGCCGTCCGCCTGGACCGGAACTGTTTTGTAAGAAACGTGGGTATGCGTGGCGACGGCCAGGGTGAGGTGAGCCGGGCGGTCAGCTGCCTGGAAGTGGAAGTTGGTGAGCCGGACCAAGGGGGTGTGCGGCGAAGTCGTGCTTCGGTGATTGGCGCGGTGACCCGTGCTGCTGCGGGAGTGTAGAACGTCGGGAGAAGCGTTCAGGGAGCTGAGACTTGAGGCGCGGCGGGTAGTTAGGACAGCGTCTGCCCTTATGAAAGGAGAGACTCTGGTGCGGGAGTGGTAGGCAACGGGAAGGAATTGAGCGTCGGTGTGGATGCTGGTAGAGGCAGAAAGTGGAGCTGCAGGAGCGGTGAAGTGGACGAGTTGGGGGCTGTGAGCGAGTTCGACAGACCCAACCGTGGTAAGGACGATCACTCCGGTGACGAGTGCGGCGCTGATGCGCGGATTGAGGGTGCGGGTGGG
>CAXTQE010000100.1:0-8382 GCA_964246225.1 uncultured Acidobacteriaceae bacterium | reverse complement strand
ACGAGGGAAGCAACAGCCCAGACGACCGCAATGAGAAAAGTCCAGCGCGAGTCTATATATAGATACCAGTCAGATTTTTGGGAGAGTGCGTTCGTTCTGAAAGCGAGGTGCGAGGGAGCCTGGGCGAAAGGAAGCACAACCGCGAGCGCAGCGATGGTAAGCCAGACAGCCGAGCGGGCAGCTGCGGTGAGCGCCGGGATGAGACGCAGACAGAGGGCGGCGATGGCAGCGAGCAGAACTCCCTGCCAGATGGCGGCCATGAGAGCGGAGGTCATGGAGGCGGCAAGAAAGGTCAGGCTTAACATGACTTATTCCTCCTCCGATTGGATGTGTGGCCCGACCAGAAGATCGGGGGCAGGATTGGGCTGCAGGTCTGGCTGCAAGTCTGGGGGAGCCTGGTCAATGGCGGCCTGAATACGGGCGAGTTCGGCGGGTGTCATGTCGCTGTCGCTGAGCAGGGCGAGCAGGAGGCGCTCACGGGAGTCGCCGAAAAAACGGCTGAGGACATGGCGAACTTCGGAGCGGCTGGCTTCGTGCTCCTCTACGGACGCGGTATAGAGAAAAGCCCGGCCTTCCTGGCGGTGAGTCACATAGCTTTTTTTTTCAAGGACGCGGATGGTGGTGAGGACGGAGGTGTAGGCAAGGGGAATGTCGCCGGCAAGGGACTGGGTCAGGTCGGCGACGGAAGATTCACCGCGGCTCCAGAGGAGCTTCATGAGCCTAAGTTCGGCTTGGGTAAGCGTAATGGACTGGCGCGGGGGCATGTCTCTGAAGGGGTAGACGCTGCTACTAATGGATTAGTTAGCAGGCGTGATATTTCTTGGCGCTATGGGATCGAGTTTTGTTCCCGCAGAGCGTGCGGGCTTGCGTTGTAGGGACTCGGATGACTGCCCGCCCCACCCACAAACCGGGTTCGTTATTCCGGGATATCTATGGCTTGTTTAACCAGTAGCAGGCTAGTCAACTGGAGTTGGCGATCACGGCTTGGTGTCGTCCTGGTATACAGGGTAGTTGAGACGACATAGGAGGTAAGCGATGAGGACATTCCCGAAGCGGGGATGCAGTTTTGCTGTACTGTGCTTTTCCATCGGTGCGGCTTCAGCGCAAGGAGCTGGAAATACTGCCAAGCCGGCGGATGCTAAAGATTTTGTAGCTTTGGCCGATATAGTCCATGTGGTCGAGAACGTGTTGGTGGAGGTGGAGCGACAGATTGAAAAGACCGATCCGCAGTTGAAGTCGGCGGAGTTCGATTTTCAGACGACGATCACGAACGATACACGAGGCGGCGTGCTGTTGAGCATTTTGTCGGTGGAAGGAGAGCATACGAAGACGGGGACGCGGGAGACGGACTTTGTGTACTCGGTGCCGGCGGCTCCGCCCAAAGGTGCGTTGACACCGAACAGCATCGCTGTGTTTGGCTGGGTGAAGACGTTGTGGGACAAGCTGCACGCGACCGCCAAGCCGGAGGACTTCAACACGACTTTGCCTGCGGCGATCATTGCGGCGGCAATGACGACGCGACAGGTGGAGGCGATTGCGAACCCTGGAGGCGCGGCGCTCAGTCATCGGCAGTTTGTGGTGACGTTGACGTTTGCGGTGTCGAACAGCTTCAACGCGGGTGGGGATGCCTCGACGCTGCTGATGGTGGCGCCGGAGGGGCGATTTACCCGGACAGCCGGAGCGACACAAACGCTAAAGCTGACCTTTGAGGATCCATCCTGACGAGGATGATGGCCGATGAGAGTCCGGGGTTGAGCTCGAGGCTGGTGAGAGCGGGCGAGCGGAGGAGTTGGTGCCGGGATGAATGATAGCGGGAGCGGGATCTGGAAGCTGACGCAGAAGGAAGTCTGAAAGGGGGAGTAACCGGGTGAGGTGAAGGGCTTGCGAACGAGGCGTCATCGCTCCGTTGCGACTTCCGAATGTCCCTTTCTGGGCCGAGTGTCTCGGAGCGGCACATGGACAGTGCGGCTGGCGGGTGATGTGCTGAGGGGTTCCGACGCAATCCGGATGGCACCACTCCCCGTAGAAAAAAGAGAGGCGAACGACATGATCCTCCTTCCTCCACCCCGGGTTTTATGGCCGAAGATGCTAAAAGCTTGTTCCAAGGCGGACCTGGACCTGCTGCGATGTGAGTTGCTGATCCAGATGGCGAACGAGGATTTCCGCTCGGCAGAAGAGCCGAACGAGGAACGCGTGGAATTTATGAGCAGGATTAAACTTGAGGTACGGCAACGGCAGCGGATGCCCGCGGGGTTGCGGAGAGCGGAGGCTAGGTCGCAGGCGATTCGCTGACGGTAAGCACGCGGCGCATGCGAGGATGATCTGGATGAGAGTAACTCGAAGATTGTCTTTGTTTACGGTGCTTTCCTGGGCGTGTGCGGCTGCTGCACAAATACCGGCGGTGCAGCGACCGGAACTGGCTGGCTCGGAGAGCGTGGCGCAGTTAATCGGTGTGCGGACGGATGTAGCGCGGCTGCGGAGCCTGGCGGCGTCCAGCGAGACGGGGGATCGTTGGGAAAGACTCTGGCTGCACGAGCGGATCGCAGAGCAAGTGATGGCTGCGTCGCTGCAGGTAGATGCAACGATTGCGCAGATCGACAATGAGATTGCCCGGGCGAGCGAGGTGCGGGGCTTTCTGGCAGATCGGCGGGATTTGCGGGTGAGCCGGGCGAATCTGCTTGCGGCTGTGCTGGGAGGAGCGGTGGGGGCGACAAGCTCGGGGCTGCAGCTTTCGTCTGCGCTGACGAAGCCGGCGGCAGGCGTGGGGATCGGGGCGGGAGCGCTTTCGGCAAGCTTTGCAGTCGCTGGAATTCGTGCGCAGACGGGTAAGAGCAGCCGGTTCGACTTCGAGTCGAACATGCTTGCGGAGCTGTTTGATCGTCCAATGTTGCCGAACAGCCAATATCCGGCGACGGTATGGACGTTCTGAAGGAGGCATCGCCTATCGAGCCGGCGGGGTTGACGCGCAGGCAGGAGTTGATTGAGACCTGGGTCAAGGTAACCGGATCGACGCACCAAGTAGCCGGGAGAAGATCGATCGCATCAGCAGCCAGCCTTCCCAGTAGTTGAAGCTGAGAATCGACGACTTCAAAGGATCGCGCGGCGATGCTGCAGGATGTGCGGGCGAAGATCTCGTATCTCAAGCGAGACTTAGGAACGTTTCTGGTGTCGCTGCAGGCAATAGTCGAGCCTGCCTTCCCTGAACAGTGAGTGGCGGAAACGTGCTCTGTTCAGAAACAGACGCATGGGATTAGCGGCTCAAAATGCGTGAGCCAGACCGTGAGAGATGGATCGCGGAACTCCCCCTTTGCGCGAATTAGTTGTTTCTCATAAATCACATCGGTTAATGGCAACCAAATTGCTCCTATGTTTGGGCAACGATGCTGTGCTCGCCTGCAGGAGTATCAATGCTGCAATCATCATTCTCGGATCCAGCCACATTGGAGCGGCAAGGGGCAGCGCACTCTCTTGACCGGAGGACGAAGTCGAGTCGAGACGCCCTGCGGCGCCAGGCACACGCCATGCTGGACGATATGCTTGATTACTCTGAGACGGTCCGCGAGCGACCAGTTTGGCAGAACATTCCAGAAGAGGTCCGAGCGCGTTTCCGGACTTCGCTGCCACTTGAGGGATCGGATCTGGACCAGGTCCATCAAGAATTTATGAACTCCGTCCTGCCGTTTACGGCCGCCAATACCCACCCTGGCTTCCTGGGCTGGGCCCAGGGGGGCGGCTCTCAGGTGGGAATGTTGGCTGAGATGCTAACCGCGGGACTCAATGCCAATGCAGGTGGCCGCGACCAGATTCCACTGGAAGTCGAGCGCGAGGTCAGTGGCTGGATGCGCGAGCTCTTCGGATTTCCTGCTGAAGCTACGGGGATTTTTCTTACCGGGACCTCAATGGCCAACTTCTCTGCCGTGGTGATCGCCCGTGATGCCCGGCTGGGCTCTCAGGTTCGCCGTGAGGGCCTGGTGTCGGCCCCCGTGCTCCTGACGTCGTACGCTTCGATGGCGGTTCATGGCAGCATCGGGAAAGCCCTCGATCTTGCCGGACTCGGCAGCGACAGTCTTCGCTTGATCGCGGTGGACGCTCAAGGCCACATGGACCTGACGCTTCTTGCGCAGAGGATTGAGCAGGACCGCGATGCAGGCTTCACGCCCTTTTTCATCGTTGGCTCTGCCGGCACTGTCGATACAGGAGCTATCGACGACCTGGCCGGCGTTGCAGACCTCTGCGCGCAGCAAGATCTTTGGTTTCATGTCGACGGCGCACTCGGAGCTCTCGGCATGCTCTCTCCGGGTCTGGTGCCACGGTTTAGAGGCATGGAACGCGCGGATACCCTTGCCTTCGACTTCCATAAGTGGGCACAGATTCCATATGACGCGGGCTTTCTGCTGGTGCGCGATGGCCAGCTGCAACGAAAGGCGTTTGAGGCCCGCTCCCATTACCTGGCTCGCGGAGATCGCGGACTTTCAGCCGGCTCACCCTGGCCGTGCGATCTTGGTCCTGAGCTCTCCCGCAGCTTCCGCGTGCTGAAGGTCTGGATGGCGTTCAAGGTGTATGGAGCAAACGCGATTGGGGCAGTGATTCAGAATACGTGTGACCTCGCCCAAGCTCTTGCCGCGCGCATCCAGATTACGCCGGAACTGGAGATGCTGGCACCGGTTGAACTCAGCATTGTCTGCTTTCGATATCGATTTGCCTCCATTGGCTCCAGCGTCGAGGAGACGGAAGCTGAAGGTGGAAGAAATCGACTCAATCAGGAACTCGTTATACGTTTGCAGCAGTCCGGCGTCGTCGTGCCCTCGACAACAATGCTTGAGGGGCGGCTGGCCATACGCGCTGCCGTTGTGAACCACCGCACGACGCAAGCGGAGATGGATGACCTTCTAGAGGCCACCTTATCGATCGGCCGCGAACTTCAACCTCAGCCGATTGCCACGAAGGAAGCTGAACCGATCCAAAGCTTCTGGGAGCCTCGCCTGGCTCAGGAAAAGAATCTCATTGGGTTAGACGAGGAGCTGGCAACGGCAGGTATGGATCAGGCGCTGGAGGTGGCCCTACGTGTCAAGCGAGCGGTTTTACTCAGCCAGCTTGGCAGAAACCTGGAGGCACGGAGCGACCACCTTCGAGTGCTGGAGCTCGATCCTACCCATCGCGAAAATTTACTGAAACTTGGAGACCTGCTTGTACATACCGGCCAACGCAGAGCGGCCCGGATTGTCTACGGCGAAGCTGTCAAACACTACCCTAAAGATGAGATAGCCCGGGTAAATCTGGGAAGCACGCTGCTTGAAGGGGACGACGCTGCCGGAGCACGGCAGCAGTATGAAGTGGCGTTGCAGCTGAATCCTCAGTTGCCGGAGGCGCATGGTGGGATGTACTACGCCCTGACGCGTCTTGGGGACACGGATGCCGCAGCTTTGCACAGGCAGAGTGCGTTTGGCTCTAAAAACATCTTTCGGTCTCCCTACCGTGGCGTGTCTCTACCGATCCCCGTCATTCTCCTGGTCTCGTCCACTGGAGGCAACACGCCGGTGGAGAAACTTTTGGACGACACCGTATTCCAGACATGGGTGGTCGTTGCGGATTTCTATGATCCGCGGACGCCGTTCCCGCAGCATCGGCTTATCTTCAACGGCATCGGCGATGTTGAGGTTGCTTCAGAGGCACTGGTCGCGGCTAAGTCTCTCTTAGACAATGCCTCGACACCCGTCTTGAATCTTCCGGCTGCCGTCCTCGAAACTGGCCGATCCGAGAATGCGAGTCGGCTTGCACAGTTACCCGGCGTTCGCGCTCCAAAGACCAAGGCGTACCCGCATGCTTTGCTGGGCGGAGAGCAGGGCTTAGCTGCGCTGGAAATGGACGGTTTCACCTTTCCGCTGTTGCTCAGGCTGCCTGGCTTTCACATGGGTCAGCACTTCATCCAGGTCGACGAGCCGACGGCTCTTGCCTGCGACGTCCATGCTCTTGCAAGGTTCGTCCAGAACGATGCGGAAGTTCTTGCTATGGAATACCTGGATGCCCGGGGCCGGGATGGTTGCGCAAGAAAGTATCGCGTTATGTTCGTGGACGGCGAGCTGTATCCTCTCCACCTCGCCATCTCGCCCAACTGGAAGATCCACTATTTCAGTGCGGACATGGCGGACCGGCCAGATCACCGTGCGGAAGAGGCCAACTTTCTCGCGAACATGTCCGCCGTGCTTGGAGCACCAGCCATGGCTGCCCTTGCTTGCATTGAAAGAACACTTGGTCTTGATTACGGCGGCATCGACTTTGGCCTGAGCACGCACGGCGAAGTCCTGCTCTTTGAAGCCAACGCAACCATGGTTGTGGAACAGCCTAGCCCGGGGGACCAGTGGGATTATCGGCGGGCGGCAGTAGAGCATATTCATGCCGCGGTACGGCAGATGATTTTGAGAAAGCTGACTTGAACATCTCTACTGCGCCGTTCAACGGTCCGACGACCGCCGAATCAGACGTCAAGCAGCTTCGAGGTAGTCGGCGCGCAGGCGTTTGTGACCGCCTTTCAGGAAGTCGACCAGGACGATTTCGTTGTGGATGTCGAGGACGGAGCCGGAGCCAAAACGCTTGTGGAGGACGCGGTCGCCGCGGCGGAAGGTGGACTCGGAGGCCGGCAGGGTTTCAGGGGCTGCGGCTTGAGTATTGCCATGGATGCCTGGAACGATGGTGATGGCTGGGGTGGCGGATTCCACAGTAGGTGCCTCGGGCATGCTGCGGGGTGACAAAGAATCACGGTTTTGGCGCTGGCAGTTATCGCAGCGGTTACAGAGTTCGCCTTCAGGCTCGCCGAAGTAGGTTCGGATGATCTGGGTTCGACAGATAGGGGTTTCGGCGTAGTGCATCATCTCGGCGAGACGATCCTTGTCGCGGGCGGCGCGATCGACGTAGGTCTTGAGCAGAGCTTCAAGGGCGTCACCGGTGGGTGGCTCGGCACCGGTGAGGACGTATCCGCGAGGCGTGCGGTGGACGAGGCCGGTTTCGCGAAGCAGGTTGAGGATGACCTGGGTGCGGCGGCGGCCGACATCCGCTTTGGCGGCCAGGTCGAGTGAGGAGAGGACAGGTTTCTTGGTTCGGGTACGGGTGGATGGCGAGGGTAGATCAGCTGCTCCAGTTCCCTCTTTAGACGATGGGTCTGTCTGAGATGGCGCGCTCGAAGATGGTTCTGAAGCCTCGTCGGAGTGTTCAACCGAACCGGCGAGGGCGTTATAGACGGCATTCATCTCGTCGAGGTGGGGGTAGCGGCCGGACAGGAAAAAGCTTTGTATGCGTTTGTCTTCAAGACGATAGAAGAGGGCGGCAATGGAGGCTTTGCCATCGCGGCCGGCGCGGCCAGCCTCCTGGAAGTAGGTTTCGAGTGAGTCGGGGAATTCGAAGTGGTAGACGAAGCGGATGTCGGGTTTGTCGATGCCGAGGCCGAAGGCTTTTGTGGCGATCATGACCTTTTGATCGCCGCGCATGAAGGACTGCTGCATCTGTTCACGCTCGCGCATGCGCATTTGACCGTGATAACGCCCGACACAGATGCCGTCCTGAGTAAGGCGCTCGTAGAGGTCGTTGGCGGACTTGACGCTGGCGGTGTAGATGATGCCGGTTCCCTGCTCGCGGGCGAGGAGGTCAGCGATGCGGGCGAGCTTGGCATTGTTGTTGACGGCGGGATGGACGGCGAGAAAGAGGTTGGTGCGCTCGGAGCCGGCGTTGATGCGGGTGGCGTCTTCGGCGTGGAGGGAGTGAAGGATCTCGGTGACGACCTCCGCGGTGGCGGTGGCGGTGAGGGCGAGGACGGGAGGATTGCCGAGCTGGCGGCGAGCTTCGCCGATGGACAGGAAGGCGGGGCGGAAGTCGTGTCCCCACTGCGAGATGCAATGGGCTTCGTCGACGACAAGAAGGGAGATGCCGCCGGCGTGTTTGAGAGATGCGAGGAACTCCTGGTTTTCGAGGCGCTCCGGAGTCACGTAAATGAGCTGGGCGGTGCCTTCGGCGATGTCTTCGGCGGCGGTCACTTTTTCGAGGGAGGTCTGAGTGGAGTCGAGCTTTTCGACGGCAATGTCGGCATGTTCGGCTTTGTCCTGCTGGTCTTGCATGAGGGCGATCAGGGGAGAGACGACGACGACGGGCTTGGGAAGGAAGAGCGCGGGAAGCTGGTAGGTCAGCGATTTGCCGCCGCCTGTGGGCATGATCGCGAGGGTGTCGCGGCCCTGAAAGACACTTTCGAGGACTTCGCGCTGGCCGGGGCGGAAGCGCTTGATCCCAAAGCGATCGCGGGCGGCTTGGAGGAGCTGGAGCCTTGGGGTAGCGGGAGGGGTGGGCTGTGGATTGGCGGCTTTCGGGCGGCGCATGGCTTTGGGTGCGGACTGATCT
>CAXTQE010000099.1:0-13825 GCA_964246225.1 uncultured Acidobacteriaceae bacterium | reverse complement strand
ACGTTTGGGCTTGATTCAACTTCGCTGGGAGAGTTGAGAAGCATTTTTGCGCCGGAAGGAAGCAGTTGCCGAAGTGTCTTCGGCTGCGGGCTGCCGTCCGGGCGTAACCTGCCGCCCGCTACTTATTTTCCCGCTCTGATTTGTTCGCGCCGAGATGCGCGGACGAGCCTGCCTTCCGTGCAGGCAAGGAGAGCGCTGCACGTGCGGCCAGAAGACGGAGAAGACCGAAAGGACCGGCAATCCGCATGGAGCGCGTGGCGGGCAGCGATGCTGTGCGTCCTCTCACTGCTGTGTGTGGCTGCGCCCTGCCAGACCAGCCGCAGTGTGCGCGACGAGACTGGCCGCGCCGTCACGGTGCCGGACCATCCGCAGCGCGTCGTCTGCCTGGCTCCCAGCCTGGTGGATGATGTCTTCTCGATCGGCGGCGGCGCGCAGGTGGCGGCCATCAGCGACTTCACGCGTTATCCTCCCGAGGCCCTGAAGAAGCCGAGCGTCGGTGAGGTCATGCACCCCTCGCTCGAGCGCATCCTGGCCTTCAACCCGGACCTGGTGCTGGGCATGGCGCATGGCAACGACCCGGCGATCCTGGACAAGCTGCGGCAGCTGGGCGTGCCAGTCTACCTTACCGACCCGCACGGAATGGCGGGCGTGCTGCATACGGTTGAAAGCGTCGGGGATGCGATCAATCGGCGGACGGAGGCGGATGCTGAGGTGCATCGGCTCACGCTGCGGATCGACGCGGTGAAGATGCGCGTGCAGGGCAAGCCGGTGGTGCGGGTGTTTATGCCGATCTCGGTCGACCCCGTCTTTACGGTCGGCCAGGGTGCATTTATCTCGGAGGTGATTGCCGATGCGGGAGGCGCGTCCGTGACGGCGGACATGCACCAGGAGTGGCCGCAGATCAGCCTGGAGGTGGTGATTGCGCGGCAGCCGGAGGCTCTGCTGCTGACCCGCGGCGGGCATACGACGCTGGCCTCGCTGCGCAGCCGGCCGGGCTGGGAGTCGCTGCGTGCCGTGCGCGAGGGCAAAGTTTTTTTTGTGGATGAGCGCGTTGACTTTCCAAGTCCAGAAGTAGTCGACGCCCTGGAGGACCTGGCCCGGGAGCTTCATCCATAGCGATCTCTGAGGCAATGGGGGCTGGCGATTGCAGCCGGTTCTATGACGAGGACGACAACCAGCAGGGTGTTCGGGAAGCGCGGTGCAAATCCGCCACTACCCCGTAACTGTAAGCGTGGAGAACCGAAGCAAGGGGTACCAACGCCACCGGGAGCGCAGGCTCTTTGGGAAGGCAGCCTCGGTTCGACGAAGCGCAAGTCAGGAGACCGGCCCGGCTGCAGGCAAGACCCGAGGGGGAGATCCATGGCTTTTGATGCACGCAGAAAATCGTTTTTGTGGCGCGGATGTGCGCTGTCGGCTCTATTTGTAACCGTTCCTGTTTGGGCACAAGACGGGCGTCGCCTGCATGGTGAGGTGCGCGATCCGCTTGGCGCGCTGGTAGCCGGGGCGAAGGTAGAGCTGGTGCAGAAGGAGCAGGTGGTGACCACGACGACCAGCGGGCCGGATGGCGGATTCGCCTTGCCTCTGCCCAGTTCAGGCCGGTACCGTGTGCGGGTCAGTGCTCCGGAGTTCCAGACGGCGACGACCGCGTCCAGCTACTTCAGCGGCAAGGGCAACGCTCCTCTTGAAGTGACGCTCGCCACCCAGACGCTGACGCAGGAGGTGACGGTCACGACCACCGGCACGCCCACGCCCGAGGCGCAGACCGGCGCGGCGGTTACGGTGCTGCCCAGCGAGCAGTTCGCGCTGCGCACCGAGGTGCAGGAGCCTTTGCGGCTGGTACCCGGCCTGCAGCTGGTGCAGAGCGGCGAGACTGGCGGGACGACGAGTCTCTTCATCCGCGGCGGCAGCTCGGACGCGAACAAGGTGCTGATCGACGGCGTGCCCGCGAATGCGATCGGTGGCGCGGTGGAGTTCGCCAACTTCACGACGGTCGGCGTGAGCTCGATCGAGGTGCTGCGTGAGCCGAACAGCGCGCTCTATGGCTCGGACGCGCTGGCCGGTGTGGTGAGCGTGACGACCGCGCGGGGCACAACGCCTTTGCCGCTCTTCACCTACGCGGGCGATGCCGGCAACTTCGGCACGTATCGCAACAACGTGGAGGCGAGCACGGCCTTCCGGCACTTCGATCTGTACAGCGCCTTCGGCGTCGCGGAGACGCGCAACAATCTGCCCAACAGCGTGTATCACAACGCGACGTATGCCGGGAACTTTGGCTGGAAACCCAACGCGGGCAATGAGTTTCGCTTCACGGTGCGGCGTCTCGCGCAGGCTGAAGGACAGCCGGATGCGCTGGCCTTCTACGGCATCGCCAACGACGCCAAGCAGAGCGAGCAGGACGACTTCTACAGCGCCGGGTGGAACCAGCAGACGACGAGCCGATGGCACAATCAGATTCGCTACGGCGGCCTGCGCGAGCATCCCGTGTACCGGAGCTTCGGGGCGACCGGCATCCCCGATCCCGTCACGGGCTACTACGACGGCGCGCCGATTACGCTGACCGGAGCCAACGGCTACTCGGTCTCCGGCCAGGCGGTCTTTCAATACAGCAACACGCCGTCGACCTATCTTTCACCGTCGAGCCGCGATTTCATGTATGCGCAGACTGACTTTCACGTGACCCCGCATCTGCTGGCGCTGGGCGGCTTCAAGTACGAGGCTGAGCGTGGTTCGACCGGCGATGTCGGAAGTGTGCCGACGGCGATCGCGCGCGGCAACTATAGCTATACGGTGCAGCTTGCGGGCGATGTGCGCAACCGGCTCTTCTACAATCTCGGCACAGGGCTTGAGGATAACGGGCTCTTCGGGTTTGCGGCGACTCCGCGGGCTTCGCTCGCCTACTACCTGGTGCGCCCGTCGGCGGCTAGCTTTCTAAGCGGCACCAAGCTGCACGGCACGTTCGGCAAGGGCATCAAGGAGCCGGGCATCTACCAGCAGGCGAACTCGCTCTACGGCACGCTGCTGCAGCAGCCCAATGGAGCCGCGCTGATCTCCCAGTACAAGGTCGGACCCATCGGCGCGGAGAACTCGCGGACCTTTGATGGCGGCGTCGATCAGGAGCTGTTCGATGGCCGCATGCGTGTCGGCGTCACGTACTTCCATGACCAGTTCACCAACGACGTCGAGTACGTTCCTCCCGCCGGGCTGGTTGAGCTGGGCGTGCCTGCTGCCGGCCTGCTCGCGCCGCAGTACATCGGGGCGTACCTCAACTCGGGAGCGTTCCGGTCGCAGGGAATCGAATTCGAGTCGGAGTATAAGGTCGGCAGCCACCTGTTCGCGCGCGGAGGCTACACCTACACGGATGCGGTGGTCCAGCGCTCGTTCTCAAGCGACAACGTGCCCGGTGGCCAGAGCTTCAACACGTCCTCAAACTTTGCGACGACTCCCATTGGCGCGTACACGCCGCTGGTTGGGGCGAGGCCCTTCCGCATCGCGCCGCACACAGGCTACTTCGGGCTGACGTACACACGGTCGAAGGTCTATGGCTCGTTCACGGGAACGCTGGTGGGACGCCGGGATGACAGCGACTTTCTTTCCGATACCAACTTTGGCAACAGCCTGCTGCTGCCGAACCGCAATCTGGACGGCGCCTACCAGCGGCTGTCGCTCGGCGGTGGCTACCAGGCCACGCCGCGGCTGAACTTTTACGCGAACCTCGACAACCTGCTCAGCGAGCACTATTTCGAGGCGTTCGGCTACCCGGTGCTTCCGCTTACCTTCCGGACCGGGCTGAAGTTGAACTTCGGTGGGGAGTCATGGGGACTGAAGTAAGCGACGCGGCCGTTCCCCCGATGACCTCGGCTCCTTCTCGCACGCGGGGAGAGAGCGGAGGCTCGGGGACGGCCGAGCCTCCGCCGGCGAGGAAGACCCGGCTGGCGGCGGCGGTCGCCCTGCTTACGCTGCTGCTGAGCGCGGCGATCCTGGTGTCCGTGTCGCTGGGTGCGTATCGGCTGCCCGTCCCGGAGATGCTGGCCGCGATCTTTCGCGGACGAACCTTGAGCCCCATGCAGCATGCCATTCTGTTTCAGGTTCGGCTGCCGCGTGTGCTGGCATCGGCTGTGGTCGGCGCGGCGCTGTCCGTCTCGGGACTGATGTTTCAAGGGCTGTTTCGCAATCCCATGGCCGACCCGTACATCATCGGCGCGTCGGGCGGCGCGGCTGTGGGGGCCTGCTGCGGCATTGTCTTCCTGGCCCAGTGGTCGCTGCTGGGCTTCAGCGCGACGGCTCTGCTGGCCTTCGCGGGCGCGGTGCTGACGATGTTTGTCGTCTATGGATTGGCGCGCACGCGTGGACGCACCAGCGGGGTCACGCTTCTGCTCGCGGGCTTCGCCGTTGGAATGATGCTCAGCAACTCCACGTATCTCTTCGAGATCTTCGATCCCAATCCGGCTACGGGCGGCAGGATCGTATCGGCCTGGCTGCGCGGAGTGATCGGCGTTCCGGAGTGGCGGCAGCTGGCGGTCGCGGGGGCCATGCTTGCGGGCTCGCTGCTCGTCGCGTACCCGCTTATGCGTCGGCTGAACACGCTTGCCCTGGGCGACGACTACGCCGAGCAGCTGGGGATCCGGGTGGAGCGGGCACGCGTCGGCATCGTCCTCGTTGGCTCGCTCCTCACTGCGATTGCCGTCTCGCTCGGTGGCCTGATCAGCTTTGCCGGCTTGATCGTTCCGCACGTCACGCGTCTGTGGCTGGGGCCGGATCACGTGCGATTGTTGCCGGTGACGGCGCTTGCGGGAGCCATTTTTCTGGTCGTTACCGATACCGTCGCGCGTACGTTTTTCGCTCCCATGGAGGTACCGGTGGGCATCGTGATGGTCTTTGTGGGCGGACCGTTCTTTCTTTATTTGCTGCGCAAAAACAAGCGGGAGTACAGCCTGTGATGCCGATGCTCGAGCTGCGCGGGGTCGGCTTTGGCTACGGCGAGCGGCCGGTGCTCGCGGACATCAGCCTGCGGGTGGAATGCGGGGAGGCCGCGGCGCTAATTGGGCCGAACGGCGCGGGCAAGACCACGCTGCTGCGTGTGCTCTCCGGCGGTCTCGAGCCAAGCCACGGGGAGGTCCTGCTGGAAGGCGAACCGCTCCACACCTTGCCACGCAGGGAGCGCGCCCGTCGTGTTGCGCTGGTGCCGCAGGGGTTCGACGTTCCGTTTGAGTTCACCGTTGAGCAGATCGTCGAACAGGGGCGCAGCCCATACCTGGGCCTGCTGCGCGGCTTGATGCGCGAGGACCGTCTGGCCGTCGACAGGGCGCTAGCGCTTACAGACGCAAGTGGCCTGCGGCACCGGATTTTCAATGAACTGAGCGGCGGCGAACGGCAGCGGGTGAAGATCGCGCTGGGACTGGCTCAGGAACCGAAGCTGCTGCTGCTCGATGAGCCCACGCAGAACCTCGATATCGGCCGCCAGGTGGAGCTGCTCGATCTGCTGGAGCACCTGCGGCACGAGGGTCTCACGATTCTTTCCTCTATCCACGACCTGCACCTGGTTCAGGGCAACTTCAGCGCCGTGCATCTGCTCTCTCCGGAAGGCGCGCTCATCAGCGGCCGCCCTGAGGAGGTGATGACCGCGCGGCGGCTGGCGGATGCCTTTCATTGCCCTCCCGGTCGCCATCCTCTGTTGGTTGGCTAAGTGCCAAAGGGCTGGACTCGCCGCACCTCCACCAAGGTTGAGTAGAACGTGGGGCCGCCGCCCATGTCGGTCAGCCGCTCGGACGTCAGCGCGTTCACGTTGGCGCCTTTTCCGGACCGATCGCCGTGCAGCTTCGACCAGTCCAGCCGTGCCGCCACGACGCCCCGTCCCACCTTCCCGCTCAAGTGCGCCCGCAGCGTGACCGCCCCCCGAGCGTTGAAGATCTCCACTTCGTCGTTCTGCGCGACGCCCCGCGCCTCCGCGTCTTCTCCGTGCATTTCCAGAACTCCGGCCGTGGCGGACTCCATGCGCTGGTGCGTCGCCTGGTTGGAAAAGGTGGAGTTCATATAGTGGTCGGCTTTGCGCGGTAGAAACTCCAGCGGATACGCCTTACCCGCGTGTGCCCGCGACTCTTTCGGCGCGACGAAGCACGGTACCGGCAGCAGCTCCGCCTTACCGCTTGCCGTTCCAAACCACTCCGGCGTGGCAAACGGCAAGACCTGCCCATCGGCACCGGCCGGCAGCGAAAGCGGCACGTGCCCTTCGCGCTCCAGGCGCTCACGCGTGATCCCGGCAAACCAGGGTTGCTCCGTTCCGAGCGCTGCGTCGATCAACTCGTCGTCCGAATCCTGGAAGCATGCCTCGTTGAAGCCCATCGCCTGCGCCAGGCCGCGGAACAGCTCTGGATTGCTGCGTGCCTCGCCGAGCGGCGCAATCGCCTGCTGACTGATCTGCGCGAACAGGTGTCCGTACGCGCCCTGCACGTCCTTCGTCTCGAGAAACGTCGGTGCCGGCAGCAGCACATCCGCGTAGTCGGCCGTGTCCGTAAAGAACTGCTCGTGCACCACCGTGAACAGGTCCGCGCGCCGCATCCCGGCCAGCACCGCGTTCTGGTTCGGCGCAATCGCCGCCGGGTTGGAGTTGTAGACGAACAAAGCTTTGACCGGAGGCTCATCCGTCGATTCCGTCCCCAGTTCAGTCAGCGCCTGCCCTAGCAGGCTCATATTCACCACCCGCGCGGGCCTGCCCAGTGGGCTTTTTTGCATCAGCTCGGGCATCTGCAGCGCCTTTGCGTTGAAGGGAAACGCTCCGCTGGTCGAAAGCTGCAAGCCTCCGCCGCGCCGCTTCCAGGAGCCCGTAACCAGCGGCAGCATCGCGATCGCTCGTACCGCCGTGCCTCCATTTTCGGACCGCTGCACGCCGTAGTTCAGCCGGATGACCGCCGGCCGGCTCCCTCGCGCAGCGTCTCCGTAGGCGCGCGCCAGCCGCACAATCGTCTCCGCAGGGATCCCCGTCGGCCCGGCTGCCTGTTCCGGACTGTGCTCCGGCCGCAAGGCGTGCGCACACAGCTCGTCCGCGCCGTTGGTGCATGCGGCCAGGTACTCCCGGTCCGCCAGCCCCTCGCGGAACAGCACATGCATCATCGCCAGCGCCAGCAGCCCGTCCGTCCCAGGATGAATGGCCAGATGCTCGTCCGCGAGCGCCGCCGTGCGGGTCCGGTAGGGGTCGATGACGACCAGCCGCGCGCCTTGCCTCCGGGCCGCTTCGAGGAACGGCCAAAGGTGAATATTGTTGCCGTGAATGTTTGCGCCCCAGGCCAAGACCAGTCCGGCATGCGCGAAATCCTGCGGCGCCGTGCCCAGCTTCACTCCGTAGACACCGGACAGCGCCGCCCCGCCCGCCGACGCACAGATCGTGCGGTCCAGCTGCGACGCGCCGAGCCTGTGAAAGAACCGGCGATCCATCGAGCCGTACCCCAGCTGGCCAATGGTCCCTGCATAGCTGTACGGCAGAATCGACTCCGGGCCGTACTCTCGCGCAAGGGCCGTCAGGCGCGTCGAGATTTGCTCCAAAGCCTCATTCCAGGAGATGCGTTCGAACGCCTCGGCTTCCCTCCCGTGAACCAGCGGGCCTTTTCGAACCCCTGGCCTTCGCCGCATCGGATAGAGCAGTCGATCCGGCGCGTAGACCCGGTCGAGGAACTTGGTCACCTTGCCGCACAGAAACCCGCGTGTCACTGGGTGCGTGGGATCGCCCTGCAGCTTTACCGCGCGCTCTGAGCCGTCGCCCGCCGTTTCGACCGTGACCAGCACACCGCACGAGTCGGGGCAATCGAGCGAGCACACGGCGTGAATAGTCCGGGTCGAACTCATACATCATTCTAATCGGCCGTCCAGCCCGCAACTTTAGCCCTCCGGCAATGTTTTTTTCTGCCGGGATCCAATCTTCCCAAGCTTCGTCCTCCGGCATCAGAAGGACAGCCTGGATGCAGGACTACGACTTGGTCCTGTAAGTTCAGAGGAGATTTTGGAAAGGTACGGTGGACCGATCATGCTATGTAACGCTTTTCGTTGCTTCCTTGCGGCGGCTTGCCTGCTGCTCCCGCCGGCAGCGCTGACCGCCCAGAACCCGGACAAGGGACCGGACCAGTTGCGTACGCTCTCGCGCGAAGAGCTCGACGTCGTCAAGGTGCTGACGGCGCAGGAGCGCGACTGGAATCGCGGCGACCTGGATGGTTACGCCAAGGGTTATAAGGACTCGCCCGACATCCTGTTCGTCGGCCGCCAGATCAGCCGCGGATACCAGCAGATGCTGCTCGATTACCACGGCAACTATCCGACGCGCGAGGCGATGGGTACGCTCTCCTTCTCGGAGCTTGAGCCGCATGTGCTCGACGATCACTTCGTGGTTGTGCTGGGCAAATACCACCTGGAGCGCAGCAAAAAAGTCGGCGGGTCTGCGGATGGCGTCTTCTCGCTCGTGATGGAGAAGACCGAGAAGGGCTGGAAGATCATCGTCGATCACACGACGTAAAGCATTTTCCCTGTTGCTGGGGTTCCCGAATCAGGTGTGCAGTGGCGTTTTCCTTGAGAGGAAACGCCCATAAAGGTCGTTGCACCAGCTGCACCCACAGGGAAAATGCTTGAGCCGGGTACACTGCTGGCATGCTGCGTTCCGGGGTGCTTGTTCTATTCTGCGTGGCTCTGCCCGCATGCGCGCAGACACCGTTCTGCGATCAGGTCCGCGCCATGACTGTGAGCCCTGAAGTGGCGGGCGCGCACTGGGGCGTGATGGTGACGACGCTCGATGGACGCCAGCTTTGCGCGATCAACGAGGCGCAACTGTTTCGGCCGGCGTCGAATAACAAGCTGTTTACCGGGGCTGCGGCGCTGGCGCTGCTGGGCGCGGACAAGCACTTTGAGACACGGGTCGACGCGGTCGGCGAGTTGGCCGGCGGTGTGCTCCATGGATCGCTCGAGCTGGTGGGCGGCGGCGATGCCAACTTCGGCGCGCACGACCTCCCTTACCTCGCTCCTGCGCAAAGAACCAAAAATCCGCCGCCTGAGCCGGCAAGCATCGCCGACATCGAGGAACTTGCGGACAAGGTTGCCGCCGCCGGTGTGCGCCGAATTGAAGGCGATGTCGTCGGCAACGACGGCTACTTTGCCTGGGAGCCTTATCCTCCGGACTGGTCCGCCGACGACCTGCTGTGGGGATACGGCGCGCCGGTCTCCGCCTTGACCGTGCATGACAACGAGGTGGTGTACAGCGTAACCCCAGGGGCGAAGCCAGGCGGCCGCGCAATGATCTCCGCGGTTCCGAACCTACCCTTCTATACCTTGAACGCGAGCGTGTTCGTGGGGAGCTTCAGTGGCGGATGCGACGACCGCCTCGGCTACCAGCGCGCTGCCGGGTCCAGGCTGCTGCAAGTTTTCGGAGACATCCAGCCCCAGGCGCAGCCCTGCCGCCAGGCGATCGCCATCGAGGATCCGGCGGAGTATGCGGCCCTTGCGCTGAAGCAGGCTCTCGAGCGGCGCGGCGTCCAGATCACCGGGACGGCGAGGGCGAAGCACGCGGAGATGCGCACGCTCGGCCCGGTGATCCGCGACGAACCGTCGGTCAGGTTTATGCTGCAAAGCAGCCTGAATGAGCCATATACGCCGGATCGCCACGGCTTCGCGTGTGAGGCGCAGGCCGTCGCGACCGGCCAGCCGGAAGCCAGGCGCACGATGCTCGCCGTCCACGAGTCTCCGCACCTCGCCGACGACCTCACTTATACCTTCAAGGTTTCGCAGAACCTGCACGCCGAGCTTCTGCTTCGCAACCTTGGCGCCACGTTCAGATGCGAGCACACCCAGAGCGCCGGCGTTGCCGTGGTGAAGGAGTACATGCTGCACGCCGGCCTGGACCCCAGGGACTTCAAGCTCTACGACGGCTCCGGTCTGAGCGGGCACGACCTGGTCACGCCGCGCGCGCTTGCGAAGTTTCTCGCCTACGTTGCCGCGCAGCCCTGGTTTCAGACCTACAAGGCCGCGCTGCCGGTGGCGGGAGTCGACGGCTCGCTCGGCGGGAGGTTCGCGACTGCCGATTCGCCGCTCAAAGGCAGGATCTTTGCAAAGACTGGAACCCTCAGCGAGACCCGCGCTCTTTCCGGCTATGTTCTCGCCGCGAGCGGAAAAACGCTCGTATTCTCGATCCTCGTCGACGACCACCTGCCCGGTACGCCCGCCGACCGCACGACGATGGATCGCATCCTCGAGCTCATCGAAACCGCCAACTGAACGCAGTCGGAAGCCCTTGTATCAGTGCGAAGATAGAGGCATGAGAGTTTTTCTCTTCCCTCTCGCCGGCGTGCTGGCCCTGGCCGGCTGCAGCGCCACGCCGCATCCCAAGCCGCTCGCCGAGCTTACCCCGGACGAGACTCGCGGCCACGTCGTTTACCAGACCAACTGCGCCGTCTGCCACTACGATCGCCAGAACGGTGTCCTGCACGGACCTTCGCTCTCCGGCGTCTTCAAGAAGTCCTCCCTGCCCAGCGGAGCGGCCGCAACGGATGAGCGCGTCTCCGCCACCGTCCTGCACGGTCGCGGCAACATGCCTGCGATGGCCAACCGTGTCGACGACGCCGATCTTGCCGCGCTGCTCGCCTACCTGCACACCTTATGAGCAACCAACGCGAGCCTGACAATCGCCCGACCGATCCCCAGCCCAACCCGGCGTTGCGAGGCAAGATGCTGCCCGGCATTGCCGGCATCGCGCTCTTCCTGCTCTTCTTCACCTTGCTCAACGTCTTCGCCGTGCTTACC
The DNA here is from genome assembly GCA_964246225.1 of uncultured Acidobacteriaceae bacterium. Classification (GTDB taxonomy): domain Bacteria; phylum Acidobacteriota; class Terriglobia; order Terriglobales; family Acidobacteriaceae; genus Edaphobacter. Next base: position 3,055 of record CAXTQE010000099.1, on the reverse strand, counting down.
GGCCGCTTTGGCGCGGGCGCGGGAAAATACGCGTTGCTCGCGCTTGCTACCCTGCTGTGCGCCGGCCTGTTCGGTCTCCTGAAGATGCGCCGCTGGGGCTTTGCCATTGTGCTCGCCGGTTGCCTGTTGCTTAGCGCGGGCTACTTCTATATCTTTCGCCTCTCGCACGCGATGCCGCCCTTGGTGCAGGGCTGCTTTATGCTCCTCTTTTTTCTCTACCTGGTACGGCCCGAGGTGCGGGACCGCATGCTATGAGCGACCTCTCGCTGGTGAACAGAATCAACACCTACGCCCCGTTTGTCGGTGCGGGGATTCGCGTTACGAGCCAGTCGGACGATCTGCGGTCGGTCGACGTGGAGATGGAGCTGACGTCGGAAAACCGGAACTACTTCGGCACGCACTTTGGTGGAAGCCTGTTTGCGATGACCGATCCGTTCTATATGGTCATGCTCCACCATGCGCTGGGCGAGGGCTTTGTGGTGTGGGACAAGGCCGGCTCGATCCGCTTCCGCCGCCCCGGTCTTACCGTGGTGCGCGCTCACTTTGAGCTGACGGACGAGCGGCTGAAGGAGATCCGCACGGCGTTGGATCAGGATGGGACCTATGACGCCGTGTTTCCGGTCGAGGTCGTCGATCCGCTGGGCGAAGTGATCTGCGTGGTGGAGCGGGTGGTGTACTGCGCGACCGAGGAGGCGCACGCCGCGAAAGGCGCTCGCCGATCTCGGTAGAAGCCCAGGGATTGCGGGGTAGAATGGTTGCCATGGCGTCGCCGGTCCAGGTCTCCGAGCTTGTGCAGATCCATCTGGGTCCGAAGATTCCCGTGCGCAAGCCCGAGTGGCTGAAGGCCAAAGCTCCCGGCGGCGAGACCTTTCATGCGCTCAAGAAGCTGGCCCGCGATCTGCATCTGCATACCGTGTGCGAGAGCGCGCAGTGCCCGAACATCGGAGAGTGCTGGAACCAGAAGGCCGCCACGTTCATGATGCTCGGCAACCTGTGCACCCGGCGCTGCGGCTTCTGCGCCGTTCCCAAAGGCCGGCCGGAGCCGATCGACTTCGATGAGCCCAGGCGCGTCGCGTATGCCGTGGCCCAACTTGGGCTTGCCCACGCCGTCGTCACCAGCGTCAACCGGGACGACGACAACCTGGGTGCGGCGCGGGCGTTCGTGGAGGTGGTGCGCGAGATTCGTCTGCAGGCCGTGGGATGCCGGATCGAGATCCTCACGCCCGACTTCCAGGGCAACGAGGCCGCGTTGCGCATGGTCGTCGCCGCGCAACCCGAGATCCTCAACCACAACATCGAGACCGTGCCGCGGCTTTACCGCGTGGCCAAATCCGGCGGCCGCTATCCGCGCTCGCTGCGTTTCCTTGAGCAGGCCAAGGAGATTGCCGCCGAACTCGGGCTTCGGCAGGTCACCAAGACCGGCATCATCGTCGGCCTTGGCGAAGAGATGCACGAGCTGCTCGCCGTCTTCCGCGACCTCGCCGCCCGCAGTGTCGACATTCTTACCATCGGGCAATATCTTCGGCCGTCCAAAGATCACCTGGTCATGAGCCGCTTCTACACTCCGGAGGAGTTCGCCTTCCTCAAGCACGAGGCGCTTGCGATGGGGTTCCGTCACGTCGAGGCCGGCCCGCTGGTCCGCTCCAGCTACCATGCGCAGGAGCAGGCCGAGTCGACGGGACTGGCGTAGCCGATGGCCATTCCCAGTGAAGTCCAGCGCGTGCAGGCCGCCATCGAGCACAACAATCGCAAGGAGCTGGAGTGGAGCCTGTGGTACGCCCGCATGCGTCAGCGCGTCGCCTCCGCCCGGCCCGCCGACGTCAAGTACTGGAGCGCCGTCGAGGCTCAGGTGAACGAAATCCTCTCGCCCACGCCCGGGAAGACCAGCTATCCGACTCGCAAGAAGAAGAACCCGAATCGCGGCCTGGGGTCCGGTCCACTTCCCGGCGAGCCCGCGGAACCCACGCCCGAAGCCTGACCCGCCCTATCGCCCCCGAAAGCTGTGGATCAGCCGCCGGTCCTTCTTCGACGGCTTCCCCTGCGGCAGCGGATCGTTGGCCAGCATCACCTTGCGCGCCTCGGCCACCTTGGCTCTAAGCTCGCGGCTCTCGTCCGTCTCCTGGTAGAGCGTCTGCGCGATCGTCGCCGACCCGCGCTGATCCGACAGCGCCAGCAGCTCGATCGTGTACTCGCCGCCCTCGTTCTTAATGCCCAGTCGATCTCCCAGCTTCAGGACTCGCGAGGGCTTGGCGGGCTGGCCGTTGCACACGATGTGCCCGGCATCGCAGGCCGCCGTTGCCAGCACGCGCGTCTTGAAGAATCGCGCCGCCCAAAGCCACTTATCGATGCGCACCGACTGCGAGCCGAACTCCGCCTGTGAGGAAGCCATGGCTCTATTCTCCTACGATGCAAGCTGCGCCGCCTCGCACTTCGCCGGACCAGTGAGAAAATAGTCGGATGCTCCGCAAGATCCGCATGCCGCGCGATGCCGCGACCACCCGCCCCGGCTTTCGCAATGCTAACGGGCAGATCGTCGTCCGCGACACGGGCTGGCCGTCCGAAAGTTTTGCCGGCCAGCATGTCTACCACCTCCGTTGCGGGCAGTGCGCTCATCCCTACGGAGCGAACGGATGCGACATCCACGCCCGCCTGTGCCCCGCCTGCCAGGGTGGCGTAAAGGGCGAACCGCTCCGCGAAGCCGGGCCGAGCCTCTTCGATTGAGCGCCGCCGGCCGACCCGGTATCGCAACTCCTGCAGCACAATCCGGGTCTAATCCACTGGACCCCGTATTGGTCTCCGGAGAACTCGAAGATGAACGATCGGCATTGCATTTCTGACTTGCGTACGAATCCCCGCTTGCGGCTCAGCCTGGGTTTGTTGCTCATGGGGGCTTCTGCCTGGGCGCAGGATCCCTCCTCCGCGCCCGCGCAAGCGCCGGCGCAGCCTCAGTACTCGAACCAGCAGCCGCAGTATCCGGCGCAGCCTCAATATCCGAACCAGCCTCCTCAATCTCCAGCCCAGCAGCCCTATCCGGCGCAGCCGCAGTATTCGAACC
>CAXTQE010000098.1:0-13931 GCA_964246225.1 uncultured Acidobacteriaceae bacterium | reverse complement strand
CCGCTCCATCCGCGCCAGCTCCTCCCGGCACGACCGCCCGGTATGCAGCCGCCCCGTCGCCGTACACTCCGCATCCACAAAGCTCTGTACCCCAAAGCTCAACCGGTTCACCCCCGTCCGCAGCAGCGCCTCGAGCGTCCGCTCACTCAGCTGCCCCGGCGCGCACTCCACCGTAATCTCCGCCTCATCTTCAACCAGAAACTGCCCCCGCAGCTCTCCAAACAGACGCTCCACGTCCCACGGCTCCAGCAGCGAAGGCGTACCCCCGCCCAGGTAGATCGAGTCCACCCGCCCCGGCAACTCCATCTCCAGCCCTGCTGCGAATCCGCGCGCCTCCCGCATCTCCGCCGACACTCGCTCCAAATAGCCCGGCATCGCCTCCACACCGAACACGCCTGAAGCGAAGTTGCAGAAACTGCACTTTGCCCTGCAGAACGGGATCGACACGTATATCCCCAACGTCGGCTGCTCACTCCATCCCATGAACTCTAATTCTTTCATGCCGCACCGGCACACAATAGAAGCGCCGCCAAACTCCATCGCATCTACTATGGAGATACCGGATGAGCGATCGCACCGAAGACAAAAAAACAGACCAGGGCGCCACCGCAGCGGCCGAAGCGAAGCAAGCTCCCGCCAAGCCCGCCGGCCCGGACGATGATGTCGTCGGCAAGGTCTACGACGGCGTGCTTATGCGCCGGCTGCTCCGTTACCTGGGACCCTACAAGCTCCAGACCGCGATCTCCGCGCTCTCCATCTTCCTCAAATCCTCAACCGATGTCGCCGGTCCGCTCCTCATTAAAGTAGCCGTCGATACTTATCTCTCCCCCGACCACCATCCCTCCTGGCTCGGCCGTCAGCTGTCCCTTGACCCCATTACCGGCATCACGGAGCTCGCCGGCCTCTACTTCCTCGCTCTCGTTATCTCCTTCGGCCTCGAGTTCGTCCAGACCTACCTCATGCAGTGGACCGGCCAGAAGATCATGTTCGACCTTCGCCGCGAAATCTTCCGCCACATCCAGGACCAGGACGTCGGCTTCTTCGACCGCAACCCCGTCGGCCGCCTCGTCACCCGCGTCACCTCGGACGTCGACGCCATCAACGAGATGTTCACCTCCGGCGTCCTCGCCATCCTCGACAATGTCGTCACGCTTGTCTATATCGTCGCCATCATGCTTTGGATGTCCTGGCCCCTGGCACTGCTTACCCTGGCCGTCATCCCGCTCATCATCCTCGCCACCAACATCTTCCGCAAGTTCGTCCGCATCAGCTATCGAGCCCAGCGCGCCGCCACCGCCAAGATCAACGCCTTCACCCAGGAATACGTCTCCGGCATGAGCGTCGTCCAGCTCTTCAACCGCGAAAAGCGCGCCTACGACGACTTCTCTGCCGTGAATGAAGAAAACAAGCGCGCCTGGACCGACGCCATCTTCGCCTACGCCCTGTACTACCCGGTCGTCGAGTTGCTTTCCTCGCTCGCCATCGCCCTCGTCCTTTGGCGCGGAGGCATCGCCGTCATCGACCACCTCGGCGTTCCCACCGGTCACGTCTGGCTGCGAGGCGTCTTCTCGACCGTCACTCTCGGCGTCCTGATCGCCTTCATCCAGTACGCCCAGCGCTTCTTCCGCCCCATCCTCGAGCTGTCTGACAAATTCAACATTCTGCAAGCCGCCATGGCCGCCTCTGAGCGCGTCTTTAAGCTGCTCGACCAGGCTCCCGAGATCGTCTCGCCAGCGCACCCCATCGCTCCCGATCCAGGCAGCCCCGTCTATGGCCGCATCGAGTTCAAGAACGTCTGGTTCACGTATCAGAAACTAGATCAGGGTTTTTCAACCTCTGATCCCACGATCGAGTGGATCCTCCGCGATGTCTCCTTCGTCCTCGAACCAAATGAAACCGCCGCTATCGTAGGCCACACCGGAGCCGGCAAAACCACCATCACCGGCCTCATGATGCGCTTCTACGACATACAGCGCGGCGAAATCCTCGTCGACGGCATCGACATCCGCCTGCAAGACCTTACCAGGCTTCGGCAGCGCTTTGGCGTCGTCTTACAGGACCCCTTCCTCTTCTCGGGCACCATCACCGACAACATCCGCCTCGGGACATCCTCCATCAGCGCGACCAGGGTCGAGCAGGCCGCCGACGAGGTCAACATAGGCGACTTCATCCGCTCGCTCCCCCTCGGCTTCAACGAGCCCGTCCGCGAGCGAGGTGCCGGCCTGTCGACTGGACAGAAGCAGCTCATCAGCTTCGCCCGCGCCCTCGCTCACTCCCCCGGCATTCTTATTCTGGACGAGGCCACCAGCTCCGTCGACACTGAAACCGAGCTCCGCGTCCGCCTCGCCCTATCCCGCATGATCACTGGCCGCACCAGCGTCCTCATCGCCCATCGCCTGTCCACCATCCAGTCCGCGGACACCATCCTCGTCATGCACAAGGGCCAGCTTCGCGAGCAGGGCACCCACCAGCAGCTCCTCGCCCAGCACGGCCTCTACTACAAGCTCTACCAGCTCCAATACCAGGACCAGGAACTCTCCCAGGCCGCTGCGGTGTAGCTAAGAAGCTCCTTCGCTCTCCACAAATTCACCACACAGCCGGCTAACATGGTCTGGATGATCTTCTGCGTAAAAGCGCCCTTGATCGTGCTCACACCTATGAGGATAGTGAGCTTAAGCGTCTTGACCGCCTTCAACAGGTCCTTGGTCGGAGATGCAGGATGCGCATAGTTTTCCTGTTCTGGAGAAAGATCTTTCCGCGACGGTTCGATCAGCCCACTTGCATCGAAGAGTGAGATCGTCTGCTGCGCCTCCTGCTCGCTCATACCTTCCAGCTTCATTGCGGAAACGATCATGTTGGCATCCCGATACCCGCGGAACGGGCACCTAGAAAAAGCACTTTCTGATGCTTCAGTTCGCCCTTGGCAATCTTCATCGCGTTGTATAAACCAGCGACTGGCACGCTGCCGGTTCCCTGGATGTCATCGTTGTAGCAACTAATCTGACCGACATAACGTTTCAGCAATCGGAGGGCGTCTGTGCCTTTCCAGTCCTCGAAGTGAATGCAGCACTCTGGAAAACGGTCCTGCACCGCATCCACAAACTCCTGCACGAAGACATCCAGCTCGTCGGTCGATGGCCGTTTCTGCCGGAGTCCCAAGTAGAGCGGATCGCTGAGAAGCTGCTCATTGTCGGTGCCGCAGTCCAGCAGGACTGGAAGCAAAACCTCCGGATCGACACTGGCGCAGGCGGTATACAACTGCAGCTTGCCAATCGGAATGCCCATACCGTTCGCGCCGAGATCGCCCAGACCAAGGATGCGACCGCCGGTCGACACGCAGATGACACGAACGTCGTTCACGGGCCAGTTCTTCAGCACATCTTTCAGCCTGCCGCGCTGGTCCATTGAGACGTACATGCCATTCGGTCTGCGGTAAATATGGCCAAACTCAAGACACGCGGCGCCCATGATAGGGTCGTACACAATCTTTAAAAAGCGTGCCGGGTCGGTGGCCAGTACCGCGTAGAAAAGGGTTCGGTTCGTATCTGCGAGTTGCGACAGGTAGATGTACTGCTCCAAGTCGTTGCTCTTCTTGCTGAGCTGAAATAAGCAGCGCTTCACCTGACCTTCCAGCGTTTCAACGACCGGCGGCAGGAGTCCCGTCAGAACTTTTTCTTCACGCTCCTGCTGAGTGAAAGCCGTCCCGCGGTTTTGTTTCGGATCTTCAAGTAACGCACTTCCCGTAAGGTTTGAAGACATCCATTGTTTCCTTCTTTCTGTCTGCTCTTGAAAACGTAAAAAGCATAGACTCCCGTGAGCTACAACTCGAAGACCGGGGTTGTGTTGCCCACCATCTCCTGCGGATTGACGATTTTGTCGAGTTGGGCCGCATCGATCAGTCCGCTTTTGGTTGCTGCTTCCCGTAGCGTGCACCCTTCCTGCTGCGCGGACTTGGCAATCTGCGAAGCCTTTTCGTAACCGATGACAGGGCTGAGTGCAGTCACCAGCATGAGGGAGTTGCTCACATACTCGGCGACCTTCTTTCGTTTACCTTTGTACCTTCAACAGAGAACATACGCAGCTTCTCGCATCCGTCGGCGAGCATGCGGGCGGAATGCAGGAAATTATTGATGATGATTGGTCGCATGGCATTTAACTCAAAGTTGCCCTGCGACCCGGCAAAGGCAACTGCCGTATCGTCGCCGATCACCTGGATACAGATCATCACAGTCGCTTCGCACTGGGTTGGGTTTACCTTGCCCGGCATAATCGAAGACCCCGGCTCGTTCTCTGGCAGGATGAGTTCGTTCAGGCCACAGCGAGGGCCAGACGCCAGCCAGCGCATATCGTTCGCAATCTTCATGAGCGATACCGCAAGTCCACGCAGGGCAGCGTGCGCAGCGACCATTGCGTCAAGAAAGCCCTGTGCTGCAAACTTGTTTGGAGCCGTTGTAAACGGGAGTGTGGTGAGCTGCGCAATCTCTTTTGCAATGTCCGTTCCAAAGTTCTCCGGCGCGTTCAGGCCTGTGCCCACAGCCGTGCCACCGGCCGCTAATTGATATAAGCCTGAAAGCGACGCCTCTACCCGATCGAGTGCGCCTCGGATCTGGCTTGCATACCCTGACCATTCCTGGCCAACCGTCAAGGGCACCGCATCTTCCAGGTGGGTGCGCCCGATCTTTACAATGTGTTGCCACTCGTTCGCTTTTGCTTTAATGGCGGTGAGCAAGTCGCCAACCTTCGGCAAAAGCACTTCTTTGATCTCTTTCACTGCGGCAATGTGCATCGCTGTAGGAAAGGTGTCGTTCGAACTTTGAGACATGTTGACGTGGTCGTTCGGGTGAACCGGTTGCTGCGATCCCACCACTCCCTGAGCAAGCTGGATGGAACGATTACTGATCACCTCATTCACGTTCATATTGCTCTGCGTTCCACTTCCTGTCTGCCAGACATACAGTGGAAACTCTTTGTCGAGCTTGCCGCCGATCACCTCATCCGCGCTCTTTATAATCAGGTCGGCTTTGTCTTGGGGCAGGCGACCGGAGCGCGCGTTTACAATCGCCGCTGCCTTCTTCACGTAGCCGTATGCGTGGTACACCTCAAGCGGCATGTGGTCGTTGCCGATGGAGAAGTGGATGAGGGAACGTTGTGTTTGCGCTCCCCAAAGCCGGTCGGCGGGCACTTTTACTTGTCCCATGGAATCAATTTCTACGCGCCATGCTCCGTCTTCCAACAGGTCACCCGGCGTATGCTTGCCGTCTTTGATCTCTGTGTCTTTTACATAGGACATGCAGTTTGCCTTTCTAAATTGAAGAATACAATTACCTTGCGACAGGTCAATATAAGCGGCGGCACGAGGCGTAAACCGGGTCTTCCGTCCGATACGCGATCGAACATGCCGTGAAAGTGTGACCGGGCCATGATCTGGTCCGGCCACACTCTGCCTTTACTAGCGGCTGGCTCCGTCACGCTCCCGCGGCGACCAGTCGGACTCTTGAACCTCCGGCGTCATGTCGTAGCACTTCTGGATCTGCGCCGCCCGCGTTCCCAGATCCTTCTTCACGTTCTTGGTCCAGGGCGCTTCGATATTCTTTTTGGTTTCCTCAACCATGGATTGCGGCTCGAGGTTGCGGTACGTGTCCCCTTCCCCAGCTACCACCTTGGTCATGGTGGCAATCATCACCGCCGGATCGAACTGGGGCCGGGGGAACGCCAGCTTGGAATAGTCATACAGCCTTTGCGACGGCTCATCCTCCCAGCTCTCCCAAGTCTGGAAACCCCGATCATTGAAGCCTGTCAGGAATGGACCGGGGTTGATGGTGGCCACCTCGATCCCGAACTCCTGCAACTCCATGCTCATGGTCTCGGCGATTGCTTCGATAGCGTGCTTCGAGGCAGAGTAGATGCCGGTAAAGGGGTTTACATTTAATCCCTCACGCGAGGAGACCCAAACGATTCTGCCTTTGCCTCGCTTCACCATCTGCTTGGCAATGCCCTGCGTGAGCAAAAGAGGTCCGATGACATTCACCTCAAACTCGTGACGCATGTTGCTCCCTGGAATGTCGACGACGGAACCACCCTCAAGCACACCGGCATTATTCACCAGGATTTCTACATTCCACCCAAGCGCCTTACGGCGATCACCCTCGACGGTGACGTCAAGCTTCTCCACGCGAATATTCTTAAACCCCCGAGCTGCGATATCGCGCTTTAGAGGCTGAACCTGACCGTAGATTTCCACGGATGCGATCACTTCAAAACCCTTCCCTGCGAGCTGCATCGTTACTCCGTAGCCGAATCCAGTAGCTGCTCCCGTGATCAAAACGGTTTTCATGTTCTTCTCCCTTGTTTGTTCATTTATTTACTCTTAGTGGAATGCGCTTCTGATCGCTCATTTCATACACTGTTTTGGGTCAAGGCCTCTTAGGACTGGACGAGTTTAAGGATGGCGGTCATGTTCAAATCACCTAGACCTTTGTCGATCGCCTTCCGAAATTGAGAGCGAATAAAAGTGACGGAGGGTATGGAACTCGCATTGCCGGCAGTATCCAGCATGTAGTCCAGGTCCTTTTGCAGCAACTTGATCGGGAAATGAGGTTGGAAGTCACTGCTCAGCATCGACTGTTTATCTGCCGTCATGTGCGGGCTCCAGAGCGGAGTCGCGGCGACAGCACTCAGGACCTCGTCTGGATCGACATGCTGGCTTTTCAAAAGGGCTACAAGCTCGGCAAGCACTGCAAGTTCAGCTGCCATCAGGGTATTGGTGCACAGCTTTGCCAAGGATCCAGTGCCTACAGGACCTGCATACTGCACGCTCGTACCCATCGCTTTCAACAGGGGCTCAGCTTTCTTTACAGCGTCTGCGTCGTCCCCCACCAAAAACACAAGCTCTGCGCTCTCTGCTTGAGGCGTGCTGCCAGAGACCATAGCGTCAAGCAGGCTGAAGCCGGCACCGGTCACCGCAACATTCAGCTCACGAACCCAGTCAGGGGACAGCGTGGAACTTTCAATGGCAATTCCACCCTTCTTCATGCCAAGTAATGCGCCGGAATCGTGGTCAAGCCAGACCTGCTTGGAAGCTTCGTTGTCGCGCACCATGGTGCAAACAAAATCCTGGTCTTGCGCGGCTGTACGCGGTTCAGACGCAGCCCTTGCGCCAGCCGCAATCAGCGATTCCATTGCTTTCGGTTCGCGATTCCAGACTGTAAGCTCATGACCAGCCTTCAGAAGGTTATGAGCCATGAGAGAACCCATGGCACCCAGACCTAAAAACGCTACTTTGCTCATCGTCGCTCCGTTCTTGTACAGCGAAGGAAAACCTAGCCTTGCGAAACCTGCCCATAGCTTTGAACTACGGACGTTCGATCCACACCGTCTGCTCATTGACGAACGCATGAAGGCCCATATGGGAGAGCTCACGTCCGTACCCACTGTTCTTCACGCCGCCTATGGGCACCCTGGGGTTCGAAGCCGTGATGCCGTTAATAAAAACGCCACCCGTGTTCAGGTTTCGAGCAACTTTGCGTGCCTGGTCCACATTGCTGGTCCAGATGTTGCCACTTAGGCCGAATTGACTATCGTTTGCTGCGACAACGGCTGCGTCCAAGTCTGGAACTCGCATCAGAGCCGCAACGGGTCCAAACGTCTCTTCGTCAAAAGCGGGCATGCCCTTCTTAACGTCGCTGAGCACGGTGGGCGCATAGTAAGCACCTTTACCCTCGATCGGAGTGCCGCCACAGAGCAGGCGCGCACCCTGGGCAACGCTTGCCTCAACCTGTCTGTGGAGTGCGTCACGCAGATCGGCACGGGCCATTGGACCCATCTGGGTACTCGCATTATAAGGATCGCCGACACGAAGCTTTCTTGCAGCCTCGAAGAAAAGATGCTCTAACTCATCCGCAATCTCTGCCACTAGAATGAAGCGCTTGGCCGCAAGGCAAACCTGACCCAAATTGGCGAAGCGGCCCTTGATACCGGCCTCAACGGCTTTCGGGATGTCAGCATCCTTAAAAACTAGCTTCAATCGCACCCGTCGGTGCGGGAGCATCCGCGAGCAGCCGTGGACCATGTTCGGCATACCATTCTGCCTCGAGAGCGCACTTTTTGATCTCAGCTTCGGACTCCGATAAGATCTTGCCCATCTCGGTCGTAATTACTTTGACAGGACTTCTTTATTCTTTCGTAACACCGCCACACAATTTGTTAATAGTTTTGCTCGCCCAAATACCGATGCCTTTCTAAAAGTCTGAAAGGTCATCGCTGCTTGGGCTATCCTTTTTTAGGACTCCTCGGAAGTGAAATACCGGAAGGTTTCAATGATCTCACCGGTGGCTGGATTGATAGTAGTAAAGGTTTCATCGTTCAAGAGTTATCTCCTGATGACCTACGATCGGCGCCTTTTACACAAATCGACACTATGCGCCTACATGAAAAGTGACTTGCCACAAACGGGCAACCCCATGTCTCAATATGGCGTTTAGACTGTGCTCATACCGCAATCAAATCGAAGGAACATGCTCCTGCAAGAGCTAGCGACAGTTTTGACGGAGATCTGCGCAAGTCAGCCGCAGCGAGAACACTTCTCAACTTCGATTGACTTGTTTACAGTTTCCCGTACCTTCAAGCCGAAGAGGGCGTCCCCAATCATCCTGAAACAGCCAGCAGTCTGTCTGACCGTCCAGGGAGCTAAGTGGGCCATGTCTGGCGAGCAACACCTGGTCTATAAAGCGGGTCAAGCGCTCGCGGTCACTGTCACAACGCCGGCCCGAAGTACCGTTGCTACTGCTAGCCGTGAGCGACCATACTTGGGATTGATCATTCGGCTGGACCTCACAACATTGCGTGATGTCGCTCAGGATGCATGCTTTCAGAAATCTTCTCGGAAGGAGAGACCATCACAGAAAGCTTTTGTTCTAGAAGTTGAAGCCGAGGTGTTGGACTGCAGCCTGAGAGCACTCCGTCTGCTGAAAACCCCCGAAACAATTCCGTCCTCTTCCCCGGGATCATGCGCGAAATTTGTTTCTGGCTTCTATGCGGTCCTGAGCGGGAGCAGTTCCTGCTCATGGCGCGCGGAAATCCTGAGGATCAACAAGTGATCCGGGCCATGTTGCATATACAGCAGACATTCCGCGAGAAAATTGCGACGGACGCACTCGCTCGCCTTGCTGGAATGAGTGCTGAGACCTTTCGAAGAAGGTTCAAGATCGTAGCCGCAACTTCTCCTTTGAAACTATCAGAAAAGTCTTCGATTGCTCGAAGGTCGACGTCTTATTGTCCTCGGGGGTTCAGGCGTCGAACAGGCTGCGTATGAAGTCGGATACCAGAGTGCGTCCCATTTCAGCAGAGACTATTCCAGGCATTTTGGCCGTTCTCCTCGCATCGACGTAGCTAGCTGGAAACGATTGTAAGGTCAATGGGCAAGACCATCTCGGCTTCAACCTTCCGCCGCAACACCAAGTAGTACTGTGGTCTGCCCTGTCGCGACCTAACAGATCCGTTTCGCTGAGTGTGGATCCGCATAGATTGCCAATGTAATTCAGAAGCAGCAGATCTACGATCTGAAAGAGCTAGGTTATGTGAGCAGGTGACCTGACCCGCCTAAAATCATTACAGCAGCGTTACTGTAACCCGCTCAAGCTGTATGTATCGATCAGAGAAGTCGACTTCGTTGCTCACTGACCGCGTTTGCTCACCGTCACGACAAGCGCAAGAGTCAACTCCGTTCTCTCATCAAAGCGAACGGAATGAAGGAGAAAATATGGATTTTGAACAGCTTCGGTCTTTTATTGTCTTAGCGAAAACGCTTAATTTTGGGCGCGCCGCACGGCAGCTCTATCTCTCGCAGTCGGCGCTTTCTATCCGACTTCAGAATCTCGAAGCGTATCTCGGAGCGCCTTTGCTGGAACGCAACCGGCGAACGGTAAGGCTCACGCCAGCCGGTGCGTCTCTCCTTGAAGAGGGAGAAGACCTGCTCCGCCAAGTCGCCGGTGTCGAGCTGAGAACGCGCCGCATCGGTAGTGGTGAGAGTGGCCACCTGCGTGTGGGTTTTGTTGCATCGGCCACCGCGCAGCTCATTCCTCGTGTCGTCATTGCTTTTCGGAAGAAGTATCCCGGTGTGACTTTGGAGCTGAAGAACCTTTCGACCGCGGAACAGGTGGACGCCTTGAAGGCAGGAACCATCGACTGCGGATTCGTTCGGATGCCGCTGGTAATCGAGGGCCTAATCGTTGGCAAGATTCATAAAGAGCCCTTTTCTCTCGTTCTGCCCAAGACCCACCCTCTTGCCGCAGACGAAACGATCACAGCGAAGACCCTGGCTGACGAGCCCTTTATCGCGTACGGTCGAAAGTGGGCGCCGATGTTTTATGAGCATTGGACCGGCATCTGCCGGCACGCGGGGTACACCCCGAACATCGTGCAGGAGGTAGGCGAGATGACCACGGCCTTGGTTCTGGTGGCCGCAGGCATGGGTGTTGCAATCCTGCCAACCGACATCGCAAAAGGTCACAGGTCAGGCCTGAAGGTGATCCCGCTCGTACGCGATCGCATTCAATCGGAAATCGGCGTTGCAGTCCTTGCTACCCGTTCCAGTCCGCTCACCCATAATCTTGTGAAGACCGCAAAAGAAGTGACTCACCGGCTGCCCTCGAAAGTAGATTAACGCCTCAGTGATGCACTGCGTCGATAAGAGTGCTGCAAAGAGACGTATACTCTCGCGCCCTGCGCTGTTCTCTAATAGGGAAGTAAGCAGTTCACTTGATCTATCGGAGAGTAAGACCATGCGCGAGAGCACAATTACATTGGAAGTGGGACGCGAAGCAGAAGCTTCTGCTTTGTCCCGAAGAATGTTTGTAGGCGCTGCGGCCCTTGCTGGAGCGGGCTTCTTTGGAGCGACGGCCATGGGTCAGAATCGGGCCGAGCAGCAGGCCGGCCGTACCGGCAAAAGTGCGAGCGACCCCGGGCCGGAGAACCAACCGCTGTTAAAAGAAAATCCGAATTCCAACAATCCACCTTTTACAGACCATGGCAATCCGGGACCGATCTGGTTCTCATTCGACCTCGCGCCCAAGCGCATACAAGGCGGCGGCTGGACCCACCAGGTGACGCAGCGTGAGCTGCCGCCGTCGAAAGACCTTGCCGGTGTCAACATGAGGCTCACGTCCGGTTCATTCCGCGAATTACACTGGCACACTGCCGACGAGTGGGCAATCATGCTGACCGGCAAAGCCCGCGTTACGGTCATGCAGCCCGATGGTAAGATGTTCATCGACGACATCACGGCTGGAGACCTCTGGTATTTCCCGGCCGGCTTGCCCCACTCGATTCAGGGATTGGGAGATGACGGCTGCGAGTTCCTTCTCGTCTTCGACGAAGGCACGTTTTCTGAAGACGACACGTTCCTGCTCTCCGAGTTCCTTGCCCACACCTCCCCGGAGATCGTGAAAAAAAACACCGGCTGGAATCGCGAAGTCTTTGACCGCCTGCCCGCGACCGAACTCTACATCTTTGAAGCGCCGCTACCCGATTCACTTGAAAAGGACCGGCAATTTCTCGGGGCTAACCTTGAAACAGAGAACAAGTACACCTTCAAGATGGCCTCCATGCCGGCGAGTAAGACAACAGCGGGCGGAGAGGTGCGGATCGTCGATTCCAAAAACTTCCCGGTTACGCTCAACATCGCCGCTGCCATGGTGACGCTGAAGCCAGGTGCCATCCGGGAAATGCACTGGCACCCGAATGCCAGCGAGTGGCAATACTGGATCAAGGGAAGCGGTCGCATGACCGTGGTCACCACCGGCGCGAAGGCCCGTACTATGGACTTCAATCCCAATGATGTAGGCTACGTCCCTTCCATGGCCGGCCACACCATTGAAAATATTGGGACAGAGGATGTCGTGTTCCTGGAAATGTTCAAAGCCTCCACCTACCAGGATGTCTCTTTGAACCAGTGGATTGCGCGGATGCCCAATAAGATGGCCGAGGCGCACTTGAAGATTGCAACGGCAACAATCCGTAGCGCGCCCCAGGACAAAGAAATAGTCATTCAGGGCTAGGCCAAGCAATCGCTTGAGGAGAGATGGAGCATGATTGTTCGTGCGAAGCCAAATTTCTGGCATTTGGTTTGGATGTTTCGGCTATCCATCCTTCCGCGCATTGTGCTCCATCTTCTTTCCGTATTCGTGGTCTCATGCGCCGTTCTCGTGCTGGAAGAAACGGGATTGAAATTGTTTCAAAGGTGGAATGCGACCCCGTTCACTCTGCTTGGGGTCGCTCTTTCCATCTTTCTTGGCTTCCGCAACAACGCCTGCTACGACCGGTGGTGGGAGGCGCGGCGCGTGTTGGGTGCCTTGATCGGTGAAATGCGGTCCTGGGCCAGACTGAGCACGACGCTCCCCAGCCGGCCACAAGCTACTGGTAACGTATCGCGCGCGGAGCTTGTCAGACTAGCCGTTGCCTTTCAGTACGCGCTTACCGCGTACCTTCGAGGACAAACTTCACTCCCACCGGAGATCGCCAGGTACGCTCCCGGGATAACCGCTAAGCATGGCAACTTGCCCGACACGATCCTTCGGAAGTTGGGCGGATTTATTGGAGAGATGCTTCTTTTCGGGGAGATCGACGAGCAGACCTACAGGATTTTTGACGACCGACTCAACGCGTTTACCGCAGCGCAGGTTGCCTGCGAACGCATTCGGAACACACCCACTCCGTTTACCTACACCTTACTCCTGCAGCGCACCGCATACGCCTACTGCTTCATGCTGCCCTTCGGTCTGACCTCGACGCTCGGCTGGGGTACACCGCTTTTCTGCACTCTGGTGGCTTATACATTCTTTGGCCTTGATGCCTTGGGCGATGAGTTGGAGGAACCTTTTGGCCGATCACTCAACGCACTTCCGCTCGATGCCATGGCGCGCAACGTCGAGATTAGCCTTTTAGAAGCGATTGGAGAAACGAACCTCCCTCCGCCTTTGGAGCCCGTGAACGACTTACTTTACTGAACCAGTTTCCCCCGTTCTTGATGCATCACAACAAACGGCCATAGCCGACCGATCCGCAGTCGAAGGTAGGTCTCTCCGACGCCTGCAACCCTGCTGCGACAACATGGATGGCAGAAATCAGCTTGATCGTGGAGGCGCATAGTATCGTTAGGACCGTTGTCATTGCGGCTTCCGCAGTAAAGATCAGAAAAGGATAAGTGATGCAGCAAAATAGCCTTTCAAGTCAACGTAGTAATGAGCGAGGAAAGACTCCGAGCTTCTGCAGGAAGCAGCCAGGAAAGAATGCCGGATGCAATTATCAGCAACTCAGAGATTCTGCTCAGCCCTTTTAAGTTTTTTGGTAACGGATACAGTCCTTAGATAGCGAGAGAGATATTCTATGCTTGTTTTGTCAAGAACTTGACGGGCAGAAAACTGGGCTAACTACGATAATGCGTTTGCTGAAATTTACCCGTTGCACACGTTACGTGAGCGCTAGCAGAGCTGCAGCAGCTCTCATAGCCGTGGTCGTTGCTCTTGCAGCACCCGCACAGCAGCCCGTGGTGCGCCTTACGGGAAAGGTCGTAGACCAGGCGAGACGGCCGGTTGCAGGTGCGGCCGTGACGCTGCGCGAGACGGCACCGAGCTCTACTATCCAAGCCACTACAGATTCAAAGGGTACGTTCGAACTGAAAGCGGAGGCAGGTATCGACGCCGAGGTCACGGCCAGCAAACAAGGGCTGACAGCGCACGTATACATTGCTGCGGAGCGACTGACAGAGCCTGTAGAAATGATGCTGGGTTCTGCGTCCTCCGTAGGCGATGCGGGACACATGGAGTTCTCTGATGATCCCCACTTCGCTGTGGCCGGAGTGACGGATTGGACCGCCGTGGGAGGACACGGTTCCGACTCGACCTTGCGGACGAGTGAGTCGCTGGCAACCACCACGG
>CAXTQE010000097.1:0-13991 GCA_964246225.1 uncultured Acidobacteriaceae bacterium | reverse complement strand
GCTTTGGGCGGCGGCATGCGGCAGGCGGGGATTCTAGCGGCGGCGGGGCTGATTGCGTTGGACGAGATGCCCGGGCGGCTGGGCGAGGATCACGCCAACGCTCGGCTGCTGGCGGAGGCGATGGCGGCGGTGCCGGAGGTCGAGATCGATCTGCCAGCTGTCGAGACGAACATTGTGATCTTCCGGCTGAAGGGTGGGGATGCGGCGGGGTTCTGCGCGCAGTTGAAGGAAAGAGGTGTGTTGGCGAGTGCGATCGGGCCGGACGCGGTACGGTTTGTGACGCACTTCGATGTGAGCCGGGAAGCTTGCCAGAGGGCGGCGGGCTTGGCTGTTGAGGTGCTGGAGGCGCGTGTGGCCGTGGCTGCTGCCTAGTCGCCGCCGGCATTGATGACAGGATTGGTGGCGAGGAAGACGCGTACCGTGGTGCCGTGGTGCACGGGGTCGTAGTCGCTTTCGAGATGGATGGTGCCGCCGTGCTTGTTGACGATTCCCCGGCAGACCCAAAGTCCGAGGCCGGTTCCGCGCTCTCCCTTGGTGGTGTGAAAGGGCTGGAACAGAGTGGCCTTGATCTCTTCGGCGATGCCCGGGCCATGGTCGGCGATGGTGACCAGCGCGCCTGCTTCCCGGCGCAGGCCGCCGTCGTTGACCCCGGCGGGGCAGGGGATGGCACGCACATGAATCACGGTCTGGGGGTCGGACGCTTCGGCGGCGTTGGTGAGCAGGTTGGTGAACACCTGGCGCAGCTCGGCGGGGAAACCGTGGACGACGAGGTCGGCGGAGAGGTCGGGTTGGACGGCGACGTTGAGCGTGGCGAAGCGGCGATCCATGAGCAGCAGGATGGACTCGAGCATCTCCTTGAGGTCGATGGCGATGGGTGCCTTGGCCTCGCGATAGAGCGAAAGCATGGCGCGGCTGATCTGGGTGACGCGGGTGATCTCCTGCTTGGCGAGCTGGAGGAACTGCTTGCTTTCTTCCTGGGTAGACTCGCCATCCATGAGGAAGAGAAGGTTGGAGACGGAGTCAAGTGGGTTATGGATCTCGTGGGCGATGGTGGCGGCGAGGCGTCCGGCGACGGCAAGCTTTTCGTTTGCGAGCAGCGCTGCCTGACTTTTGATGGCCACGGTGACGTCGCGGAACACAAGGGCGATGCCGACGATCTTGCCGGCCTTGTCGCGGATGGGCGCGGCGGACTCGTCGACCAGGATCTCCTGCAGATCCCTGCGGATGAGGATGCTGTGCTTGACCAGCTGGGTGACCTGATCGAGTCTTTGGACCTTGGCGACGGGATTTTCGACGGGCTCGCGGGAGGTGGAGTCGAGGATGCGGAAGACGGAGTCGATGGTCTGGTTGTGGGCCTCGTCGGCGGACCAGCCGGTGAGCTGCTGGGCGACGTCGTTCATGGTGTCGACGCGACCTTCGGCGTCGCAGGTGATGACGCCGTCGGCGATGGACTGGAGGGTGGTGCGGAGCTTCTGCTCGGAGCGGAAGATTTCTTCGGCGCGCAGGCGAAGTACATTGTGCGACTGGCGGAAGGCGTTGGAGACGTCCTGCAGCTGACGCCGGCTGTAAAACCCGATGGTAAGGCCGATGGCGAGGGCGGAAAGGAGCAAGGCCAGGCTCATGACGTGGACCTCACGCCGCCAGCGCTCGAGATAGCTGTTCCGCAGTTGCTCGCGGGAGGCAATCAGGGCCTGGAGGCGTTGCCGCATGTCGTCTATCTGGCGTTTGCCGATGAGGTTGAGGTCGATGTCGGAGGTGGTGGCGCCGGCGCGGATAGAGACGATCAGCGGCTGGGCGAAGGCTTGCTCCCAGGTATCGTGAATGTTTTGGATTTCGGTGATGGCTGGGTCGTGCGCGGTGTTGCGGGCGTGGTCGAACTCGGCGGGGAGTTGCTGGTCGGCGACGAGGTACGGCTGCAGAAAGAGTGGATCGCCAGTAGTTTGGAAGCCACGGAGGCCGGTTTCCTGGTCAACGATCAGGCGCTCAAGGAGCAGGGCTTCTGCGACGCTTTGGTCCGTTTCCTGCAGCAGGGCAGCAGTGCGATAGGCCTGATGCAGCTGCCTGGCCAGGGCTCCGGCGCCGAGCAGAATGACCAGAAGCGGAACGAGAAAAACCTGTCGGAGAATCCGGTCAAAGCTTGAAGAGTTCACAGGACCCCGTTCACCCGCTCTTCTCCTCTAGGATGCAGGCGAGGGCAGAAGGCCTCCCAGTTTTTCGAGCAGCGCCGGCGCACCCTCACCTTTGGTCATATAGAGGTCAACCAGGTGGGTCACCTCGGCGGGCAGACTGGTATAAGCGGACAACATAAGGATGGGCACAGCAGGCTTCACCCGGCGCATGTTACGTGCTACCTGATCGCCGGTCATGCCGGGCATGGAAAAATCAAGCACAACCGCTTCCACGGGTTCACGCGTAAAGACATCGAGCCCGGCAGGCCCGTCAAGCGCTGTTAGAACACGATATCCGGCACGCTCCAAAAGTATCTTGCGTACCTCGAGACCCACCATCTCGTCATCCACACAGAGTATGAGCGGGGAAACGTCATCCATGATGTGCCGCTCCTACGGTCCACCGTCAGGACCATACTATATCAGACGCGGTAGGAGTCGCCAGGATTACGTTAAAAGAACGATTCATCGTACGTTCTCAAAGCGATCCCGGATGTTGGGTTAGGCTGCGGTTACCTATGGTTCGTTGCGAGCTGCTCAAAAACATAAAGAAAGGCGTGGAGCTTTGAGTCAGACCATCTTTGTTCTCGAAGACGATTCGGACATCTCCCGCCTGGTGCAGTATCACCTGGAGGCGTCGGGCTTCGGCGTCCGGCTGTTCGCGGCGATTGGCAATATTGTGGCCGAGGCTGAGCGCCAGCCGCCGGCGCTGTTTCTCCTGGACATCATGGTTCCGGGCGGGGATGGCCTGGATCTTTGCCGGCGGCTCCGGCAGAATCCGGCGCTAAGCGTGGTCCCGATTATTTTTCTGACGGCGCGCGCGGGGGAGAACGACCGGGTGCATGGGCTGGAGCTGGGCGCGGACGACTACATTACCAAGCCGTTTGCGACGCGTGAGCTGGTGGCCCGGGTGAAGGCGGTGTTGAGGCGGTTCGAGCGGCCGAGCGCGCCCTCGGTGGTCAAGTTCGAGCACATCGAGATCGACGCGAGCGCGATGCAGCTGCGAGTCCGCGGCGAGCTGGTGACGACGACCGCCACCGAGTTCCGGCTGCTCGATTACCTGGCGCGGCATCCGGGACGGGTGTTCAGCCGGGACCATCTGCTCGACGCGGTGTGGGGCGATGCGCGTTTTGTGACGCCGCGATCGGTGGACGTGTACGTGCGGCGGATTCGGGAGAAGATTGAAGAGGACGCGGAGACGCCGCGGTTTTTGAAGACGATGCGTGGCGCGGGCTATCGGTTCGAGATCCCGAAGGCTTCTGCCTCTGCTTCTGCGCAGGGTTAGCCGGTTCGGGAGGATGCTGTGACCCGAAGCTTGTTTCTGAAACTGTTTTTGCGGCTGACCCTGGCCGCGGGCGTGATGCTGCTGATCGGTGAAGCGCTGCCGGCGCTGCGGCTGCCGTGGATGATTGTGCTGGTGGTGTCGTGGGCGGTGCTGATGGCGCTGTGGACGGCGCACTCGTTGCGTCGGATTCTGGCGCCGCTCGAGGCTGCGGCGGACTCCCTGATGGAGGGTCAGCAGGCGCTGCTGCCGACGCGGTATCGGGACTTCGACGGGCTGGCCTACGCACTGGCGGCGGCCTCCGAGCAGGTTCAGCGCTCGCTCGCGAAGGCCGCGGAGAGCCGGCGCGAGCTCGAAGCGCTGCTGAACAGCATGCAGGACGCGGTGGTGGCGGTGGATGCGGCAGGCCGGATCCAGTGGACGAATGAACGGATGCAGCGGTTGACTCCACGCGGCCCAGGAGCTGGTGGCACGGTGCGGATCGGGCATGCGCTGGTGCAGACGATTCGCGACCCGGATGTGCTGGCCTGCATGCGGCGAGCGCTTGAAGAGAAGACGGTCAGCGTGGGGCTGGCGAGTTCCCTGGTGCCGGGGAGGAAGTTTGAGGTGAACGCCTCGCCGATGCCCGGCGGCGGAGCGGTGGCAGTGCTGCACGACATTACGCGGATCGAGGAGGTGGAGCGCACGCAGCGAGACTTCGTGGCGAACGTTTCGCATGAGCTGCGGACGCCCCTGACCTCGATCTCGGGCTATGTGGAGACGCTGCTCGATCATGAGGATGGGCTCACTCCCACCGCGCGGGAATTTTTGACGACCATTCTCAAAAACGCCATGCGCATGAGCCGGTTGACCGAGGATCTGCTGGTGATGGCGCGGGTGGAGGCGCCGAGCGGGGAACTGCACCCGGGCCCGGTGCGCGCAGAGACGCTGGTTCGCGACGCAGTCCATGCACTGAGCGGCCTGGTGCAGGAGAACGAGGCTACGCTCGAGATCGATTCGGTTACGGACTGCCAGGTGTTTGCCGATGCGGATGCGGTGATGCAGGTGCTCGGAAACCTGATCGAGAATGCGATCAAGTACGGCCAGCCGCGGAACGAGAAGCATGCGCGCGTGGTGATCAATGCGCGCGAGGTGTCGGAGCCGTACGAGGCGGTTGAGTTCAGTGTGCGGGACTTCGGGATGGGCATTGGGTCCGAGCATCTGGACCGCATCTTCGAGCGCTTTTACCGGGTGGACAAGACGCGGTCGCGGGAGTCGGGAGGAACGGGACTCGGCTTGTCGATCGCGAGGCACATGGTGCAGTCGCAGGGCGGAACGATTCGCGCGGAGAGCGAGATGGGGGCGGGAAGCAATTTTCTATTCACGCTGCCGAAGGTGCTACACCCGGTGGACTGATGCAAAACGAGCCATTGTTCCGCATTTTACGGGTATGTAACTTTCCCGTAACAATTGAGACCCAGACTCAAATCATGCATTCATTCGAGGGGGAGCTTTGAAACGGAAAGTCATTGCATCGGGTCTTTTGGCGTTGTGTGCTGCCGCGGCGACGGCCCAGAATATCAGCGGAGCGGGAGCTACGTTTCCCTACCCGATCTACTCGAAGTGGTTCAACGAGTACAGCCAGATGCATCCGGACGTGAAGATCAACTACCAGTCGATTGGATCGGGCGGCGGCATCCGCCAGGTGACGGAAGGTACGGTGGACTTTGGCGCGAGCGACGCGACGATGACCGATCAGCAACTGAAGGAGGCCAAGGTAAAAGTGACGGCCATTCCGACGGTTTTGGGCGCGGTGGTTCCGGTGTACAACCTGCCGGGGGTCAACCAGGAGCTCAAGTTTACCGACGATGCGATCGCCGGAATTTACCTCGGCAAGATCAAGAAGTGGAACGATCCGTACATTGCCAAGGAGAATCCGGGCGTGAACCTGCCGGATGCGGATATTTTGCCGGTCTACCGGTCCGAGGGCAGCGGCACGACGTTTATCTTTACGGATTATCTTTCGAAGGTCAGTCCGCTGTTCAAGTCGACGGTGGGCGCAGGTTCGGCGGTGAAGTGGCCGGTAGGGATCGGGCAGAAGGGCTCGGAAGGCGTCGCGGGCATGATCCGGCAGAGCAAGTACTCGTTCGGGTATGTGGAGCTGATCTATGCGGCGCAGAATCACATGCAGTTTGGATTGGTGCGGAACAAGTCGGGCAAGTTCGTCAAGGCCTCGACCGAGTCGGTGACGGCGGCCGCGGCGGCCGATGCAAAGATGATTCCGGCCGACTACCGCGTGTCGATTACGGATGCTGCAGGGCCGGAATCGTATCCCATCTCGAGCTTTACCTGGCTGCTGATTCCGACGGTCGCAAAAGATCCGGCGAAGGGTAAGGCGCTGGTTGGCTTTCTGGACTGGATGCTCGAGCATGGCGAAGCTGAGGCTCCGGGGCTGACCTATGCTCCGCTGCCTAAGGCGGTAGCCGACCGCGTCAAGCAGACCATCGGCACGTTGCGGTAGGGCGAGCGAGACCAGGGTTTCACCGGCGTGACCTTGCCAACGAGCAGGGATGAGGGAAGTATCTTTGCATGGCTGATCGCGCGATGAACCCTTCAACTTCCATTCCACAGCGAACCATCGTCGCGGCACTTGCGCCGGATGTGCCTGGCGTACCTGCCGCGCCTTCGCCTCTGGCGCCTTCGCCGATCCGTGAGTTTCTCAGCCGCCGGGGCAGTGGAGCGCTGGCGGACCGATCCTTCGGCGTGGTGATGCTGCTGTGCGCGTGCAGCATCTTTGCGATCGTTCTTTTTATCGGGACGATCCTGGTGCTGCGCTCAAAGCTGAGCCTTGCGCAGTTTGGCTGGAAGTTCTTCACCGGACAGAACTGGGATCCGGTCTCGGGCGACTTCGGCGCGCTGCCGTTTATCTTCGGCACCCTGGCGACGTCGCTGCTGGCGTTGTGCATGGCCGTGCCGCTGGCGCTGGGCGTGGCGATCTTCCTGACGGAGTTGTGCCCCCGGGTTTTGCGCGCGCCCATCTCGTTCCTGACGGAATTGCTCGCGGCTATCCCGAGCGTTGTGTATGGGTTGTGGGCGGTGTTTGTGCTGGTGCCGATCGTGCGCGATCAGCTGGGGCCGTTTCTGGTGAAGTATCTGGGTTGGACCGGCTTCTTTGGCGGGACGAACTTCGGCGTGGGCCTGCTGACGGCGAGCATCATTCTCGCGATCATGATCCTGCCGATCATCTCTTCGCTGACGCGGGACATGATGACGGCGGTGCCGACTTCGCAGCGCGAGGCGGTGCTGGCGCTGGGTGCGACGCGCTGGGAGATGATCCGCATGGGTGTGTTGCGTAATGCGCGCATCGGGATTGTGGGCGCGGTGATTCTGGGCCTGGGGAGGGCGCTGGGCGAGACGATGGCGGTCGCCATGACGATCGGCAATCATCCGGTGATCACGAAGTCGCTCTTCGCCCCGGGCTACACGCTGGCGAGCGCGATTGCAAACGAGTTTTCGGAGGCTACCGGCGATCTGTATCTGAGCGCGCTCATTGAGATTGGCCTTGCGTTGTTTTTGGTGACGATCGTGGTGAACGCGATTGCGCGCATGCTGGTGTGGGCGGTGACGCGCGGCGCGCCGGCAAGGGTGGCCTGAGATGAGTGCACAAGCAAACATCCCCGAGCTGACGCCTCCGCTGCCTCCCCCGTCACGGCATAGCCCGATGGATTTCAGCACGCGCTCCATGCGGATGAACTTCGGTTTCCGCAAGGCGACGAACCTGCTGGTGGTCGCGCTGGCGGTCCTGGCGACGGTGATTGTCATAGCGCCGCTGATTGCGATCTTGATTTACCTGATTTACAAGGGTGCCAGCTCGCTGAACGTGGCCTTCTTTACCCGGCCTCCCGCGCCGGTAGGGGAGCAGGGCGGCGGGATGGCGAACTCCATCGTCGGCTCGGGACTGATCCTGATGCTGGCCAGCCTGATGGGGATTCCGATCGGCATCGCGGCCGGCGTGTACCTGGCAGAATACGGCCGGGGCAAGCTGCTGGGCAACGCCGTGCGCTTTACAGCGGACGTGCTGAATGGCGTGCCGTCGATCGTGATGGGTATTGCGGTGTATTCGCTGATTGTGATGCAGCAAAAGCACTTTTCGGCCTTCGCGGGGGGCGTGGCGCTGGCGATCATGATGGTGCCCACGGTGACGCGGACGACTGAAGAGATGCTGGCCACGGTGCCGCACTCGATCCGCGAAGCAGCGCTGGGGCTGGGCGTGCCGAAGTGGCGGACGACGATCTCGGTCGCGTTGAAGACGGCCTCGCCGGGCATTATCACGGGCTGCATGCTGGCCTTTGCGCGGGTGGCGGGAGAGACGGCACCGCTGCTGTTTACGGCGTTCGGCAACCAGTTTTTCAGTATGAAGTTGACTGAGCCGATCGGCGCGCTGCCGCTGCAGATTTATGTCTATGCGATGTCGCCGTATGACGAGTGGCATCGGCTGGCGTGGGCGGGATCGCTGGTGCTGATCGTCTTGATTATGGTCTCCGTGACGCTGGTACGCATCTTCGCCAGTCGCGGCGCACTCCAGGGAGGAAGTTAGTGGGAGTCGGGATTCTGGTCGAGCACCTGAACGCGTGGTACGGAACTACGCACACCCTGCAGGACATCAACCTGCACATCCCGGCGAACCATGCGACGGCGCTCATCGGACCTTCGGGCTGCGGCAAGTCAACCTTTGTGCGCTGCCTGAACCGGATGCATGAGACCAACCCGATTGCGCGCGCGACGGGCACGGTAAAGATGGGCGATGTGGACATCTACAACGATGCGTCGCCGGTCGAGATTCGTCGCCGTGTAGGTATGGTATTTCAGCGGCCGAATCCGTTTCCGACTATGTCGATCTACGACAACGTCGTGAGTGGACTGAAGCTGAACGGCTTTCGCAACCGCAAGATTCTGGATGAGACGGTGGAGCGCAGCTTGAAGTCGGCCGCGCTGTGGGATGAGGTCAAGGACGACCTGAAGAAGAAGTCCGGGGCGAGTCTTTCGGGAGGGCAGCAGCAGCGCATGTGCATTGCGCGGGCGATCGCGGTCGATCCTGAGGTGCTGCTGATGGACGAGCCGGCTTCGGCGCTCGATCCGGTGTCGACGTCGAAGATCGAGGATTTGATCTTTCAGTTGAAGACGCAGTACACGATCGTGATCGTGACGCACAACATGCAGCAGGCGGCGCGCGTGGCCGAGAATACAGGTTTTTTTCTGAACGGCAAGATGGTTGAGTTCGATTCGACGCACAAGATTTTTACCAATCCGAGCGATAAGCGGACTGAGGATTACATCACCGGAAGGTTCGGGTAGCAGCCTTTTGCCGGTGTTGGTGTTCAAGGAAAGTGTGGCAGCAGAAGAGAGCAAATACGGGGATGCTGGCTGTGCCAGAAGGACGGCCTCGTTGGGAGCCTAAGTTCTTTAGAAGAACGTAGAGGAGAACATTCCAGTGGCGACGCGGATCAAGTTTCAACAAAATCTGGACGACCTGAAGGAGCGGCTGCTGGTGATGGCGGGCATGGCCGAGCAAGCCATCCAGCGCTCGATCGAGGCGTACCGCACGCGCGACCTCTCGATCTGCGAGCTGGTGTTCAGGGCGGAGCCGGCGATCAATCGGCTGGAGCGCGAGATCGACCAGATGGCGCTCGATCTGCTGGCGATGGAGCAGCCGATGGCCATCGATCTGCGCTTTATCTTGTCGGTCATTCGGATCAATGCGGACCTCGAACGGGTGGGCGACCAGGCGGTGAACATCGCGGTGCGGGTGCGGGAGATGGGTGCGTTCGCGAACATCGATCTGCCTGTCGATATTCCGAAGCTCGCGTCGCTGGCGGCGGCGATGGTGCGCAAGTCGCTGCAGGCATTTATCGAAGGCGATGCCGACCTGGCGACGTCGGTACTGCGGCTGGATGACGAGGTGGACGAGATGAACGATGCGGCGTTTTACGCGCTGAGCACGCTGATCCGGGAGAAGCCGGATTTGACGCCGCAGTCGTTGAACGCGCTGATCATTGCGCGCAACCTGGAGCGTGTGGGCGATCATGCGACCAACATCGCGGAAGACGTGATCTTCTGGGTGCGCGGCGCGGATGTGCGGCACCATGTGTCGGTCGCGTGACTTCCTAGGCTGGCCACCAGACAAGCCGCGAGAGCAGCGGGAAGTAAAGAGCGAGACGCAAGGGCTGTGCCGAGGGGGCAAGAGCTCGCGCGTAGGTTTCGAGCTGCTCGCGGTAGAGCTCGCGCTGCTGTTCAAGCCACGCGTCCAGGCCGGCCTCGGCGTGGGTGGAGGTCTTGTAATCGACGATCCAGAGGTGGTCCGCGCCGGGTGCGAGCGGGGCTGCTCCGGCGAGAAAGGTTCGGTCCAGGCGCAGGCTGGTGCGGGCCTGATCGGCGTCGTCCCAGGTGTTGAGCGAGCGCTCGGAGGAGGCCTGCGGATGGGCGGAGAGTAGCCAGCGACCCTCGGGCGAGGCGAGGCTCTTGTCCAGTCCGCGCAGTACCTGCGGGGTGAGCGCCTGCAGGTCGCGTCCGGCCAGTCCCCCGGCGCGGAGCACGGCGGCCACCCGCGCGGCCCAGGAGGGAAGCTCATCGAGCAGCGCGGGGAAGCTGCTGCCGGCCGCGATGCGCGAGGCGGCTTTCTCGAGGAACGCATGCAGGGTTTTGCCGAAGACGCGGGCACGAAAGCTTCCCTCCGGACGCGCGAACGGCGGCTCGGGTGGGATGGGCGCTGATGAGCGTGGCGGCAGCGACATAGAGGTAGCCGGGATGCGGTCGATCAAGCGCTCCGGGTCGATCAAGCGCTCCGGCGAGGCAACGGCGGCGAGGGTGTCGAGCACCTCGGGTTGTAGACGGCCCAGCATGGGAAGGACGTTGGCTGGCTGCTCTGGCTGGCTGAGATGGACCTGGGCCGCGGGCCAGGCAGCGGTCAGCAGGTTGCGCGAACCGGCGCTGAGGGTTCCGTCCGCCTTGGTTTGCGGCGCGGCGAAGAGGTGGACCTGCTCGCGGGCGCGGGTGCAGGCGACGTAGAAGAGGCGCTTGCGCTCGGCAGCTTCGCGGGCTTTTGCGATGGACTGGATCCACTGATTGAGCCTCCCGCTGTCGCCCCCTTTGCTTTGGATGGGCGCGAGAATGCCGTGGGCGACGGTGGCGTCTATCAGTTCGTTGTCCGCGTCGGTTTCGATCCAGTCGAGCAGGCGTGTCTCGTTCGACCGGCCGGCACGCTCGAGCGAAGGCACGAGGACGAGGTCCCACTCGAGGCCCTTGGCGTTGTGGATAGTCATCAGGTCGACGGCGTCGGGCTGGGAGGCGGGCGCGGCGTAGAGCTTGCCGAGGCGCTCTTCGAGCGTCGGCAGCGAGAGAAGGCCAGTCGCTGTTTCGAGATCTTCTAGAAGGCCAAGGTATTGGTCGACGTTTAGCAGGCCGTCGGGATCGAGGAACTGGTGGGCGCCGAAGGCTCGCCAGGTGTGGTGCACAAGCTGCGCAAGCGGCAGTCGTCCGCGCTGGCGGAGGGCGGACTCGAGGATCTGCCAAAAGAGTTCAAGCCGCGCGATGCCGTCCGCGGAGAGGAGATCGCCGCGCTGTTGAAGCAGTTCGAGCACCGTGTGCTGGGCGAAGCCGTGGTCGTCGGCTCCGGCGAGCAGATGGAGGTCGGCGAGGGTGAGGCCGCAGAGCGGTGTGCGCAGGAGGGCAAACCAGGCGGCGCGGTCGGCGGGATGAAGCAGCGCGCGAGTGAGCGCGACGAGGTCGAGGATCTCCTGGCGTTCGCCGAGCGGCTCGATCTGGACTGCGCGGTAGGGGATGGGGCTGGGCTGCTTGAACACCCGGACGATGGGCAGCAGATGTGCTCGCGACTGGACCAGGACGGCGATCCTGGGCGGGTGAGGCGCCGTGTGGTTGGTGCGCCAGGCCTCAATGATGTCGCGGATTGCCTGCGCGTCCTGGGTGGCCTGCTCGTTGCGATCGGCGGCGGTGACGCCCAAGGGAAGCGGGTGCAGGTGCCAGACGACCGAGGCCGCGGATGAGGGCTTGCGGGTAGCATCGGCGGCGCGGAAGGGGACCGATGCGGGTTCGGCAGGGTCGCTGGCGGAGGGAAAGATCCGGGTGAAGTCGCGGTTGAAGGCGTGGACCAGGTTGGCCTGGGAGCGGAAGTTGGCGGTAATGTGGAGGGCGGTGAGGGGCAGGTCGCCAAGGTGGCCGCGGTGCATGGTCTGGACGAAGCGCTCGACGCGGGCCTGGCGGAAGAGATAGATGGATTGCTTGGGATCGCCGACCAGAAAGACCGTGCGGGAGACGCTGTCCCAGCTGCGCGTGAGTAGCTGGATGAGTTCGTACTGGGTGGTGGAGGTGTCCTGCATCTCGTCGACGAGCAGGTGCTCAAGCGTGGGTCCGGCGGCGGCGAGGTCCTGCTGCGCGGAGGCGGTGCGCAGGGCGGTTTTGGCAAGCAGGGCGATCGCGGGGAAGTCGCACTGGTTGCGGGCGGCGAAGACGGATTGCAGCTCGACGAGGGCTCGGCTGAGCACCTGGAAGAGGGCTTTGGCGACGCGCCACTGGTCCGGGGGGTAGTGCGTGGGGGGAAGGGCGCGGACGCTGCACAGGAGCTCGCAGAGGGTGTCGTCGTGGCGGACCTGGTCGATGAGGTCAGCCAGTTCCTTCTTGTGATTTTTCTCGATGAGGAACTTGAGGTGGTTGCGGTTGAGTGACTTGCGGAACTCGCCTTCTTTGGTCAGCAAGAGGTCGATGAGCGCAAGCCAGTGATTGAGGTGGGCGGCTTTCTCTTCAGGCGGCGTGAATTTGCCGGCGCAGACGGCGAGCGGCGAGCTGGCTCCGTTGTAGCCTTCAGCGTGGCCCATCTCGGCGGCGAGTGCGCAGAGCGCCTGCAGCATCGGTTCGGGCAGCGCTTTGGTGAGGCGGGTGAGGCCGCGGCAGATGGCCAGGTCGAGAGCCTTTTCGAGCCGGGGGAGGACGTCGCGGTCCAGGGTGGCGTCGTTGAGATGCGGGTTCCCGAGCGGGACCAGCTCGCCCCATTGATCGCGTGCGCCGAGCATGGAGGCGATCAGCGCTTCGCAGTTGCTGAGGTTGCCGTCGCGGTGGAGCAGGATCGTGCGCAGCGCCTGGTTGAGCGCGAGGTCCGGCCCGCCGAGCAGGGCGAGGGTGCGACGGGCGGCGTCGGCGTAGAGGCTCGCGGCGTCGTCTGAAGGGGACTGTGCTCCGCCGCTGCCGGAGAGGATGGGCAGCGTGGCCGCAATGTCGGCGCAGACCGAGTCGATGGTGCGGATGTTGAGGCGGCGGGGCTGGTCGAGGAGGTTCCAGCCGAGCTGGGCGTCGCGGGCAAGGACGGCTTCGGCGAGCGGCCGGGTGGCGGTGTCGAAGGGATTTTCGGGAGTGCGTGCGGCGGCCGCCTGGGTGAGTTGACGGAGAACCCGGTCGGCGAGCTCGGCAGTAGCTTTGCGGGTGAAGGTGATGGCGAGGACCTGGGCGGGGTCGTCGACCGTGGCGAGCAGCTTGAGGAAGCGCTGCATCAGCAGGCCGGTCTTGCCGGAGCCGGCGGGAGCTTCGACTATATAAGACTGGTGGATGTTGAGGGCTCGCTCGCGTTCCGCGTGGTCAGGCGCAAGAGCCGGCTTGGGCAGCAGGTCGGCATCCGGTGCTGGGAAAAGCAGCAGGTTAGCCATGAGCGGACGTCTCCTCCTCGCGCTCGTTCTCGACAGCTGTCAACGTCGAGGGGTCAAGACGGCACAGGATGCGTTGCGCGCAGTACTGGCACGTGCCGGGGTAGGACTTGGGTTCGACGCGCGTGTCGCCGGCGGCAAAGGCGGAGGCAAGCTGCGTGAGCACGCGGAGCCACTCTTCGCGCTGCTCGGCAAGGGTACGCGGCATGCGAGCGGGTTTGCCGGGGAGGACGGCCGAGGTGTGGTCGGAGAAGCCGTTCATGCAGAGATCGTTGCCGGCGCGAAGCATTGCGAAGGCCACGCCACCGAGCGTCTCCGCGGGGTTGAAGACGGCGTAGAGCGGAAGCTGCGGTGCGTCAGGGCGGTCGGTCAGCCACTCGGACGGGCTGGCGCTGCCGGTCTTGTAGTCGAGAATGAGCGGGCCGGCCTCGGTGTCGTCTACGCGGTCGACGCGGAGGTTGAACCGCACGCCGGCGAGCGAAACATCGGAGAGCCGCTGCTCTTGTTGCTGGACGCGAAAGGCAGGGCGTTCAAGTTCGACCTCGAGCCACGGCCGGAGGAGCAGGCGGAGGCGTTCGCGCTCAACCTCGAGGTAGGCTGAGTCCCATGCGGAGCGGACGTGGCGGCCGGGGCGCTCAAGCGCCTGGTCGATGGCCTGGTCGAGGAGGGCGTGACGTTCGGCGGGCGGGAGAGCGCGGAGGGTGGCTTGATCGTGCAGTTCCGCCCAGAAGGTTTCGAGGATGCGGTGAACGAGCGAGCCGCGGTCGCGGGGGTCGAGGCCGGGGTCGCGCGAGGAGAGTTCGGAGGACCAGAGACGGTGCTCGGCGAAGGCTCGAAATCCGCAGGCGGCCTGGT
>CAXTQE010000096.1:0-14439 GCA_964246225.1 uncultured Acidobacteriaceae bacterium | reverse complement strand
GGCGGGCGGGTTCAGGTTAGCCTTGGCCGCGGTGACCACGGCGTCGTAGCCATCCATGCTGCCGTGGTACTTCTTGTAGCAGTAGTTGGCAAGCGGCTGAAGCTGGGGCTTGAACTGGTCCGGTGCAAGGCTGGCGGCGCGGGTAGTGTAGAAGGTGCAGTTGACGTAGTCGGGCGGGGTGGACTGGTAGTAGGCCTGGCCGAGGTAGTAGCTCTCCTGCAGGACCTGTGGCTGGGAAATAGCCGCGGGAGGCTCAGCGGCGAGCTCGGCCTTGTAGGCGGTGATGGCTGCAGCGTCATCCTTCTTGGCCAGATCGTCAGAGGCTTCTGCGCCGTAGAAGATGGGGGTGGAGTAGTCCTTGAGCTTCTGGTAGTCGGCGTCGGCCATGCTGGCGGGCTTGGCGGCGGCGAGGCCCTTTTGCGCGTAGCTAGCGGCGGCGTCGAGGCCCGACTGCTTGGCGGCGGCATCGGTCTGGGTCTGGGCCGCCTCGCTGCGGTAGGCAACTTCGATGACGTAGGCCTGGAGATTGTCGGGGCTGAGCTGGAGGACCTTGTCGGCGGCGTCAATTGCCTTGGCGTGATCGAAGGAGCTGTAGTCGATCATGATGCGCGAGAGAACGTCGGCCTTGACGGCACTCTTGGGGTACTTGACCAGGTAGGCTTCGAGAGCGGGCGCCTGGGTCTGAGGCGTGGTCTGTTTGTTGACGGCGTTGTCGTAGTCGGTGAACTCGGCGGGATCCATCTGGATCTGACTGCCGGTAGCTGCGGGAGCCTGGGCCAGCGCGAAATTGCCGGAGAGCAGACCCGGAGCAGCGGTGAAGGTCGATGCGGCCAGGAGAGATGCAATTGCTGCCTTCTTCATTGTAGAAACACCTCAGGAAAATCTTCTGTTGCAGCCAGACTTGGACGCCGTTGATTTGTTGTTCCACCGAGCCTACCGGAGCTGGGTGGGGAAAGCGAAGGGAAACTTGAGGGTCTCCGTGGCAGGAGGCCCAATTTGGTCCTCATCGAGGGCGACTGTCTCGCAATAGAGCAGATTATAGAAACGACCTTGCTCGTGTGCAAGCGCGCGGGCTCCGGACCGCCCAGAGGTGGCGGCATTGGGAGCGCCTTATCCACACGGAATCTTGACACAGCGTTGATTCGGCCCTCCGCGAACGCTAGAGTGGGCCTATACCCTGCGAGGAACGTGTGCTCAAACTCAAGAAAGTTCAGATTCTCGGCTTTAAATCGTTTTGCGACCGGACGGAGGTTCATCTGGCGGGCCGTGGGATTGCTGCGATCGTGGGGCCGAACGGGTGTGGAAAGTCGAACATCTCGGATGCGATTACGTGGGTGCTGGGCGAGCAGAGTGCCAAGAGCCTGCGCGGAGTGAAGATGGAGGACGTCATCTTCGCGGGGACGCGGGAGCGCAAGCCGACGGGGATGGCGGAGGTATCGCTGACGCTGGTGGACCCGGAGGTCTATGACGGGACGGCGGATGCGGAGGGGGCAGCGGCCGATGTGACGATCGACGGCCGGCAGGGGCTGGATTGGAACGAGCAGCATCTGCGGGAGCAGCGGGCGGAGGAGACGGAAGAGACTGTGGCGGAGGCTCAGCCGGGCGCGGTGGCCGAGGTGGAAGGTGGCGGAGAAGCTTTGGCGCCGGATGCAGGAGGTGCCGATGCTGTGGTGCTGAAGATTCGCCGGCGAAAGTTTGGGCGCACGCCGATCCGGGCGGGAGAAATTACCGTGACGCGCCGGCTGTTTCGATCGGGAGACTCGGAGTACCTGCTGAATGGGAAGATCTGCCGGCTGCGCGATATCCAGGACATCTTTCTGGGCACGGGACTGGGCGGGGAGAGCTACGCGATTATCGGGCAGGAGCGGATTGGGCAGCTACTCAGCGCGAAGCCCCAGGATCGGCGAGGAATCATCGAAGAGGCCGCCGGCATTACACGGTTCAAGACGAAGAAGCGCCTGGCGGAGCTGCGACTGGAGGCGGCGCGGCAGAATCTGGCGCGGGTGAACGACATCTTTGAGGAAGTGACGAAGCAGATGGCGACGCTGAAGCGGCAGGCAGCCAAAGCGGAGCGGTATGGGCAGGGGCGGGATGAGCTGCGGGGTAAGCTGCGAGTGGTGCTGGCGAGCCGGCTGGCGCAATTGGATGCGGAGCTGACGTCGGCGTCCCACCAGATTGCGTCGTTGACGGTGGAGATCGATCAGCAGGCAGCGCAGATTGAGGCGATGGACGCGGAGCATGCAGAGGGTGTGCGGCATGGGTACACGCTGGACGGGCAGGTGCGTGAGCATGCGGCGGTGGCGAGCCAGTCGGCGGTGGAGCTGGAGCGCATGGCGGCGCGGACGGAGGCGAACGCGGACGGGGTGACGCTGCGGCCGGCGCGGCTTGGGGGGGGGGGGCTGGAGCTGGAGACGGCGCGGGCGCAGCTGGCGACGCTGGCCGGAGAGCAGCAGCAGCAGCGGAGCTTTCTGGACTCGGCCAATGCAGAGGCGGGTGACTCGCGGGCAGAGGCGCAGCGTCAGCAGCAGGCGGCGCAGGAGGCGCTGCGGGCGGTGCAGACGAGCGAGCAGCAGGCGGAACAGGCGCGGCGGAACTCGATGCAGCTCATCCAGCGCGCGGGGCAGCTTCGCAATGAGCTCACGCAGGCAGAGGCGGCGCTGGCCGGGCTGGAGCGGGAGTCGGAGCGGCTGGTGGGAGAGTCGGCCACGGCACGTGAGGAGCTGGCGGCGCTGGGGCTGCAGCGGGGCCAGGTGAAGTTGTCGTTTGAGGGCGTGAACGAGCGGTTGAAGCGGCTGGAGATGGAGATTGCGGAGCTGCGACTGGGGATCGAGGCGCACCGGAAAGAGGAGTCCGAAAGCAAGCGCAAAGGCGATCAGTTGCGGGGCGAGGTGGCGAGCCTGAATGGTCGGCGCGGCTCGCTCGAAGGGCTCATCCGGGATCACAGCTACTCGACCGACACGGTGAAGAACATCCTGCGGGCAAGCACGAAGAAGACGCGGGAGACGGGACAGCAGAGCGGCACGCTGGGAACGCTGGCGGACTTTCTTGAGGTGGATGGCGCGTATGAGCAGGTGGTGGACGAGTTCCTGCGCGACGAGCTGAACTATGTGGTGGTGCGGGATTGGCAGGCGGCGGAAGACGGGATCCGGCTGCTGCGGTCCGAGGTCGCGGGGCGGGCTACGTTCCTGATTGAGGGCGAGGGGCAGGAGGGGGCGGCGCGGCGGACGCAACCTGCGGAGGCGGAGGGATTGCGTCCGCTGACCGAGTGCATCCGGGTGCTGAATGGATTTGGGAGATCGCTTGAGGTCCTGCTACCAAAGCTGCGCGAGGGTTTTGTGGCTCCGGATGCGGAGACAGCCCGGCGGCTGGCGCTTGAGTATCCGGAGGGCTACTTTCTGGCTCCCACGGGTGAGACGTTTCATCACGTGTCGGTGACTGGAGGGCGGCCGAGCTCGGGCGGTCCGCTGGCGCTGAAGCGTGAGCTGCGCGAGGTGGAGACGAAGCTGAAGGCGGCGGAAGAGCAGCTGGCCGCGACGGACTTCCGGACGGCTCAGGTAGGACGGGAGCTGCAGCAGCAGAACGCTGCGATCGAGAGCCGAAACCACGAGCGGCGGGATGCGGAGCGGGAGGCAGCGAACTCGGGTGCAGCGTTGCGGCAGATGGAGTCGGAGTCGTCGCGGATTGAGCGGCGGCTGCAGGACTGGATGCTGGCCACGGAGCGGAACCGGGATGCGCGCAACGGGAAGACGGATCTGATTGCGGCGCGGCAGGCGCAGGCCGGGGCGGTGGAGCAGGAACGCGCGGCGCTGGAGGCGGGTTTGGCAACGCTGACGGCGCAGGTGGAAGAGCTGCGGCACCGGCGGGAGGAGCTCCAGACGGCAGCAGCAGGGGCAGCGGCGGCGTTGGCGGGGCTTGAAGAGCGGCGGAGGAATGCGCAGGCGGGCTTCGAACAGACGACGCGTTTATTTCATGGCCAGCAGCAGCGGATTACGCAGCTCGAACAACAGCTGGCGGCGGCGGCGGCTGAGCGGCTTCGGCGCGAGGAGGAGACGTCCTCGCTGGGGGCGCAGCATGCCGAGCTTGGCGCAAAGCGTGCGACCGCGGCGGCCGAAGGTGGACGGCTGGGCGAAGAGGCGCAGGCGCTCCGGGCAGTCACGTCGGCGCTCGATGCAAAGCTGCGGACGGTGCGCGCGGAGACGGAGGGCTTACGGGAGAGGCGTGCGGGCCTGGCGGCGCGGGTGGCGAAGCTGACGTCTGATATTGAGCACCTGGAGCAGACCTGCCTGAACGATCTTGCGATTCCGGCGGCGGAGTTGCGCGAGGATCGGGAGATCCAGCATGTGGAGGGCGAGGTGCTGAATGCGCAGGAGGCTGAAGCTCGTGCGCTGAAGCAGAAGCTTGAGGCGATGGGCCCGGTGAACATGATGGCGCTCGAAGAGTATGGCGAGACGGCCCAGCGGCATGCGTTTCTCGAGACGCAGCGCAAGGACCTGCTGGATTCGATCGACAACACGCAGGCGTCGATCAAGGAGATCGACGATGTATCGCGGGAGAAGTTCGACGAGGCGTATGCGCGGATCAACGAAAACTTTGCGGTGACGTTTACGAAGCTGTTTGGCGGCGGTCAGGCCTTGATGCGGCTGACGGAGGAGGAGAACCGGGGGGAGGCGGGGATCGAGATTGTGGCCTCGCCACCGGGTAAAAAGCTGCAAAATATTCTGCTGCTCTCGGGCGGCGAGAAGGCCCTGACCGCGCTGAGTCTGCTGGTGGGGATCTTTCAATATCAGCCGGCGCCCTTTTGTATTCTGGATGAAGTGGACGCGCCGCTCGACGAGACCAATGTGGGCCGGTACGCGAAGTTGATCTCGGAGATGAGCGAGCACACGCAGTTTCTTGCAATCACGCACAGCCGGCGGACGATGGCGCACGCGGACGTGATCTACGGGGTGACGATGCAGGAGCCCGGGGTAAGCAAGATTGTCAGTGTGAATCTTGGACAGGGAAACCGGAGTGGGGAGCGGGAGCGGGCGAGCCGGGCTGCTTAGATACGGCCTTTCGCAGGGGGTCTGTTCCCGGTGGTCACGCTGGCCGCTAAAGGTGTCAGAGCGCCGCCCGAAAGTACTATCGATCTGCCATCGTTCTCCGGCTAGGCTTCAAGACGTCGCATCCACGTTGGAGCGGCGGAGCTTGTCTTGGTTGCGCAAAGTGAATCTACGAAGCGGATGGTTTGTCTGGCGAGCTCGTTGAAGCGCGGCGGACTATGTATCGCGGGACGTGAGCTGACGGGGGCAGGATTGGGCTCCTGGACTCGGCCGGTGAGCGCGCGGCCGGGTGCGGAGCTGACGTATCTGGAGTACCGGTACGAGAGTGGACTCGGTCCGAAACCGCTTGATGTTGTGGATGTTCCCGTACTGATGCCGGACAGACGCGGTCATCAGGTGGAAAACTTTTTGATTGATCGTTCGCGGCGCTGGATTGCTCGAGGACGGCTGCCGTTCGCGCGTGTGGCTGGGCTGGTGGAGGAGCCAGCGTCGTTGTGGACGAACTCCGACAGCACGTCGAGCGGACGCTTCAACTGCGTAAGTTCGGCGGAGGCGGCGCAGTTCAACTGGTCGCTTTGCCTAATCCAGGTTCGTGAGCTTTGGATCGAATCCAGGGCCGCCGGGCGTGGGGAGAAGGTGTTTCGTGCCTGCTTCGACTACAAGGGCGCCACGTACAAACTCAGTGTGACGGACCCGGCGATGCGCGAGCGGTTCGACCAGGAGCCTGCGGGAATGTACCAAATTGGGAATCAGAAAATATATTTGTGCGTGAGTCTGTCAGAGGTCTTTGAAGGGGATGGGCGATGTCATAAACTGGTCGCGTCTGTGATTGCGGAGGGGGAGTCCGACGGTATATGAAGACTGTCTACACCATTGGACACTCGAACCATGATCAGAGGACGTTTGTCGGTTTGTTGCGGGCGCATGCGGTTACAGCGGTTGCGGATGTGCGATCGAGACCGTACAGCGGCTACAATCCACAGTTCGACCGTGAAGTTCTGCAGCGGGCTTTGTTGAGAGACGGGATCCGGTATGCCTTTCTGGGTGCGGAGCTTGGGGCGCGGAGCAGCGATCCGGCCTGTTACGACCGAGGCGTGATTCAGTTTGAGCGGCTGGCGCAGACCCGGGAGTTTGGACGCGGGCTTGACCGGATTACCTCAGGAGCGCAGCAGTATCGCGTGGCTCTGATGTGCGCGGAAAAAGAACCTCTGGAGTGCCACCGGACGATTCTGGTGGCTCGGGAGTTGCGGCGCAGAGGGGTAGAAGTGACTCATATCCATGCCGATGGAGCGTTGGAGCTCCATGAGGAAGCGTTACGGCGCCTGGCACGCATGTTGGGCGTGCGGGAGGAGGAGCAGCATCTGTTTCGTTCTGCACAGGATCTGACGGACGATCTGTACCGGATGCAGGAGAAGCGGATTGCGTACGAAGTGGATGCGAATGTGGCTTTGCCGGCTGCCTAAGCCCCTGAGAGGTTCATCGCCTGGAGATTTTTACGATCGGTTTTACCAAGAAGTCGGCGGAGACGTTCTTCGGGGCGTTGAAAGGAGCCGGAGTTGCACGATTGGTGGACGTGCGACTGAACAACGTCTCGCAGCTGGCGGGCTTTGCGAAGCGGGACGATCTTCGCTTTTTTACGCAGACCATCTGCCAGGTTAGTTACGTCCATATGCCTTCGCTCGCCCCCACCCAGGAGATGCTGGATGCGTACAAGAAGCAGAAGGGCAGCTGGAGCGAATATGAGAGCCGCTTCAACAAACTGATCGAGAGTCGGGAGATTGAGACGCTGGCGAGCAAGGAACTTTTGGATGGTGCATGTCTTCTATGCAGCGAGGAGAAGCCGCATCATTGTCACAGGCGTCTTGTCGCCGAATATCTGCAGCAACGCTGGCCAGCAGTTGCCATTACGCATCTGGGCTAGGGTGAGGTGTTAGCGTTTCTTTATGGCGGATGCGCTTCTCACTACGTCGCTCGGTTCCCTGCCCCTGCTGGCTCGGGGCAAGGTGCGGGATATCTATGCTGTGTCGGATGCACCGAACGCGAACCTGCTGTTTGTTGCGACGGATCGGATTTCGGCGTTCGACCACGTGCTTGGGTCGGGGATCCCGGATAAGGGGCGGATTCTTACGCAAATCTCATTGTTCTGGTTCGAGTTTCTGCGGAAGCTTGTGCCGAACCATGGAGTGACGGCGGAGGTGGACGAGTTCCCTGCCGGGCTTGATGCCTTTCGCGAGCAGCTGAAGGGGCGCACGATGTTGGTTCGGCGGGCGGAGATGTTTCCCGTGGAGTGCGTGGCGCGGGGGTATCTTTCGGGCTCAGGCTGGAAAGACTACCAGGCTACGGGCTGTGTGTGCGGGATTCCGCTGCCGGCGGGGCTGCGCGAGTCCGACCGGCTGCCTGAGCCGATCTTCACTCCGGCGGCCAAGATCAACACCGGCGGCCATGATGAAAACATTTCCTTTGCCACCGTGGTCGAGACGGTGGGCGAAGAACATGCGCATGCCCTGCGCGAGCTGACGATGGACCTTTACAGCAAGGCCGCCGACTACGCGCTGACAAAGGGCGTGATCCTTGCGGACACGAAGTTTGAGTTTGGCCTGATCCGGGATGAACGAGGCGAAGGCGTGATCACGCTGGCCGATGAGGTGCTGACGCCGGATTCGAGCCGCTACTGGCCGGAGGAGGAGTACCGGCCGGGTGGGCCGACACCGAGCTTCGACAAGCAGTATGTGCGGGATTATCTGGAGTCGATTGGTTGGAACAAGCAGGCTCCGGCACCGGCGCTGCCAGATGAGGTGGTGGCCCGTACCCGCGCGAAGTACCTGCAGGCGTTTCAGCTTCTCACTGGGCGCGCCAGCTTGTAGGCTGACGGAAGCATGCCTTCTTCCACCGCCGACGCGCAGACGATGTTCGCTTCCCTTTCCACCTTTGACTGGGTGCTGCTGGGGCTGGTCGTGGTGTCGGCGGCGCTGGCGTTCCGGCGCGGGATGATCCGGGTTGTGTTTTCGTTTGTGGGTGTGGCCGCGGGGACCGTACTGGCGGGCTGGTACTCGCTTGAGGGGGCGATTTGGCTGCATGGCTGGATCGGCAGCATGATGGCCGCGCGGATGATTGCGTTTGTAGGGATTGTGATGGTGGTTACCCTGCTGTGCTCGGTGGCAGCCCAGCTGGTGCGCCGCACGGTGAAGGCGGCCGGGCTGGGCGTGTTCGATCGCCTGCTGGGTGGGCTGTTCGGCGCGGCGCGCGGAGCTCTGCTGGGGGTGGCACTGGTGCTGGCGATTGCGGCGTTTGTGCCGCGCTCGCCGTGGCTGAAAAATTCTCAGCTTGTGCCCTATTTCCTAACCGGGGCGCATGCGGTATCCTTCCTCATGCCACGGCAGGTAAAGCAGCAGGTGGACTCCGGCACGGCTTCTCTGTTGCGGCAACCCCTTGTATCGTCCAGACCTCGTCGAGACTCGTTTTGACCTTGATCAACCAGGGCTTTTGAATGTGAGAGCGGCTGCTTATCCGGCCGCCATGTGAGGATTCTTTGAAGCGCGAACTCGACAGCCTCGTCATCCAGATGCATAGCGCCGGAGTCTCCTACAGCGAGGCCGTGCGGCAGTTCAAACGGCGTTACATTCTTGAAGTTCTTGCGCAGCACAAGGGCAACCAATGCAAGGCAGCTGAAGCGCTGGGCATGCACCGCAATACGCTGAGCCGCACGCTGACCGAGTTGGAGATGGATCCGGCGCAGATGCGCAACGGCATGCGTCGGCCGCCGATGAGCGAGCGACCAAGCGAGCGGCCGCAAAGCCTGGGAACGGGAACGCATCCGGCGAAAGTGCGCTAATTGTTACGGTGCGGTTACGTCCAATCGGAAGCAGGATGAGCCGACTCCATTTCTTTCGTTTCTCGACCTTTTCGTGGCTGTTGTGCGCGATAGCCTCATACGCGCAGAGCCTGCCTGCCTCGGGGTCAAAGGCCGATCCAAAGCGAGCCGCAGAGGCGTACCTGGCGGGGGCACGGCTGCTCGACCGCAGGCAACTGGCAGAGGCTCAGGAGAAGTTTGCGCAGGCGGCTGCGCTCGATGTCACGCATCCGGAGTATGCGTTGGCGCTGGGCGTAGCGCGTGAGCACCGTGTGGGCGACCTCGTGCAGCGCGCAGCGAAGGCTCGGCTGCTGGGACGCGTGGTGGATGCGGACGCGCTGTTGGCTGAGGCTACCCGGGTGGATCCAGACAACATTCTTCTGCTGCAGCGTCAGACTGGCCCGGTGAGCGAGCCTCGGCTGACCGTCGAGACGGCCGTGGGCAGGAAGCAGATCAAACCGTCCGAGATGGCGTACGCACCGCCGATCGCGCTTGAACCATCGCAAGGTCCCCGAACTCTTCACCTGCGCGGCGAGACCCAGGCGGTGGTGACCCAGGCGGCTCAGGCCTTTGGCATCAAGACGATCTTCGACGAGGCTATTTCCGGGGATCCTCTGCGCTTTGATATGGAGGGAAGCAGCTATGCGGAAGCCATGCCGATTCTGCTGCGTATGACTCACCTCTTTGCCGTGCCGCTCGATGCCAAGACGCTCTTTCTTGCGAAGGATACGGAGGAGAATAGGCAGAAGCTGGAGCGCCAGGTGGAAGAGAGTATTTATATTCCGGCGAGCACGACCGAGCAGATGAACGAATACGTCAACATCATCAAAAATGTATTCGATGTGAAGCAGGTGGCGGTCTCGCAGGGGAGCGGGACGCTGGCGGTGCGGGCTCCGGAGGCGACGCTGAAGGCGCTGAACTACACGCTGGCAGACATGATCGACGGCGGCAATGAAGTAACGCTTGAGGTGAAGCTGATCACGATCGACCACAGCGTGACGCGGACCACGGGACTATCGACTCCTACGTCGGCAAATGCTTTTTCCGTAGCAGGTGAGGCGCAGAGCATTGTTTCGGCGAATCAGAGTCTGGTCAACACGGCAATCTCTTCAGGGGCGATCGTGCCTACGGGGAACACGGCCCAGGACACGCTGACGGAGGCACTGTATCTCATCTTCAGCGGGCTGGCGACCGATGCCAAGGTGAGCAATTTGTTCGCGGTGGCGGGCAAGGGATTGACGCTGACGGGCTTTTCTCTAGGCTCGGGCGCGACGCTCAATCTTGGCCTAACGTCGTCCGAGGTGCAGGCTTTGGACGATGTTACGGTGCGTGCGGGTGACGGCAAAGAGACGACTTTGCGCGTGGGGGAGAAATATCCGATCACCGTCTCTACCTATTCGAGCGGCTTGTCGTCGACAACGAGTTCCGCACTGAATGGGGTGACGGTCAATGGAGTCAGCGCAAGCTCGCTGCTCTCGCAATATTTGGGAAACAGCAGCACGGCGACGATTCCTATTATTCAGTATGAGGATCTTGGGATTACGCTAAAGACGACGCCGACGGTGCTAAAGTCGGGGTTGGTGAATATGAAGATCGATCTAAAGATCGAGGCGCTTACGGGGGCGAGCCTGAACAACATTCCGGTGTTGACGAACAGCAATTTTGTTTCAGGAATCACGGTGCAGGACGGGATGACGGCGGTGATGATGACGGATCTTTCGAGCACGCAGCTGGCGAGCATCAACGGGCTTCCGGGGCTGGGCGATTTGCCTGGATTTCAGGACGCCCTGGCGAGCGCGAATCGAGAGACGGACCGCTCGGAGTTAGTTTTGCTGATTACGCCGCGGCTTGTGCGCAAACGCTCGTCAAGCATGGCAAGCCGAAGAATTTCATTCACCAGTTCGGTGCCAGCCGAGAACTAGTCTCGCAGTGTGAGAGCTTGAGGGTCAGGCAGTTAACCCCCAAGCCCATGCTACAAATCGGCGAGAAGCCAAACAATCGAGGGGATTCACGTCATGCGGCAACTGCCAGCTTACCCCTTCTTCCGTGGATCTTGCCTTTCTCTCCCAAGTTTCAGCGCCATCATGTACCACTCGAACTCATCGAAGAACTTTCCCGACTTTTCCGCGAGCTCCTGCGTCAACGCGACTCCGTCTGCGCTCAACGCCTTATCTACAGCGGGAATTGGTTGAATGGTCGGGATGGAGCCCATGCCCGTCTCTGGAAGGAGTGCCCTCAGCTGCATCGCTGCGCGCATCCCACCGAACGGCGTCGTCGAATATCCAACGATGGCCGATGGACGATAGAAGTACTCTTCAAGGAAGTAGTCGATGAGGTTAGTCAATCCCGGCACCACGCTGTGGTTGTACTCGGCGCACACGATTGCAAATCCGTCCACCCGCTCATACAAGTCGGCTAGCGGCTGCAACTTACTCTTCAGTTCACGATCTGCCGGATCTTCGCTGCCCTTCAATTGCTTCCACATCTTATCTAGCAGTGGCAGCTCGAGCGTTGCCGCGTCCACCAGGTGAGCCTCATGTCCTCGCGCCTTCAACTGCGCCATCACCCACTTCGCGACACGATCCCCCATGCGCTCAGAGCGTGTCGAACCCTGCAAAACAGCGACGACCATTGGCTTTACCCCTAGCTTCTAAGATGCAGGCCAACCATGTTCGGACACCATGATTGCATCAAGCGTGCGATCAGCGGCCCAACTTTTTCTTTACAGGAACTGCCGCGGTCTCACTCTTGCCTGCAACTTTGGCGGACTTCTTGGCAGGTGCCGTCGTCTTCGCATCTGGCATGGGTGCGGCGGTCTTCTGCGGAGCCACGGCAGGCTTCGACACGCTTTTCTCAGCGGGCTTCGTCGCAGCTTTCGCGACTGGCTTTACCGCCACCGTCTTGGCCACGGCCTTGCCTGGAGCAGATCGAAGTGGAGCTACCGCCACGATCGGAGCTGCCGCACTCGGAAGAGCTTTCTCCGCGACCTTCTTGACCGGAGATTTTGGAGCCGCAGACTCATTCTTTGTCTCTATACCTATCTTCTGCGCGACCGGCACGGGCTTTTCGACTGTTTTCGGCCGTTCAGCCGGGGCCGACGCCTGAACCGTCGCAGGGAGGTCCGCAACATCCGCCAGCTCCGCCGCCTCTGGCTCACCCTGCTCCCCCGCCCCGGTCTCCTCGGGTTTGGCGCTCTTCTTAGCCCGCGATTTCGACGGCTTGGCCTCTTTTTTCGCCGTGCGTGCCCGGCGCAGGTTTACTGGAGGCGGCGGAGCAGGAGGCGAGTATGGCTCAAGGAATGCCTTCATCTCCTCCGCGGTCGTCAGCTTCCCGTCCATCAGCTCAAAGAACAGCTTTTCAAGCAGCCCTTCATACTCCGGCAGCTCAGGAGTAATCCGCATCTCCTGCATCTGCGTGTAAGGAAGTTTTTGTCGCGCCGCCGGCCACTCCGCAAAGAAGCTCTTGAACTTCGCCTGCAGCGCTGGGCTGCGGCTTGAGTATGCCAGCCATAGAACCACCTCCGGCTTGGCAGAAGTCAGGAGCCTCCACGACTGTGAGGGCAGAGCCGCGCTCTTGCTCCCTAGCTGAACGCCCAACTCCTTCGCCTCACCTTCCAGCGACTGCACCGCATCCACAAATCCCGGTCGCGGAAACGTCGACGTGATCGCTTCCACTTCTTTCGGGGAAAGCTTCGCCACCAGCAAAGGAAAGTTCGCCGCCGCTGTATCGGGATGAATTCCCTGAACCTGCAATTGGCTTTGCACCTCGCGTAGCCGGTCCAACTCCGCCACGTTTACCTTGGCCGAGGTCCACGGCGCAGCAAGATGCTGCATCCATCCCTCTGCTTCCAGCCGCTTCAACACCCGCAGTGGATCCTCCTCATGGAAGATCTCTTCGGTCTCATATCCGCGATGGAACTCCGAGAGCGCGGAGATGTAGCCTTCGCTCTTGCCCGTCTCGTACCGGGCCTGAGTCTTCTCGTCCAATACCCACCCCAGCCGTGCCATCAACCTGGCCGCACGAATCATTCGCACCGGGTCTTCAATAAATCCGTAGTTGCTAACCAGCCGCAGCTCCCGGTTCTCGATGTCCGCGACCCCGTTTACCGGGTCCATCAGCAGTCCGTACGAGCCTCCGTTCAGCGACAAAGCCATCGCGTTCGCCGTGAAGTCGCGCCTCCGAAGATCCTCAAGGATAGAAGCCGGCTGCACAACAGGCTGGCCAGGCTTGGGGAACGTGATACTTAGCGTGCTGCCGATCTCCATACGCACGTTTCCTGGAAACTGCACAAATAACGCTTGTCCTGCCTCCGACTCGCCACTGATCACGGCACCAGCGGCTTCGAACTCTTTCTTCAGCTTGAGCACGTTTCCTTGAATCACCACGTCAAGATCTCTGACCGGTGACCCACTGGTGAGGTCGCGGACCGCTCCACCCACCAGAAACACGGTCATTTCTGCTGCCCGGGCCACCTCGCGTACGGCAAGCAACGCCGACCGTTGCGCCGGGGAGAGACGATGCTCAAGAAGATAAATGTAGTCGGCCATACCTCTTTCGTACTCTCCGCGGCGGCTCTTGCCGTCCGATAACTACTACATAACGCGTCACTTAGC
The DNA here is from genome assembly GCA_964246225.1 of uncultured Acidobacteriaceae bacterium. Taxonomy (GTDB): domain Bacteria; phylum Acidobacteriota; class Terriglobia; order Terriglobales; family Acidobacteriaceae; genus Edaphobacter. Next base: position 934 of record CAXTQE010000096.1, on the reverse strand, counting down.
GCGTCTTGTCAAGCGCTTGCAAAAGCTCAATGTACCACAGCCGGGGCCGGTCTGCCTACCGGTTTGTGCCGCTTCTGCGGCTATACCCGACATCCCACCGCTGACGCAGTAAACTGAAAATCTCGCGCAGCGAGCCGGCCGCCCATGTCCACGTCCCGCAAGAAGGTGATCGTCCGCAGCGTCGAAGGCACCCTGCAACCCGGCTACCTGCCGCTGACCGGGATCGTCGCGGAAGGCCACGTCGAATTGCTCGACCTTGAGGGACGCCTTTGTCCCGTCCCACTCGATTCCATTCGCTGGATCGCGTTTGTACGTGAATTCAATCGTGCCGATCAGACGGACCCCGAGCGTCTCACCCGCCGCGTTTTCCTCGCCCGCCCCCGCACCGAAGGCCTTTGGCTCCGACTCACCCTCTTGGGAGGCGATCTCCTTGAAGGCCTTGCGCCGCTCGACCGCTCCCTCCTGGACGCGCTCGTCGACGACAAAGGCCTTTTTCTTATCCCGCCGGACATTCGTTCCAACACTCAACGCCTCTACCTCCCGCACAGTGCTATCGAAACTCTGCAGACGCTCGCCGTCATCACCAATCCCTTCAGAACCAAGCCCGCCTCACCTCTCAAACTGGATGGTGCACAACCCTACCTTTTCCCGACCGATGTAAATACCGCGTCCTGACCCTGGGCAGCGTGAAGCACAAGGAAGCTTGCCGTCTTTCTGTTTATCGGCCGCACTGGGCAACAGCGGTAAATGTGTACCGATTCGCTACAATCCCTCCATGAAGCTTCACGATCTGGCAGAGAGGCTCGGTGCCTCGCTCGAAGGCGACGGCTCAGCTCAGATTACGGGCGTCAGTGGTATCGAGCAGGCCGGCGCCGGCCAGGTCACCTTCGTCGCGAACAAGCGATATGCGGCCCGCGCACGCACTACCAGTGCC
>CAXTQE010000095.1:0-14466 GCA_964246225.1 uncultured Acidobacteriaceae bacterium | reverse complement strand
GATCGCTCGTGGTCTGGTAGGCGGTGTGCGAGTGGTTGACCGAATCTGGATCCGCTGGATAGATCGGCACCGAGCTACCGGCTGGGGAGACGATGGTTCCCGTTGGAGCGTTTCCCAAGGAGGTGACTGAAAGCGGGATGCGGAATGGAGAGATGGTGGTCAGCGAGCCGTCCGTATTGACCAGCGTCTGCACGAAGCCAGGTGTCTGCGCGGCTGACTGCGAGAACAGGCCGTTGGCGCCGGGATAAGAGCCAAAGTAGAAATCGAACGAGCGGTTTTCCTGGAACAGCACGAAGACGTATTTGATGTTCTGCTTGATGAGCGCAAGCTTTTGCGCATCTGTCAGCGTTGCTTCCTGCGCCACGGGAATGGTATACGCCTTTACCGCCGGGCTCGATGTGGGGGCGATGGTGATGGGCGCGCTTGTCTGCGCGAGACCCAGCTGGGGCCCCGCAAAACAGGACAGTGCCAGCAACGTAACCGCCGCACTCGGTTTTCTGGTCATGATGGATCTCCTCGAAGTTAGCGCGTATCGCCTGAGTGTGCTGAAGGAGATACTGCAGGTCGTATTCAATCGTAAGTCGATCAATATTCTGTGAATGCGGGAACAAGGAACAAGTTCCACTCTCAAAAAATTGCTAGAAAACAAATCTTTCTTGTAACGCGGCTGACATAAAAACCGTGTAGGTTGGGAAGCATTCCAAGGAGCTATCCCATGCGTCTCTTGCTTACCGCGTTTGCTGCCTCCCTCTTGACTTCCGGTGTCGCTGCCTATGCCGACACCGTGTATACGCTAGAGAACCAGACCGGCACCGGAAGCTACGGCACCGTGACGATCAACTCCACTTCAGGGTCTGTATCTGGTCTTAGCACGACTCAAACGATCGGCGGCATCCAGGTCAGCTTCAGCGGCGTTGCGACCTCGCAGTCGTACAACACGGCTCTGAATGAATACCAGGCGACTTTCACCTCTGCCGGCGATCAGCTGCAACTCGACTTGATCGTGCCGAACAATGGGACCACGCTAATAGGCTATACGCCGACCGCCAGCTCCTTTTGCTCGATTCTCTCCTTCTACTGCGACTTCGAGATCAACGATTATCAGGGCCTGGCTACGATCGCCTCAAGCCCCACGCAGTTTGAGGGCGATTTGTTGCCCGCAGCCACGGCAAGCGTGACTCCGGAACCTTCGTCTCTTGCCCTGCTCGGCACCGGTCTCCTTGGCGTGTTCGGCGTCGCTCGGCGTCGCTTCACGCGAGGGGCATAAGTCCCTCAACAGATAGCCCTCACTCACAATTTGACGCTTTCTTCTAACTCTCTTATGAGTGACTCCCACTTATTTTTTTAACAAGCCGCGGGTGGCTGTAAATAAGTCACCAGACTTCATCGCAGCTTTTCAGATAAGAGTAGAGAGCACCGACAATTGTGCAATTGTTCTTCACCTGTTCACGCTCTGTTCGACATTCCGGCTCAGACTAGCAGCGTTCCCTAGCTTTCTTTCAGGAGACGTTTGCCATGCAGCCACATTCAGAGATTTCCTACGAATGGCAGGACTCCACTTCAAAGCTTTCTTACACCACCGGCGTCTCTCTCCATAGCCACACTAGCCTGTCTCTTGAAACTCTTAGTTTTGTCCACTCTGCCTGCGCGGCCGCTCCTTTTTTCAGTGCCATCCTCAAGAGCTACGACAGGCTCAGCCGCAGAAAACACAACCTTCCCTTTGACTTTATTTCTGCGCATTGGCGTCCGCCACTGGTGCCGCGGATGGCGTTCGACCTCGAGCATCGCCAGATCCAGGACCTCGGCCTCGAACCCCTTGTCTCGATCACAGATCACGACACTATCCAGGCTCCGTTGCTGCTCCGCACTGTTCCCAGTGCCCGGCGCATTCCCGTTTCCGTGGAATGGAGTGTGCCCTTCGGGCCTACCTCCTTCCATCTCGGCATCCACAATTTGCCCAGTGCGGACTGTGCGCTTTGGATGGAGAAGATGCGGCAGTTCACGGCTGCGCCCAAGGACGATGAGCTTCATTCGTTGCTGAAGCAGCTTCATGCGCTTCCGCAGGTTCTGGTTATTTTCAACCATCCGATTTGGGATCTGTATAAGGTCGGCGCAAGCAGGCATGCAGCTGAGGTTGATCGCTTCCTCAGCCGCAGCAATCGCTACATCCATGCCCTTGAGTTGAATGGGTTGCGGCACGCGCGCGAAAACCGCGAGGTAGCTGCGCTTTCCGAACGGTGGAACCAACTCCTTATCTCCGGTGGGGACCGGCACGGTCTGGAGCCGAACGCAAACATCAATCTGACACGTACTACCAGCTTTAACGATTTCGTTCGCGAAATTCGCATTGAGCGCCGAAGCCATGTGCATTTTCTTTCGCAGTACGCCCGGCCCTGGGAGCAGCGCATCCTGGATTCGACGCTGGATGCGATCAGCGACCACCCGCACTTCAGTCCGGGCTGGCGTCGTTGGGATGAGCGTGCTTTCCACAAGGACTCATCCGGCAACATGCGTCCGCTGGCCGAGCTTTGGACCCGTGGCCGGCCGCCGCTTCCGCTGCACCTGCTCGTTCACGCTCTGCGTTTGTTCCGCTCGCGCACTCTGGCCAGAACCCTTAGCCTTGCTTTCCCCGGCGTCAATGGCCTTCCGATCGCACCTAGAGGGGCTCGCGAGGTCGGCTAGTGCGGGAAATGGAGAGGCCATCGGCTCTCCCACACAGGCTAGGAGAATGCTGAAGCCAGCTGACGTAAAAAAGCCCAGGACACGCAGAGTCGCTGCGCGCCTGGGCAAGTATTGCGAAGTGTTTAGTAGAGAAACTTGAGGGCGAACTGGATCACTCGCGGCTGAAAGGTGCTGGTGATGACGCCTCCATTGTTGTTTGCGAGGTTGGGGGTGATGGTCTGGTTGGCCGCGACAGAACCGCCAACCGTGGTTGGAAGATAGAGGTTGGTGTGGTTGAGCAGGTTGTAGAACTCGGAGCGGAACTCGATCGCTAAACCTTCGATAGGAGTGGAGAATTTCTTGTTGACGGCAAGGTCGGTCTCATAGAAAGCCGGGTTACGCAGGTAGTTGCGTGGTTCGTTGCCGAACGGACTGGCGGGGGTGGAGACGCCGTTGGTCAACGTGTTCGTGACCGGGAAAGTAAACGCGGCGGGGTTGATGTATTGAATGTAGCCGCTGGAGGCGATCTGGGTGTTGAGCTTGGGGTTTACTCCGGGGACGATGTTAGGGCGGTAGAGGTTGGCTCCGCGGAACGAGTTCGAGATGGTGGGCGAAACCTGGTTGGTGGCGGATGGGGTGTAAGTGATATTGAACGGTGTTCCGGACTGCATCATGTTGATGAGGGAGACCTGGTAGCCACCGAAGACGGCATCGATGAAGCCGTTCGAGGAAGAGAGCAAGCGTCGGCCATGGCCGACGGGAACCTCGTAGAGCAGCGAGGTGACGTTGTCCACGGGGAGGTTGTAGTCGGACTGGCCGTAGTCGGCGCGAGCGTTGTTGGCGTCCTGCACGGAGGGCGTGTTTCCTTCGAGCGAAGCGCTGGTTTGGTCGAGCGCGTTCGAGTAGGTGAAGGAGTTGAGCAGGGTAAGACCAGCTGCGAACCTTTGCTCGTACCGCATCTGGAGCGAGTTGTAGTTTGACTGAAACTCGTTCAGGGCTTCGGTGATATCGGAGAACTTGGGAAAGGGGCGATTGGCCTGTGCGAAGCCGACTGCGGGGTTGAGCTGATTGGCGTTGACGAAGCCCTGGAGCTTGACACCATGGTTGCCGACATAGGCGATGTCGAAGCGCGCGTTCTTGAAGAGTTCGCGCTGGATTGAAAGGAAGTAGCTTTCGACGTAGCTGTCTTTGGTGTTCTGAGGGATGTAGGTGACGTTGTCGGTAAGAGGGTTGAAGGTGGAGGTAAGTCCAGCGGGAAAGCCCTGGTCTTCGGACACATAGCAGGTGCCGATGCTGGCGACGGTCGGTGAACCGGGGCAGTGATTGGTAGGCGTGGGCTTCAGGTTGTTCTGGTTGACGGCGACGAAGAGCGCCTGCGGGGCATTGATGGCGAGGATGTCGCCCGAGCCGGCGCGGGTGTAGTGAACGTAGCTCATGCCGAAGCCGCCGCGGAGGGCGGTCTTGGGATCGGGAGAGTAGGCAAAGCCGACCCGAGGGGCGAAGTCGGTGTAATCCGGATTGACGAGCGTTTTGCCTTCGATGCCGCTGTTGTTTTGCAGCTGGTTGACGACGCCACCCGCGCCCTGCACGGCATTTTTGTTGATCGTGTCGATGGTCTGAGTGACAGGATTGAAGTTGGACAGATTGTCGTTGGCGTCGGAGTAGGGCGAGCCGTACTCCCAGCGGAGGCCGACGTTCAAGGTGAGATTAGGGAGTACTTTCCAGTCGTCCTGGGCGTAGGCGTTGTTGAATGTCTGGCGTACGTGGGCTTCATAGACGTTCGCAGCGGAGTAGGCGCTGGTGGTTCCAAACAGGAAGTCCGCCCAGTAGTTATCGGTCACGGCGGAGGTGCTTGGTACGGCGGAGGAGCTGTTGGCCGGGCAGGCGGCCGAGCCGACGAGCCTGGTTCCGGCTGGACAAAGGCTGTAACCGCCGCCGTAGGTGAAGGAACCGAACAGTGGGTTGTTATCGCTGATGCCCTCCCAAAGGTGCTCGTACTCATAGCCGAATTTGAGCGAGTGCTTGCCTCGAACCATGGTGAAGTTGACCTTGGGGTCGAGCAGCGCGGGATTCTGAAACTGGGGGTTGGTGGACTGGCGGCCAAACCCGGTTAGGCCTGTGATGGTCGTGGTCGGTAAACCTCCGGCCACCGATGCGTTGGTGGGTTCGCCTGGAATGGGGAAGGCGGTGCTGCCGATGGAGGTGGAGAACTTGCCAGCTTTTGTGCGCGAGATGGCGACACGCGCGTCGAGGACCTTGTCCGAACCGTACAGGTGGGTGTAGCCCAGCACGGCCTGCTGATCGAGCACGCGGATGCGTCCATTGGTTTGCCCGTCCAGCGGCAAGGGCAGGGCGGGCGCGTTCAGGGCGTCTTCTTTACGGTCGGAGACGCGGAGAAACCAGGACGCCTGGGCGTTCTGCTGGAAGTCGAGCCGGAGGTCGCCTTTGTCGGAGTTATCGGTGAACGGAACCTGGACGTTGTAGTCGTACTGGGCCAACCCGGTTGTCGCGAGCCCCGATGTGGGAAGGTTTGAGACGGTGCGGAACGCGTTGATGATCTGCAGGGAAACGGGATTGATATCGGTGGTTGGAATGGCCGTGCCGGGAGCGTAGACCTTGCCGGTGAGCGGGTTGCGGACAGGGACCACCAGGATGCCATTGAGTTCGTTTTGCGTGGGCAGGGACAGAACGCTGAGAGGCTTCAGCACCTGCCGGAATCCTTCGTAGTCGACAAAGTAGAAGAGGCGGTCACGTGTGTTGAATCTCGGCACCGTGAGAGGACCGCCGAAGTTGACGCCGTACTGATTGCGATTGAACGTTGGCTTTTCGAAGGGAACAGAGATGCCGGAGGTTCCGTTGAGGGTGGGTTTGAAAAAGCCCGGAGCGTTGAGATCGGTATTGCGAAAGAACTCGTATGCCGTGGCGTGGAAGTGATTTGTGCCGCCCCGGCTGGCCACGTTGATGGTGGCTCCCGAGGAGCGGCCATACTCGGCAGATTCGTTGTTTGTCACCACCTGAAACTGAGCGACGGAGTCTGGGGGAATGGCAATAATCTGGTTGTCGAAGCCCTGGTTCGATTCGCCGTAGGAGTTGTTGTCGATGCCGTCGAGTAGGAAGTTGTTGAAGACGCTGCGTTCACCGTTGATGTTGTAGGCCCCTGCGCGTACCAGGGAATTGATCGAGGTCGTGGTGGCAGCAGTCGGCGCCTGGCGAGAGCCGGTGATCAAGCCGAGCAGATCCGAGTAGTTGCGCGTCACCAGGGGTAAGCCTTCGGATTGGTAGTTTGTGATGGTCTGGTCGCGCTCGGAACTTTCGGTTTCGACTTGAAGTTCAACGCCGGAGACTTCGACTACCGTTTCACCACCCCCGACCTTCAGGTCAAGGTCGATACGCTGGCGAACGCCGACAGAAACGGTAATGCGGTCAGCCTCGGCTTTCGAAAAGCCGGCAGAGGAAGCGGACACGTTATAGACTCCGACACGTACGTCGGGGAACTGGTAGTCGCCGGTGCCGCTTGTGTTGGTGGTCGCGGTGATTCCCGTGCCTGTGTTGGTGAGGGTGACCTGAGCGCCTGGCACAGCTGCGCCGCTGGAATCCTTGATCGTACCCACAAGGCTTCCGTTGTCGTATTGGGCATGAAGAGATGCGAGCGAGGACGCGAGGCAAACCATCGGCACAGTCGCCATGGTGAAGAAGGATCGATTACGTGGCATGTGAATAGAAGAGCGCACAAGCATCAAAGCCGCGTGAACAAGGTATTAAGCGCGAATCACAATTCACGTTCTATTCAAGTGACTCGCCCTGAGACTTTGGCGCTTCTTGTCTTGATGCCTTTCTGCTCATCCGCGTTCCGTTAGAATGGGCAGTATGTATACAGGATTTGCGCCTGTGCCATCGACTGAGAACTCATGCAACCTCCAGACCTATCCTGGCTGGATCCCAGCGATCCTATTCTGTCCTCCTGTTCAACATATTTATTCAAGGCTGAGAAGCAATTCATTTTTGTGTTATTGGGTATGCCCAAGGCATCTCCACAGTTTTAGGTTCAATAATTAGTCCCTTAGACCCTGTTGAATCTTTCTCGCATATCGCATGGTCCAGAAAAATGTCAGCAGGATTGTGGCGTTAAACAGGGTGGGCGCTACAGATAGGACCGTTGCGATAGAGAGATGGAACACCATCCATGTACGAATTGCGAACTCGCCTAAGAGGGCGCATCCCCATACGACAGTGATCAGCCGATGTGTTTTACGCACCGTCGGGATGCTCCAGTTGTGATTGAAGGAGGCTACCTTGTTTGGGTCACTGCCTGCAACGAAGTAACGACCAAAGTAGAACATCAGGGGGCGTGGAAGCAGGAAAGAGAGGAAGCAGGTAAGCCCAAAGATCGCGGTTACCAAAGACTCACGGATCAGGAGAACGCGCGAGCTGCCGCCGAGGAGAAGGGCACCGACGCTGGTGAGGATTCCGAGGATCACCAATATGGAAACAGGGTTTACCTGCTTCTGCCGCGCCAGGTCTATCAGGCTTTTCGCGACCGGGTAGAAGGTGGCATAGATCATGGAGGTCAATTCCGAGGAGCCAAGATACTTCCGACTTAGGTTGTAAACGGTGAGCGGAATGAGCGTACTGACGGCCGTGTCGATCAGGAAGTTACGGACATTGGAATTCTTTGCGGTGCTGGTCATCCTTGCGCGCCTCCAAAGTGGTTTGTTTCGGCGTGAGCGTCGAAGTTACCGTGGAAGGTGAGCGGAAATCGCCCTGTCCCTATGTAAGCCGCGAGAATGAGCGGTCTCGGCATCGCGAACCTCAAGAAGGTCTCGCTCCGACTGGGCAATGTCTTCCTGGCCGGTGACCCAGTTTTCTCCTTCTGCAGATTTGGCGCTCCGGGGTATCAACCCTACTTCTTCCAACGTCCGCTGCGGCGCTGCGGCAACCTTGTGTCGTCGTTCAATAAACATCTTGTGAGGGATCATACTGCCTCCTCCTGCAATATAGATGTTCCTTGCGGAGGGCGCAGATTTGAGGATGAGCCAGACGACCTGTCATGGCGGGCGGCGCAGGACAGGCCGTTGTGATGGGCTTGCCGCTCTGGTCCGGTAGCATCGGCGTTGCTTAAGCCATCAGCGCACGCTCTTGATCTGCCCTTGAAAACCAGTGTTTGAAGCTTACGCTAAAGCCTCTAGAACTAGAGCGACTTCTCCCGGTCGCTGATCGAGATAGCTGCGTAGTCGTCTGCGATGGACTTACGACACGTAGTCATCCAAAGCGCTACATGCAGTACTGACCAGCCTCAATCATGGCGGCTGCGATCTCACGGCCAAGAGCGACTGTGTTGGCCGGCTCATGCCCGCACCATGCACGTACGACAGTCATCTTACGCGCAAGTTCTTCTCCTTCAGCAACCGCTCCCAGCACACGCTCCATGCTGGACTCAAGGGTGCGGAAAGAGCGGGCCGTGTAGTACTTCGCCAGACTCATTCCCAGCGGCTTTGTGGCGCTCATTTTCTCGGCGCGAAGCACTACCGACTCCATCAGCAGCACCTCAGCCATCATTTCTGCAATGGCGCCTACGACCTCCTGCTGCTCCGGCAAATCCTCGGCAAACTTCTCCGTTGCCAGTCCAGTACAGAACAATGCAATTTTCTTTGCGTTCGCGATCAGCGATTTTTCCGGTCCTAATGGACCCGTAAAGGTCTTGGTGGATGCGGAACCAGACGTAACCTCGTCATGAATGGCCTGAACGGCCGAAGCCAACGGAAGCGCACCGGCTTGCGCACGTTTCAGCACCCAGGAAGCGGTAATGATGCGGTTGATCTCATTGGTTCCTTCAAAGATCTTGTTGATACGGACGTCGCGATACTGCCGCTCGGCCGGAAACTCCTCGACATAGCCGTAGCCGCCATGCAGTTGCAGCATCTGATCGACAACTCGTTCACCCAGCTCGGAGCCGGTGAACTTCAGGATGGAGCACTCCGCGGCGAACTCTTCATTGCGCTTCTGCAAGTCCTGGAAGTAGGTCGGGGAAGCCTTGTCAAGCTCGGCGATCGCCGCATCGATGGCACCAACGACGCGGTACACAGAGGACTCGATGGCAAAGATCGCCGCTGCGCTATCGGCAATCTTTTCCTTTACAAGACCAAATTGGACGATAGACTTGCCGAACCCGACACGATCCTTGGCATAACGGATGCCGTCCCGGAGCGCCTGCTTGGCCGAGCCGATCATATTTGCGCCGAGCTTGTATCGCCCGACATTCAGAATGTTGAACGCAATCAGGTGGCCTTTGCCGGCGGTCCCGAGAAGGTTTTCTACAGGCACCTTGCAATCGTTCAGAATGAGTGGGCAGGTGGAGGAACCGCGAATGCCAAGCTTGTGTTCTTCGCTGCCAATCGTCAAGCCCGGCGTTCCTGCCGGAACTAGAAACGCCGAAAACTTTTCTCCATTGATCTTCGCGAAAATGGTGAAGAGGTCTGCAAACCCTGCGTTAGAGATCCACATTTTTTCGCCATTCAGCAGATAGTGCTGGCCATCGTCACTGAGTGTGGCGCGGGTGCGAATGTTCATCGCATCCGACCCTGCCGATGATTCAGACAAGGCGTACGCGGCAATCCACTCGCCGGAAGCGAGCTTCGAAAGGTATTTCGCCTTTTGCTCCGGAGTGCCATACCAAGCGAGCGGCAGCGTCCCGATACAGGTGTGCGCGTTGAACGTCACGGCGAAGCTGCCCATGACGCAGATGTTTTGCACAATGATCGTGGAGGTCACCTTGTCCAGGTCGAGACCGCCGTACTCCTCAGGAACATCGACTCCCAGCAGCCCAAGCTCGCCCAGCTCACTCATTAGCTTGCGACTCACGGCAAAGTCCTTCGATTCGATGGCCGACACTTGTGTGAGGATTTTGTCGTCGGCGAACTGTCTTGTCATCTCGGCAATCTGCTCTTGCTCGGGCGTGAAGTCTTCCGGAGTAAATACGTCCGAGGCGGTAAACTCCTCGAGCAAAAACATGCCACCCTTCGCGCGCTTCTGTGCTACTACTTCCATCGTTGCACTCATCGTGTTTTCTTTCCGTGCTGCTCTGCCGCTTGCTGTTGGCGACCATGGGGGAGCGACGGGAGAAGCTTACTGAACGATGGGTAAAATAGTCAAGGGCTGATTTGACGTGCTGAGCGGCTTCCGTAAGCGCCCGCGCCTGGAGTCGGCGATCCTTCGGCAGGATGATTCTATCGGGCGCGTGGCAATTTCTTTTCTCCCGCGGAGCCCACGACCGAAGGTCCGTTCGGAGTCGTCGATCATTGCGACACAGTGGCCAAATTCATGGTCGAGCACGACAGTCGCATACTCACACACATAAAGCCGAAGTCTCGCCAGCTTAATGCCGCGTGCGGACTAGCCGGCCTAGATTGTCTTCGATCTCGGCGATGCCGCTTGCGGTAACACTCCACCAGCAGTTTGTTGCGGAAATACCAGTAGAGCCTAACGGCAGGGATGTTCCTCCAGGGAACACTGCCTGCAGTTATGGGCGGATACCGTCCTCTAGCCTAGACCTCCTGCAAGCCGTCGAAGTCTTTCCATTGAGTATTCGCCCGCGTAACGTAACCCTGAAGCACTCCCAATCTACGTCTGCAGTATCAAGAACCATCGGAATATTAGAAGCGACTATCCCATGCTCCGTCTGAGTGACTAGAGCGCACAATGGATTCTCACTGATGAAGCTATGAAGGGTGAGAACGTTTTCTTCAGCACTAATCTTCGGTGTGTGCACATGCCCCTTCGACGTCGGACAATCTGAACAGCGTAGTGCTCCACAGCTGAGCATGTAGGAGTACGAGATGAGGAGTAAGTGCCTTCCAGCGGCGATTCTTTGTGCAATTGCATTCAGCGCCATCCCTTCCAAAATGCTGCTCGGCGCAAAGGGCACGGCTACCTTCTCAGACAATCTCAGCGCAAGTGCGCCCCGAAGCTGCCATCCCCGCCATTCTTAATGCCTTCAAAGCATACGAGATCGTAGCCATGCCGCCAGCGCACGGTGAGAAGGACATGGACGATCTCATCCTTTCTTTGCTGCGTGACCCAAGGCTTCCGGCAGCTGTGAACGACATTATTGTTGAGTGTGGCAACATGCGCCTCCAAGCGGTTCTAGACAGATACATCGCCGGTGAGAACATTCCGTTTGCCGAGGTGCGGCATGTTTGGCGGGACACAACGGTGCAACAGATGTGCGCGGCAAATCTGTCTAGAGGCTGTTAGGGACTTTGTCTCTTTGTAGGTTCTTTGCTGGGCTGTGTTTTTGCTGAGCATAGGAGGATGTCGAAGCCTGCGCGTGCGGGGTACCCGTCGGATGTGAGGGATGAGGAGTGGGAGTTTGTGCTGCCGTATCTGCTGTTGTGGCGGGAAGACGCGGCGCAGCGGCAGCATGATCTCCGGCTGGTGTTCAACGGGGTTCGCTATGCGGCGTGCACGGGTGGCAGTGGCGTTATCTTCCCCACGAGTACGGTCCGTGGTGGGCGGTGTACCAGCAGATGCGGCGCTGGCTCAAGGCCGGTGTGTTCAAAATGCTGGTAGCGGACGTGCAGGCGATCGTGCGCGAGTGGGCGGGGCGCAAGGGCCAGCCGACGGCGGTGTGCCTGGACAGCCGCACGCGGCAATCGACGCGAGCAGGTCGCCGCGCTCGCAGCCGAGGTGCAGGAGATGACCGATTCCACCGTCGAGTTGGCCTATGTCGACCAGGGCTACACCGGCGAGAACGCTGCCGAGGTCGCAAAAAGAGCACGGCATCCGGCTCGAAGTGATCAAATATCCGCTCGCAAAACGCGGCTTCGCGCTCCTGCCCAGACGATGGGTCGTCGAACGAAGCTTCGCATGGGCCGCTTCACAAGACTCGCACGAGACTACGAAAGGCTAAACACCACACTGAAAGGCTTCCACTCCCTCGCCTTCGCCATCCTCATGACAGCCAAACTCATCCAGCTCGCAACTTCATAACACCCTCTAGGAATCTTCACCGGCTCGCAGCTTTACATCTCCGCATCCTGTTATCCCCCGAAGGCCATCCACGGCAAAGAAGTATCCACCTGGAACTATGTAGCCGTTCATGTATACCGAACTTTGCGAGCCGTTGAAGATCCTGCCTGGTTGTTGGAACATCTTCGCGCTTTGACAAACGCGAACGAAGTCAATGCCGCGCTAAGTACGAGCTACTTCATTCCAGGCGTGCTTTCGCTCAATCCACCTGCTCGACCCACCCCAGCTGGTCTCCATCTCCGGCACGCTCAGCAAGCCATGACCCCATTCACAACGCAGCTCCGTGCCGTTCCATTCGAGCAGATTACGCGACGGGCGTCCGACCCGGGCAGGCGTGTTCAACACCCTCAGGCAGCGCTTGCAGCGCAGTTCCTGGTCCTGTAACGCCCAACGCAAGCCCACCAGCGCAAGCACAACGAAGTCCAGCACCTGGAACAGATCTGCCGTGTTCGGAAGCTCGCGGTGGAGCGTGATCGAAAGATCCACACTCAGCAAAAAAGCGAGTAAAAGCACGAGCAACACTTTGAAACCGAAGAACAGCCGCCGTGTCAGGAGCACGTTCACCGTGTGGGACGAACTTCGGTCCTGAGGCTTCGGCGGTGACGTCGCGAACGCTACAAAGACGACTAACACAGACCCGACAAGCGAGCAGGACAGATGTCTTCCTATGTACCCTTCCAAATGTTTCCATCCCGCGCTCATCACCGCTCCGATCATCAGCGCAAGCATGCTTGAGCTCAGGAGCGTCATCAGGCACAAGCTGGCCGTCCCACGCAATCTCCGCTTCCAGCTCTCGGCCCGAATCCATAGCGCATCGGCCGCGACACCGATCAGAAGGTCCGCTATGGTAAAGGTGTTGCGATACCTCCGATGATGATGCGCATGCCAAAGCTCGGCATGCCAGCTTCGCCACCACTCCGTACGTTCTGCGTACGGGACCAGGCGCCCAACCATCTGCACGAGCCTGCAAGTCCACCACGGCAATCCAAGTTCCAAGTCGTTCATCAGCGCTTCTCCAGAACAAACCGTGCGAGCAGTGGATACCGCTCGGTCGCCGCGAGCGCCGCAGCCTTCCCGGCTGACGTGACGTCATAGTAGCGGCGGGCGGGGCGATTGCTGCTCGTCGCCTCTTCCTCTGACTCCCACTTCGACTCCACCAACTCGTCCCGCTCCAGCCGACGCAGCGCCGGGTACACCGTCCCACTCGGCAAACCTGTCGCCTCCATTACATCCAGGCCAAAGCAGTACCCTAAACTGACCGCCTTCAGGATGAGCGCTGCACTGTGGGACAAGCGAATTGGGCTACGAGGAGTTGCCATAAGGCTATGTAGTATGCTATCACTCATTTCCAGTAAGAGAGTAGCAAACTACATAGGGTGGACTATGCTTCAACTCATCAACGTCTCCAAAACCTATCGCAGCATCCCAGCCGTCGAAGGCGTCAGCTTCGAACTCAAGCCTGGCGAAATCCTCGGCTATCTCGGACCCAACGGCTCCGGCAAATCCACCACCGTCAAGATGGTCATCGGCATGATCAAGCCTACCCAGGGCAAGGTGCTTTTCGCTGGCCGCAACATTCACGAAGACCTCGCCGCTTATCGAGCCCATCTCGGCTACGTCCCCGAAGAGGCCCAGGTCTACACCCATCTCTCCGGCCTCGAATACCTTCAGCTAATCGGTCGTCTACGAGGCCTCAACGAGACAGTCCTCGAGACCAAAGCCCGCACCCTGCTCCATCTGCTCTCGCTTGAGGCCGCCCAGTACTCCGCCCTCTCTGATTACTCGAAGGGTATGAAGCAGCGAGTCCTCATCGCGGCAGCCCTGCTCCACAACCCGACTCTCATTGTTTTTGACGAACCTCTCTCGGGGCTTGACGCCGTCTCAGCCCGTCTCTTCAAAGACCTTCTTCTCCTGCTTGCCCAGGAAGGCAAAGCCATTCTCTACATCTCGCACGTACTTGAGGTCGTCGAACGCGTCTGCAACCGGGTTATCGTCCTCGCCAGGGGGAAAGTAGTCGCCGACGCTGCACCCGCCGAGCTCACCCGTCTCATGCATCTTCCCACTCTTGAAAGTGTATTTACCCAGCTGGTAAAGCAGACCAACACCGAACAGGTCGCGCGGCAGATGGTCGACCTCATGAAGGTGCGTCATGGCTGAGGCCCAGCGAGTCTCACGCGTTCTCCTCGACCACTTTTTCCGTCGCTTCTTCGACAGCGACACGCTCGAGATCGAAGCCGAGACCCTCACCACCGTCGTCCGCGCTGTCGCCGTCACGGCGATTCCCAGCCTCATGGTTGCTTTCTTCCTTCAATCCGCCTACCCGGGGCGTAACGCGTGGGGAGCGATCGAGGACCAATACTTCTTCGTCCTTTTCTCGTTCGTCTCCCTCGGTGCCGTCACCCTGTTTGAGTGGGAGATGCTATTCCCGGATCGCTGGGACTTCCTTATCCTTTCGCCGCTGCCGATCCGGCCGCTCGATATGCTGCGCGCCAAACTTTCCGCGCTGCTGGCCTTTCTCGCCCTCTTCCTGGTCAGCTCAAATTTCTTCGGAGCTCTCCTGCTGCCCGCCATCAGCAAGATGAGCTTCTATCGCCACCTTTATGCCCACGCCGCAGCTGTCCTGCTCGCCGGCACCTTCGCCGCTCTCTTTTTTCTCGCCTTCAGCAGCATCCTGCTCTGCGTCCTTGGCGCACGTCGCTACCGCAGCCTCTCGCCCCTGGTACAGATGCTTTCGGTCACCACCTTACTTCTGCTCATCGTGCACTATGCCAAATACAGCCC
>CAXTQE010000094.1:0-14468 GCA_964246225.1 uncultured Acidobacteriaceae bacterium | reverse complement strand
TCCTGGCCTACCTGCTGGTCGGTGGCGGTGTTTTCGGTGTAGAGGTAGAGGACGTGGGTCTGGAGTTTGGGCTGGCTGTAACGGATTTTGGACGTGATCAGCTTGTCGGCCAGCGCGGCTAGCTCCTTCGACTGGATCGAATCCGCGGTGCCGTCCTTCTTCATCCGCGCCTGGGCGGCCTGGATACGGGCGACGGCGTGATTGACGTCGGTGACCAACTGGAGGACGCGAAGGTTGTGTTCGAGCTGCGCGGAAAGCTGCGCCGTGGTGACGCCGTAGGCAGAGACGCGGGGGTCTTCCGTGATTTCGAGCGGCTCCGTGGAGGTGAAGGAGCCTGCGGTGAACTGGACTGTGTAGCTGCCGGGCGCGGCCATGGGTCCGCCGACGCCGTGTGGCCGGGCGTCGCTCATCCAGCCACCGGTGTAGCGGAGGTCCCAGGTGAAGCGATGCATGCCGGCTTTCGCGTCGAGCGTGGGCGGGTACTGCGGACGGAAGCGGCCTTCTTCGTCGCCGCCGCTGCCTTCTTCGGTGGTGGTGGCCCGCTGGCCGGGGGGAACGACGCTTGAAAAGGTGCGGATGGCTTTGCCGGAGCTGTCGAGAATAGTGAGGGTGACGGGTCCGGTCTCGTTCTTCGCCAGGAAGTAATTGATGTCCGCGCCGGCGAGCGGGTATTGCGGTCCTCCGCTCGCGCTGCCGTGGTCGCCGTTGGCGGGGATGCGGATCGCGGTGCGTGGTTTATAGAGGCGTGTCTGGCCGGCCTGGGCGGCGGGCGGGAGCTGTTCGAGTGGGCTGAGGTCGTCGAGGATCCAGAAGCCGCGTCCCTGGGTGGAGAGGGCGAGGTCGCCGTGAGCGACTTTCATGTCGGTGACGGGAACGGCGGGCAGGTTGAGCTGGAGCTTCTGCCACTGGGTGCCGCGGTCGAAGGAGACGTACATGCCGAACTCGGTGCCGGCGTAGAGCAGGCCGGGGCGCTCGGGATCTTCGCGGATCACGAGGCTGTGCACGACGGGGGCGCTGCCGTGGTTGACGTCGCTCAGCGAGCACACGGACTGGCCGAAGTCGTAGGAGAGGGTGGGATAGGGGGCGAAGTCGCCGAGCAGGTAGCGGTAGATGGCGACGTAGGCGGTGCCGGGTTCGAATCGTCCGGGCTCGATGTTCTGAACGCGGCCTCCGGGTTTGAGGCCAGGGGGCGTGACGTTCAACCAGTGCTGGCCGTCATCCTGCGTGACGTAGACGAGACCGTCGTTCGAGCCGGTCCAGATGACGCCTTGTTTCAGGGGCGACTCGCGGATGGCGTAGAGGGTGGAGTACATCTCCTCGCCGGTGGCGTCGCGGGTGATGGGTTCGCCGGAGCCGTACTGGGTTCCGGCGGGTTTGGCGGTGAGGTCGGGCGAGAGTTTCTCCCAGTGGAGGCCGCCGTCTTTGGAGCGGCTGAGGAACTGCGAGCCGTAGTAGACGGTGTTGGGCTCGAAGGGCGAGATCTCCATGGGGGAGACGCGCTGGAAGCGGTACTCGAGAGCGGTGGGCTCGTTGCCGTAGAGGGATTCGCTGCCGACCCAGTAACGCTGCTCGTTGTTGTTGGTGGAGATGTTGAGGCGGGTAAACTGGCCTTTGCAGCCTCCCCAGACGACGGTGGGGTCGTTGAGTTTTGGGATGATCGGGCCGGTTTCGCAGCCGGGGCCTTCGCGGAACTCCTGTCCGTTGCCGAGGGGGAGCGAGGAGACGATGACGGTGGTGTTGTCCTGCTGGGCGCCGTAGAGCCGGTAGGGAAACTGGTCGTCGATGGCGACCTGGTAGATTTCGGCGGTGGGCTGGTTGGTCTGGGTGCTCCAGGTGGCGCCGCCGTCGAGCGAGACGTTGGCTCCGCCGTCGTTGGCCTGGATCATGAACTGCGAGTTTTTGGGGTTGATCCAGACGTCGTGGTTGTCGCCGTGCGGGGTGCGTTCGGTGCGAAAGGTCTTTCCGGCGTCGGTGCTTTTCATCCAGTTTTCGTCGCCGACGAAGACGGTGTCGGGGTGGTTGGGGTCGACGCCGAGGGTGTCGTAATAGAAGGGCCGGGTGGTGAGTTTGCCTTCGCCGTTGACGAGGGTCCAGGAGCTGCCGGCGTCGTCGGAGCGATAGAGGCCGGCGCCGGGCTTGGCTTCGATGAGGGCGTAGAGGCGGTCGGGGGCAGCGTTTGCGATGGCGACGTTGGCGCGACCAAACTCGCCGGTGGGCAGGCCGCTGGTGAGTTTGGTCCAGTGCTCGCCGGAGTCGGTGCTCTTGTAGATCCCGGCGGACGGGGTGTCGGTGGCGGGGCTGCCGCTGATGATGGTCCAGGGATGGCGCAGGCCGTGCCACATGCACGCGAAGACGACGTTGGGGTGGCCGGGCTGGAGTTCGAGGTCGGCGGCACCGAGGTCCGGGGAAAGGAAGAGGACCTGCTTCCAGGTTTTGCCGCCATCCTGCGAGCGCCAGACGCCGCGCTCCTTGTTGGCGAGGAACGGATTTCCCTGGGCGGCGACGAAGACGTCGTTGGCGTCGGTGGGATTGACGCGAATGGTGGCGATCTGGCCGACGTCGCGGAGCCCGAGGAACTGCCAGGTTTTGCCGGCGTCGGAGGACTTGTAGATGCCGCGGCCGATGGAAACATTGCTGCGGATCTTGGAGGAGCCGGTGCCGGCGTAGATCACGTTGGGGTCGGATTGCGAGACTTCGACCGCGCCCATCGAGCCGACGGAGAACTGGCCGTCGGTGAGGTTGACCCAGGTATGGCCGGCGTCGGTGGTCTTCCAGACACCTCCTCCAACCGTGCCCATGTAGAAGGTGAGCGGTTGCAAGGGGACTCCGGTGACGGTCGTGACACGGCCACCACGGTAGGGGCCGACCTCGCGGTAGTGGAGGCCGGCGAACTGGTCGGGGGAGTAGGTTTGGGCGTGAGCGGAAAAGGCGAGGGTGGCGAAGATTGCGAGAACGGTGCGGCGTGTTTGGTGGACGGTGCTCATGCCTTCTCCTATGGTTGATCTACAGTAGAAAGAGAGGCAACCAGCCCCTAGGACGAGTCTATGTCGGATGTGCCTACCATCGACGATCGGATCAAGGCCATTGCTGAATCGCTTGAACTGCTTACTCTTCACTCGCGCGAGAACTTCGATAGGCTGCACGGTGTTATGAATGCTTTGGCTGAAGCTCAGGTTAAGACAGAAGAAGCTCAGGTGCGCACTGAAGCACGGCTGGACAGCCTCATTCGGATCGTCGCGAGCCATGAGCGCCGGATTGATGCGTTGGAAAGCTGAGAACTGTTTCGGATATGTTTGCGGGTCAACCCAGGTCTCAGAGGCGAGACCCGGAACCCGGATTTATTCTTTCGAAGCTTGCAGGTTGATCGCCGGGATGTTCTGGTCGCGGACCATGCGGTTGAAGGAGGCGACGTCCCCGGTGTCGATCTGCTTGAGTTTGTCGAGCTGGACCTGGAGTTGGGCGGAGAGGTCTTTGAAGACGGCGTAGCTTTGCTCGGTGGGAGCGGTGTCACTGGCGGTAACGGTGCCGAGCAGCGCGCCAAGCTTGTTGTTGATCTTAATGGGGAAGTTGAGGGCGTCCTCGTTGGCGCGGAGCCTGGTCTGGTAGACGGCGCTCTCGACGGTATCGAGTTCGTCTAAGATGCGTTTGGCTTCCGAGGCTAGTTTTGGGTTGGGGCTGGAGGTGTAGTGCTCAAGCTCCCCATGGGCGCGGCGCATCTCGAGCACGGCCTGATTTGCGGCGGAGAAGCGGTCGCGGATCTGGAGCGCGAGGTCGAGCTGCTTGCGGTAGTCCTCGGGCGTGGCGGCGACGCGGGGGTCGGTTTTGACGACGACGGTTTGCTTCTCGGTGTGGCCGTCGGCCGAGACCTCGACGGTGTAGGTTCCGGGCACGACCTGTGGACCGCGGACGCTGGCGGCCCAAAGGATCATGCCGGGAAATTTGGTCGCGTCCGAGTAGCGGAGATCCCAGACGAAGCGATTAAGGCCGGGCTTGGTGCCGGGTTTGGGGGCGGCGCGGCGATTTTCGTCTTCTTCAGGGCCGGTCTCCTCCTTCGGCTCGGGCTTGGAGGTGAAGTCGGTGACGAGCTTGCCGGAGGCGTCCTTGACCTGGATGGTGACGTCGGACGAGGGCTTGGCTTTGAGCTTGTAATAGATGAGGACGCCGGAGGGTGGGTTCTGGCCGGTGTCGGCGGGCGGGGACCCAAAGCCTCCGCCGCCGCCGAAGTAGCGGTAGGTATCTTTGAGGGGCAGGAGCTCGAGGGCGCCGCCGGGGAGTTTGCCGGAAGCCATGGCGCGGACCTGGGGCAGGCTGTCGAGGACGTAAAAGGCGCGGCCCTGCGTGGCGATGACGAGGTCGTCTTCGCGCTTTTGAAAGGCAATATCGGTGATGGGAACGTTGGGAAGGTTGAGCTGGAAGGGTGTCCAGGAGTCGCCGTCGTTCGAGGAAAGGTAGAGGTGGGCCTCGGTGCCGGCGATGAGCAGGCCCTTTTGTTTGGGATCGGGGCGGATGGTTCGGGTGAAGTCGTCGGCGGGGATGCCGTTGGTGATCTTCTGCCAGGACTTGCCGAAGTCGGTGGTTCTGTAGAGGAAGGGGCGGAGGTCGTCCTGAAGGTACAGGGTGGCGGCCACGTAAGCGGTGCCCGGATCGAAGGGGGAGGCAGCGATGCAGTTGACGCGGATGAAGTCGGGGAAGTCCTTGGGGGTGACGTTGGCCCAGTTTTTGCCGCCATCGCGGGTGAGGTGAATGAGGCCGTCGTCGGAGCCAACCCAGATGAGGCCCTTGCTGACGGTGGATTCATCCAGGGTGAAGATGGTGTCGTAGTACTCGACGGCCGTGTTGTCTTTGGTGAGCGGGCCGCCGACGGGGCCTTGCTTCGACTTGTCGTCGCGGGTAAGGTCGGGGCTCATGGGCTGCCAGCTATGGCCATTGTCGCGGGTGCCGAGCAGGACGTTTGAGCCGGCGTAGAGGAGCTTCGGGTCGTTGGGCGAGAAGAGCAGCGGAAAGCTCCACTGGAAGCGGTACTTCATGGCTTCGACGCCGGAGCCCATGACGTTGTCGGGCCAGACGGTGACGTTGGTGAGGCCGCCGGTCTTGTTATCGTAGCGGGTGAGCAGGCCGTCGTAGGAGCCGGCGAAGACGAAGCGGGAGTCGGTGGGATCGGGGGCGATCCAGCCGCTTTCCCCGCCTCCGACCTCGTGCCAATCCGATTCGGTAATAGCCCCGCTGTTGCCTCGGCTCGCCGTCTCGACGGTGGTGTTGTCCTGCTGGGCTCCGTAGATGTTGTAAGGGAAGTCGTTATCGAGGGCCACGCGGTAGAACTGGGCGGTGGGCTGGTTGTTCTCGGTCGAAAAGCTTTTGCCGCCATCGAAGCTGATGTTCGCGCCGCCGTCGTTGGATTCGATCATGCGGTCTGGGTCGTCGTTGGCGATCCAAAGGTCGTGGTTATCGCCGTGGCCGGTGGGGATGGCCTTAAAGGTGCGGCCTCCGTCGATCGAGCGGTAGAAGCTGGTGTTGAGGGCATACATGGTGTCGGCGTTCTTGGGGTCGGCGAAGATGCGCGAGTAGTACCAGGCGCGCTGCTTGACGTCGCGCTGGCTGTTGACCTTGGTCCAGTTGGCACCACCATCGTCCGAGTGGTAGACGCCGCCGTCCTCGGCCTCGACGATGATCCAGAGGCTGTTTGCCCTGGCGGGGGAGACGGCGATGCCGATGCGGCCAAGGATGCCTTTGGGCATGCCGGGATTTCTCGTCAGCTCGTGCCAGGTGTCGCCGCCGTCGGTCGATTTCCAGAGCCCGCTGTCGGGGCCGCCGCTCTCGAAGGTCCAGGGTTTGCGCATGAATTGGTAGATGGAGGCGTAGAGGACCTGCGAGTTGCAGGGGTCGATCGAGAGGTCGATGGCCCCGGCGCGATCGCTCTTGAAGAAGACTTTCTGCCAGGTTTTGCCGCCGTCGCGGGTGCGGAAGACGCCACGTTCGGCGTTGGGGGCGGTCCAATGGCCCATGGCGGCGACGTAGGCGATGTCGGGATTTTTGGGGTCGATCTTGACGGCGCCGATCTGCTGGGTGTCGGTGAGGCCCATGTGCTTCCAGGTGTGACCGGCGTCGGTGGACTTGTAGACGCCGTCGCCGTGCGAGGCATTGCCGCGGAGGTCGCTCTCGCCCATTCCGGCGTAGACGATGTTGGGGTCGGAGTCCGACACGGCGATGGCGCCGACCGAGCCAAGCTTGAGCTGGCCGTCGGCGATGGGGAGCCAGCGCATGCCGCCGTCGGTAGTCTTCCAGATGCCGCCGCCGGTCGCCCCCATGTAGAACGTCATGGGTTGGGACTGGACTCCGGTAACGGCGCCGACGCGTCCGCCGCGAAAGGGGCCTACCTGGCGAAAGGCGAGGCCGGTGAAGGGTCCGTCGGCGTTTTCTGTCTGCCCCAGCTTGTCCTGCTGAGCCTGGGCGCAGGGCAAGGTGGCAGCGGCAGCAAGGCCCAGCGCAAGCGCGAGACGTTTTGTGCGGAGGCGGCGGAGCTTGCGGCTTGCCGCATAGGAATCCGAGATCAGCATGGTGCACTCCTCGAGACGTCGACGTGCGGAGGCGCGCCGACCCGATCTTTCTAAACACAATCCACAATTCTGCGTGTGAGGGGAAAGACGCATGCCAGAACGAAACAGACGCAGGCCCCCTCGAGTGTGTGCGGACGGGAACGGCGCAGCGGTCGCGGGAATGGACGCGCCTCAGAGGCCGGCGTACCAGTCGTAGCCGAGCTTGGTCCAGTAGTCGTCAGGCTTGTCGTTGGTATACGCGATCAGGCCGATGCGCTTGATCTGCTTGTACCCGTACCTGGTCGGCATGTGCAGGCGCAGGGGTGCGCCGTGCGGTTGCGTGAGCGGCTGGCCCATCATCTCGGTAACCAGCAGCGCCTGCGGATGGCGCAGGGCCTGGAGGTCGTATCCGGTGTAATAGTCGCCGTCGGGCGTCTCCATGTAGACGTACTTTGGCTCACTGCCGTCGATCGGCTCCGGCGGGTAGAGGTCGAGGAAATCGCGCACACGCACACCGGCCCAGTGCACGATCTGACTCCAGCCCTCGATGCACTTGAATTGAGTCACCAGTTCGTGGCGGGGAAGCGGCTTCAGGTCGTCCATGGTCAGCAGCAGGCCAGCCGTTCCGGGCGCGAGGGTGGAGTCGCTCTCCCCCGCCTCTTCGGTGCCGCGCGGCTTACGCCCGGTGTGGTTCTCGTTCCCCTGTGCCTTGGCGACCATGGGCGCGGGCGCCATCTTGGTGGCGGTGTCGGCCTTGGGATCGATCCTAGTCTCGTGGCCCTTATCTTCGTTGGCCGGAGGCGCCTGATAGCGGTACTCCCAGGCGGTGACGTCCTTGACGAAGCGCGGGTGGCTCGCGGCGTTCTGCATGCCGACCAGTTGCAGACGCCAGCTCTCCGCAATTAGATCTTTCTTCAGGCCGTAGATGCCATTGATGCGCAGCGTCTCCGCGCGGCTGAGCGGATAGGTGGGCGCCAGGACGTGCTTCGCGAATAGCCGACGGGAGAGCGCGGCGTTGGTCTTATAGGCGTCTTCAAGAGCGACCGGCTGCATCTCGTCTTCCGGGCCGACGTCAAGATAACGGTATGCTCCATAGGCTGCTGCGGCGCCAGCGGCAGTCAGCAGGAAAGACCGCCGGGTACGCTTGCGCGAGGCTTGCAGCACCTCCCGGTCGGCGCTGTTCTTCGGCTTGGTGGCTCCGGACTCGCTCATCGCCAGCTTCTCCGTTCCGCTTCGAGCGACGGTGCCTCAACGCGCTGGATCTCAAAGCCGCTGATCATGGATCGAAAGTTGTTCCACCCGGCAAGTGCGACCTGCGCGACATGGACGGCGAAGAAGCCGAGAAAGCCGAGCGTCAGCCAGAAGTGCAGCCAGCGCGCCATCTCGTAGCCGCCCAGCAGCGTGGTCAGCCAGTGCGCGGAGGTCGGCTTATAGATGGCCAGGCCGGTAAGCAGCGCGCCCGCACCCATGACGATGACCGCGCTGTACGCGATGCGCTGGGCTCCGTTGTACTTGGTCTGATCGGGCAAGCCTTTGCGCAGATGGAGGTCAACCAGCGTGACCTGGATAGCGTCGCGCAGGCTGCGCCGCTGGGGGACTAGAAAGCGCCACTCGCCGGAGAGCCAGGTGTAGAGCACGTAGACCAGCCCATTGAGAGCGAAGATCCACATGAAGAAGAAGTGGTACCCGAGCCCTTGCGTGACGTGGTACGGGACGTGCAGCTTCGCGTAGAACCACTCCGGGAAGAAGCGAAAGAGCGTGAAGCTGCCGAGGCCGATGCGGTAGACCCGGTGCGCGTGCTGGTAGGCGTTGTCGGAGTCGTTCCAATAAATGAGCAGGCCGCTCCAGATCATGGTGAACAGGACGGGAAAGTTGATCCAGTGCATCCAGCGCAGGGCGAGGGGATGCTTGCGCTCTAGCCGGAGCGTGGCTGCTTCCTGTTCGCCGGGCTGTTCTTCGATCCGGTTCATGACTCTCCGTGAGCTTACGCCTGAAGATAAGACTATTCCGGGCCGGGAAAGTGACAAGCTAGGAGCGAAGCTGAGCAGTTAGATGACCAAAGTAAGTTCCGCGCAGAAGGGCACCTTCCCTCTTGTCAAGATAATTGGGTGTAATTGGGTGTATTCTTGGGTGTGTGGTGATAGAAGCTTCTTCAGTGCGGATTACCCCAGAGATTCTACGGCTGGTCGCCGAACTTGATGAGTTCAAGGGCGCGTGGCGGGCGCTGGGACGGCTGGCTCCGGAGCGGCTGACCGCGCTGCGCAGCGTGGCTACGATCGAAAGCATCGGTTCCTCTACGCGGATCGAGGGAAGCCGGCTGACGGATCGAGAGGTGGAGCGCCTGCTCTCGCAGCTGGACATCGCTTCGTTTGAGACGCGGGACGAGCAGGAGGTGGCCGGTTATGCCGAAGCGATGGAGCTGGTCTTTGAATCGTGGCAGGAGATTACCCCGACCGAGAACCACATCCGGCAGCTGCATCGGGATCTGCTGAAGTACAGCGAAAAGGACGCCTATCATCGCGGCCGGTACAAGACGCAGCCCAACAATGTCGCGGCATTTGACGAATCGGGGCGGCAGGTTGGAATCGTGTTCGAGACGGCGACTCCCTTTGAGACTCCGGGCCGGATGGCCGAGGCGGTGGCCTGGATGCGGAGCAGCCTGCAGACGCGGCAGCTGCATCCGCTGCTCGTGATTGCGCTGTTTACCGTGATCTTTCTAGAAATTCATCCGTTCCAGGACGGCAATGGAAGGCTGAGCCGCATCTTGACGACGCTGCTGCTGCTGCGGGCGGGCTACGCCTATGTGCCGTACAGTTCGCTTGAGAGCGTGGTCGAGCACAGCAAGGAGAGATACTACCTGGCGCTGCGGCAGACGCAAGGAACGATCCGCAGCGAAGCTCCGGACTGGGAGCCCTGGATGCTGTTTTTTCTGCGCGCGCTCGAGCAGCAGATGAGGCGGCTGGCGAAGAAAGTGGAGCGGGAACGGATTGTGCTGGCGGCGCTGCCCGAACTTTCGTTGCAGATCATGGAGTACGCACGCGAACATGGGCGCGTTACCATAAGCGATATGGTGGCTCTGACAGGCACCAGCCGTAACACGATCAAGCAACATCTCCGGCAGTTGCTGGAGAAGGGACACCTGAGCATGAGAGGCAGCGGACGCGGAGCCTGGTACGCACTTCCGTAACATGCGCAGGCAACACTTTGGACTACCTTTGCTCCGTCAAGGGCATCTTTCTAACCAGGTAATACCGCCCGGCGCTGGTGCGCGGGGCGAAGTTTAAGGAGAGTTCATGAGTCGTACCACGCACGTCCGTTCCTTCCCGAGTTTTTCCCTGCCGAGTTTGATCACCGCCAGTGTGCTGGCGTCGGGTTTGACCGGGTGGGCGCAAGAGCCGAATCCCACCAGCGTACCCGCTCCACACGGGGTTGCCGTCACGCAAAATGGAGACATCTTTTTCTACAAAGTAAGTGTGGTCAATCGCGACATCGACGCGGTGAACTACCTGCATCGCAGCGGCCCGACGCGCATCGCGTTTGTGGGTACCAACCTGCTGCCGAATGCCAAGGGTGAAGCTACGGTCAAGAGCGAGCGTGGCAAGATTACGGTCGATGCGAACTTTAAAGGCCTGACTCCCGCAAACGGCTTCGGCCCGGAGTACCTGACGTATGTGCTGTGGGCGATCAGTCCCGACGGCAGCCCTACGAGACTGGCGGAGGTCTTGCCCGCCGGCACGAAGAACAACATCTCAGTGTCTGTCCCGCTGCAATCATTCGGTCTCATTGTGACTGCGGAACCGTACTACTCGGTGTCTACGCCGTCCGATGTGGTTGTGATGAAGAACGTGTACACCGATGAGACGAATGGTGTTCTAGAGAAAGTGACAGCGCATGCGACGCTGCTGCCGCGCGGAATCTACTCTGCGGAGACCGATGGCTCAAAGACGATCGCGAATCCAATTACCCGGAACGAGCACTCGCCGCTTGAGCTGTATGAGGCTTACAACGCGGTGCGCATTGCGCAGACTGCAGGTGCGGAGAAGTACTCTCCGGAGATCTTCGCGAAGGCAAGTCTGGACCTGAAGAATGCGTCGGAGATGGACTCCAGCAAACACCGCGACGAAAAGATGGAGATCACGTACGCACGCGGTGCGGTCGAAAGCGCCGAGGACGCTCGCATCGACACGCTGCGGAAGAAGGCCGCCGAGCGGGAGCGGAACACGGAGATTGCCAAGACCCAGGCGCAGGATCAGGCGGCGCTCTCACAGGCGCAGGCTCAGCAGGCTCAGGTGCAGGCGGAACGGGATCGTCTTGCGGCTGACAACGCCCGTCTGCAGGCGCAGCAGGCGGAGATGGCCAAGGCCAGCTCCGATGCTGAGGCCGCCAATGCTCGCGCCAAGGAACAGGCTGCCAACCAGGCTGCGGCGGATGCAAACCGTCGTGCTACAAGCGCGGAAGCGATGCGTGAGAAGCTGCGTGCGCAGCTGAATGAGGTTCTGCAAACCACGGAGACTTCGAGAGGTCTGGTGGTCAATCTGTCGGACGTGCTATTCGACACAGGCAAATACACGCTCAAGCCAAATACGCAGGTCACGCTGGCTCGTATCGCCGGTATCTTTCAGTCGTATCCAGGCGTGAAGGTACAGGTAGAAGGCTTTACGGATTCCGTTGGCTCCGACGAACTCAATCAGAAGCTGTCGGAAAACCGTGCGAGCACTACCGAGGAGTTCCTGATCAAGCAGGGCGTCTCGGCCGATAACATCAGTGCGGCCGGTTACGGTAAAGCGGACCCGGTAGCGGATAACAGCACGACGGCAGGAAAGGCGCAAAACCGCCGCGTCAACCTGGTCGTCTCTGGCGACGTAATCGGTGTGCAGCAGACGTCCGGGCCGAGCGGCACCGCACAGTAAACTCACCACTCCCGGCAACCTCTTCTTGCAGCGACGAGAAGAGGTTTGCAGGGAGTCTTTGTTATGGGATGGGTATGGTTTCTTTGCAGAATAAGGTCGTCTTCATTACGGGAGCGAGTTCAGGCATTGGACGGGCTACGGCGAAGGCGTTTGCCGCGCACGGGGCAAAGCTGCTGCTGTGCGCTCGGCGGATGGATCGCCTGATGGAATTGACTGAGGAACTGACTGCGCTGCATCCGGAGTCTGAGGTGTTCCCCTTTGCTCTCGATGTGCGCGACTCAAAAGCCGTACGAGAGACGCTTGCGAACCTTCCGGATCAATGGAGACCCATTGAGGTGCTGGTTAACAACGCCGGCCTGAGCCGGGGCCTGACCAAGGTGTACGAGGACGACCCGCAGAACTGGGACGAGATGATCGACACCAACGTCAAGGCGTTGCTGCACGTGACGCAAGCGGTTGTTCCCGGGATGATCGAGCGGGGCAGTGGCCATGTAATCAGCCTGGGCTCAACCGCCGGGCACCAGACCTATGCGGGAGGAGCCGTGTATTGCGCAACGAAGGCAGCCGAAAAGGTGATCATGGAAGGGCTGCGGATCGACCTGATCGGAAAGCCGGTTCGCGCGACGTCGATTGATCCGGGGATGGTGGAGACGGAGTTCTCTGAAGTACGCTTTCGCGGCGACAAGGATCGGGCAGCACAGGTCTACGCTAATCTTCAGCCTTTGCAACCGGAAGATGTCGCGGATGCGATCGTGTGGGCCGCCACGCGCCCTGCGCATGTAAACGTGCATTCCATCTTGATGACCAGCATCGATCAGGCAAATTCAACAGTGTTCAACCGCAAACCTGCTTAGCGTCAGGCCGAAACAAAGGTCGGCTGCAAGGGGAGCCAGAGAGCGAAGACCGTACCATGTGACTTGGGCTGATCTGCTTCTCTAAGAGAGTCCGGTTGCGTGGGTTCAAGTAACCGGCTGCGTAGCTGCATGCAACCCTGATGCTTGTCGATGATTCCTTTGGAGATCCACAGGCCGAGGCCGGTGCCGGTAGCGTCTTTGCTGGTGTGGAATGGCTCAAAGAGGTGCTTGCGGATGCGAGGCAGAAAGCCCGTTCCGGTGTCGGCGATGGTCACTCGCACACCCGAAATTCCGGTCTTTCCGCAGGTTGACTCGCGCACACGTACATGCAGATGGCCTCCCGTGGGCATGGCGTCATAGGCGTTACGGATGAGATTATTCAGCACCTGGCGCAGGTCTCCCTCAAGAAGCATCGGCTTCGCCGTCGGCCATAAGCGCAGCTTGACCAGAACCTTACGGGCGTGGAAGCGAGCGGTGTAGAGCCGAAGCACGGCGGGAATCGTCTCGTGGAGATCGACGGGCGCGGGGTCTGTCTGCTGGCGATGGAAGCGCAGCGTTTGCAGCGTAATGTCCGACATGCGGGCCAGTTCCGCCTCGGCCAGCATGGCGTAAGTCTTCACATCCGTCATCGACTCCGCTGTGCGCACCAGGTACAACAGATTGATGACGGCTTCAAGCGGGTTGTTGATCTCATGAGCAATCGAGCTGGCAAGCTGGCCGACAGCGGCAAGCTTCTCACTCCGGCGCAAAGCCTCTTCTGCCTGCCGCGCCTGCGTTGTGTCGCGGAAGGTAACGACAGCACCGCGCACCTGCTGGTCGACCACGATCGGCTGGGCAGACATCTCCGCCCAGAACATCGAACCATCCTTGCGGAAGACGTGATCGACCTGATTGCTGAAGGGCTGGTTGCGCCAGAACACGTTGTAGACGATGCACTCTTCCCGCGGGTAAACACGCCCATCGGGAAAGTGATGATGCACCATGTCGTGCATGTTCTTGCCAAGTAGTTCTTCCGCGTCAAACCCCAGCATGCGCTGGGCAGAACGGTTGACAAAGGTGCATGCACCTTGGAGGTCAACACCCCAAATACCTTCTGCGGCAGAGTCCAGCAAGGCCTGCCAGGGAGGTCCGCTGGAATCAAACGTCTCACTCTTCCAGTCTTCCATTGGTTGGCTCGTCATGATTCCTATCGCTGACTGCGTCGTATCTCCCTTACGCAAGC
The DNA here is from genome assembly GCA_964246225.1 of uncultured Acidobacteriaceae bacterium. Taxonomy (GTDB): domain Bacteria; phylum Acidobacteriota; class Terriglobia; order Terriglobales; family Acidobacteriaceae; genus Edaphobacter. Next base: position 949 of record CAXTQE010000094.1, on the reverse strand, counting down.
GGAGTGGTTGGATCGGAATAATTTACTGAACAATAGGATGTATGATTTCGCTCGCTGCTTTGCCTGCAAAGGTTTGAAAGATAAACCTGCGAGGTACTCCCATGAATTCCCAACGGCAATCGACCGCTTGCGAACACCGGCCACCCAGGTCTGTTTCGAATCGCTCCCAGCCGCACAAAGCCATCCGGAAAGCTTGGCGGCCTCTGCTGTATGAGAGGAAGGAACGGCTAAGATGAGGAGCAGCGAGAGAGACATGGTTCCCATCCAACAATCCGATCTTATCGAGAGCATAGCCGCGGCGTTGCAGTACATCAGCTTCTACCACCCGGTGGATTACATCACCAACCTGGCTCGTGCCTATGAGCTCGAAGAATCGCATGCGGCCAAGGACGCCATGGCGCAGATCCTGATCAACTCGCGCATGTGTGCCGAGGGGCATCGGCCGATCTGCCAGGACACAGGGATCGTTACGATCTTTCTCAAGGTGGGTTTGGAGGTGCAGTTTACCGGGCCGGACGACGGACCACCGACGATGACCCTGCAGGAGATGTGCGACGAAGGCGTGCGGCGCGCGTGGCTCGACCCGGACAACAAGCTGCGCGGGTCGATCCTGCGGGACCCGGCGTTTTCCCGCAAAAACACGATTGACAATACGCCGAGCGTGGTCGAAGTGGCGCTCGTCAAGGGCAGCCAGGTAGACGTGACCGTTGCGGCCAAGGGTGGGGGGTCGGAGGCAAAGTCGAAGTTCGTGATGCTGAATCCGTCGGATTCGGTGGCGGATTGGGTGATTAATACGCTACCGACGATGGGTGCGGGCTGGTGTCCGCCGGGCATGCTGGGCATCGGGATTGGTGGCACGGCAGAGAAGGCGATGCTGCTAGCCAAGCAGTCGCTGATGGACCCGATCGATATGCAGGAGCTGAAGCTGCGCGGACCGCAAACGAACATC
>CAXTQE010000093.1:7084-14806 GCA_964246225.1 uncultured Acidobacteriaceae bacterium | reverse complement strand
TCGAGGTCGGATTCAGCCTGGTCGCCGGTTTTGAGGGTAGGGGTGCCGGTGCCGGGGTACAGCACGGGGATGGGCGCAGGGGAGCTGACACCGGCGGCTGTTTTGAAGTTGGTGATATCCGACAGGATGACGGCAGACTGGCCAACGATAGCGATCGACTGGCCGGTGCCGGTGTAACCCGCGGTGTAGGCCGGGTTGATGTCGTAGATGGTGGCGACATCCTTGGGGGTGATGAAGTGGCTGCCGCTCTGGCCGGAGGTGAAGGCCGGGGTGGCGGAGCGCCGGAGGTGGGAATGGGGCTGGAAGTCGGAGATATTGCCGATGCTTTGGACGACGCCTGCCAGGCTGGCCGGGATGCTGAGATCCGTGGCGGGCGCGAAGTGCTTCACGTTGTCGGCGGTGAAGTAGTGCAGCTGGGCGCCGAACGCGGATTCTACCTGGGCTTCAGTGCCGGTAAAGGTGATGCGGTTGAGTCCGCGGGAGACGCCGTCGACGCTGAAGCCCTGCGAGGTGAGCCAATTCTGGACGGTCTGGAGGTCGGAGGCGGCGGCACCAAACTGCGCGGCAAACTGGTCAGGAGTGAGCCACTGGTGGTAGAGCGGGGAGGTCCGGTCCTGCTGGGCGGCGAGTAGAGTGTCGAGCGCGGCCTGCTGGGGGGCGGAGCGGCTGAAGTTGATGCTCATGCCCTGGATGCGGGTGGACTGCGGCATCAGGCCGGCGTCGTTTTCAGCGCGGGCGCGGGGCGGCCGGGAGTTGGCCAGGAGGGTACGCGCGGCGTTGTCGATGGGTGCAACGATGCGCGGGACGGGGCCCTGCGCGAAGGCGGCTGCGGCAAACAACGTGCCCAGTCCGAAGGTGACGCCTTGTGCGAGTGCGGTCAGAGAGGATGAAACAAGCTTCATGGGGAGGAAACCGACTTTCCTGAGATGGGTCGAGCGCCGGCAAGGACAGACATATAGACGCGCTTTTTGGCCCGGAGTTCTACCTGAGCGGAAGAACCCGGCCGTGCGCGCTTAGTTGCCGGAATATAGAGGTGCTGCCGAAATTCCTGGTGCGGCTTAGGATGAAGGTGGGCGAGGCGCAGATGCGGAGGAACAGAGGCATGAGCTTGGTTTGGCTGCTGGCGCTGGGCATGGACGCTTCGGCGCAGCTGGCGCACCGTGGAGATCAACCGGGGGCTCCGGCAGCGACGGCGTCGGCTCCGCGTCGGCAGCGGCTGATCCTGAAGGACGGCGGCTTCCAGGTGGTGATGAGCTACACGGTGGTGAAGGATCGCGTGCGCTACGTGAGCGCGGAGCGGGGTGGGGAGACCGAGGAGATTCCGCTGCGCCTGGTGGACCTTGAGGCGACCAAGCGCTGGGCGCAGGAGCATGCGGCCCCGGATCCAAACGCTCCGGCGGCGGCCAGGCCGGCTCCGGCGATCGACCCGGAGCTCTTGAAGGAAGAGGCGGAGCGGGCGGCGCTCTCGCCGGAGGTGGCGACGGGGCCGGATACCAGTCTGCGGCTGGAGCCGACGGACAGCGTGCTGGCGCTCGATACGTACCAGGCGACGCCGGAGCTGGTGCCGCTGGCGCAATCGCAGGGCGAGCTGAACAAGCAGACGGGGCACAGCGTGTTGCGGGGAATCATCAAGCCGGCCTCGGCCCCACACCAGGTGGTGGTGCTGAAGGGGGAAAGGGCGGCGGTGCAGATGCACGTGGACGATCCGGTGATCTATGTGAAGCTCGACGACGCGCTGCCGACGAGCGGGGAAGCGCTGACGGTGGACACGCATGGAGCTGGATCGCGAAGCAACGACCTGGCGAAAAAAAGCGACAGCGATTACGTGATTGTGCGGCTGGACGTGCGCCAGGACGCGCGGGTGGTGGCGAGCTTCAACCTCGCGCAGCTGGGCACGGGAAGACGGCAGGAAGACGTGACGGAGCTGGACGCGACGGAGCTTCCGGGTGGGCACTGGCTGAAGTTGGTGCCGCGGGAGCAGCTGCTGGTGGGCGAGTACGCGCTGGTCGAGGTGCTGGGAGAGAAGGAGATCAACCTCGGAGTGTGGGAGTTCGGGGTGCATCCGACCTCGCCCGAGAACCGGGATCTGGTCAAACCGGAAAAGCGGCGGCCGGGTGCGCTTGAGCGGCATGAGCCCCAGTAGATTTCGCTAACGACTGCCGGCGATGCGGCGTTCGCCGTGCGCGGGCTTGATCGAGGTAAGCTGGCGGACCTTGCCCATGATGGCGACGTCGTCGCGGGTAGTGTTTTTCACCTCGTACATCATGGAGTCGGCGCTGCGCAGGATGGCATGGACGGAGGCGCCGTCCTCGGGAAAGGTGGCCACGCCGAAGCTGCCGGAGATACGCAGGGCGAGGCCTTCGCCGGTCAGGAAGTTGTTTGCGCGCAGGCTGGCGTGCAGGTCCTGAGTCAGCTCGACGGCGGCCTCCTTGGTGACGCCTGGCAGGAGCAGGACGAACTCGTCTCCGCCGTAGCGGAACGCTGAGTTCTCAGGGCCGATGGCACGGCGGAGGACGCTGCCGACCTCGGCGAGCAGGCGGCTGCCGACGAGGTGGCCATGCGTGTCGTTGACGGACTTGAAGTAGTCGAGATCGAGAAACACCAGAGAAAACGGGATGGGTTCGTCGCCCTTCATAAGGGCAACCTGCTCGTCGAGCATGGTGTACAGGCGGCGGGCGTTGAAGAGTCCGGTGCAGTCGTCGGTGATCGACAGCTCCTGGATGAGCTTCATGGAGCGCGAGTTCTGGATGGCGATGGCGGCGTAGTCGCAGAGGATGCGCAGGAAGGAGATGGAATATTCGCTGAGCAGGTCGAGCTTGGAGTTAAGCAGTTGAATGACGCCGAGGGTGCTCTCGCCGGAGCGGATGGGCACGCAGGCGATGGAATGAATGTCGAGGTCCGGATGATTGCGGGCGAAGGTCGACCAGTGCGGATCGAGTGAAACGTTGGGCACGACCAGCGGATTGCCGGTAGCGGCGACCCAGCCCGCAACGCCTTGGCCGAGCGGCACGCGGAGACCGCGCAGAGAAGAGGAGTCCTCGCCGACGGCGATGGCGTAGTACAGATCCTTGGCCGCTTCGTCCACCATCAAAAGCGACCAGCGCTCCGGGCCGAAGAAGTTGGCCATCTTGTCCATGATGGCAAGCAGGATCAGTTCAAGGTCAAGCGACGTGGTGAGCGTGCGCGCGACGTCGTGGAAGACGCGTAGGTGGTCCATCTGGCGGCTTTCGATAACTTCGAACTGTCGGGGGCGCTGCTTCACCGTCTCGCACTCCTGCGAGTTCCACAATAATCTATTCAGAGTCTCGGCGGGGCTTCGATACCCCCTTAGTTGCAGGGGAAATCGCATTTGCGAGGCGTGGTCAAGGAGGAGTGAGAGTATGTTTCCGGACGTCTGTAGCAATTCCAGACAGTGTGGAAGAATCTGCCTCAGCCGCCGATATGGACCATAGAGCGCGAGGGTTTCTCAAAGCCGGCTTCACCGATGTGGTGGCGGGCCTCCTTACGCTCGACAACCTGCCGAATGTACGTGACGAGCTCGGCGTCGGTAGCGCCGCGCTGCATTTTGCCGAAGAGGTCGTGGTCGGATTGGGAGAAGAGACAGGTACGGATTTTGCCGTCGGAAGTGAGGCGGATGCGGCTGCAGTGTCCGCAGAAGGGACGGCTTACAGGCGCGATAATGCCAATCTCGCCAGAGCCATCAGCAAAGGTGTAGCGGCGGGCGGTCTCGCTGGCAGCGAGGGGTGGCAGCTCGACCAGGGGCATCCACGCGTTCAGGCGAGTGGTAATCTCCTCAAGCGAAACAACGGACTGCGGAGTCCAGTTGCGAGCATTGAGGTCCGTCGAAGCTTCTTCGAGAGGCATCCACTCGATGAAGCGAACAATGACGTCTTCGCGGCGGGAGAACTCGGCGAAGGCCTCGATCTGCGAGTCGTTGAAGCCGCGAAGCAGAACGCAGTTGACTTTGACGGGGCCTAGCCCGGCGTCTGCAGCGGCACGAATGCCGGCGAGCACGCGGTCAAAGCTGCGTGGAACCCGGGTGATGGCGGCGAACGTTTCAGCGTCGACGGCGTCCATGGAAACGGTGACGCGGGTCAGGCCAGCATCGCGCAATGGCCGGGCCATGCTGGTAAGCAGGTGCCCATTGGTGGTGAGGGCGAGGTCCAGCGGAGCGCCCAGGTGGGTGCGCGTGCCGTCAGGCGCAAAGGCGGTCCGCATGCGCGCAACCGAGGCAACCAGGTCGACCAGACCAGCGCGAAGCAGCGGTTCGCCCCCGGTAAAGCGGATCTTTTCCACGCCAAGCGAGACGAAGAGGCGAATCATGCGCAGGTAATCTTCGTGGGGGAGCTCGGCGAACTGGGCACCCTCATTACCGGTGCGGCAGTAAACACAGCGAAAGTTGCAGCGGTCGGTAACCGAGACGCGGAGGTCGGTGATCGCGCGGCCGTGGCTATCGCGAAGGCGAGCGTCCAGAGTTGGCCTAGAGAGTTCGAAGACGTTGGTCAGCAGAGCGGGAGAGGACATAACGGCACCTCCTCTTGGATGGCTGGTGTCTGCAAGAGGATTCTCTCACGCAGACACCAGCGCCTTCGTACCGTTCAGTTTAGAGGGAGAGCACGCCCGCAGGAGCATCCTCCGGTTGGCTATGATGCTTATCGTCCGCGGCGGGCGGGGCCGGATCGGCTGGAGCCGGGGCGGCTGTTTGAGGATGGACCGCGTCCTCCGGAGCCTCGGCCCGCGCCGCCACCGGAGCCGGAGCGGCTGCGGGAGCCGCCGCCGCCGGAACCGCGGTAGGGGCTGGTGGGGATGCCGGTCTGACGCTCGGCGGAAACATCGCCGGTGCGCCACGAACGCGTCTCCATGCCGAGCAGAGAGTCAGGTGCCGCAGTGTCGAGCGGCTTGTTGCGCTCTTCCTTCTCGAGGTTTTTATCAGCCTCGCGCCACTCGAACTTGATCTTCAGCTCGCGCTCGAGCTTGCGGGCATCGGAACGCTCCTGCGGCATGACGAAGGTGGTCGCGACCCCCTTGGCTCCGGCCCGTCCCGTCCGGCCAATGCGGTGGACGAAGTCGTCCGAGGCGTTCGGCAGGTCGTAGTTGACGACGTGAGCGATGTCCTGGACATCGATGCCGCGTGCCGCGACGTCGGTGGCAACCAGAATGCGGTGACGGCCGCTCGAGAAGCCTTTGAGGGCGGCGGTACGCTGCGACTGCGAGCGGTCACCGTGGATGACGTCAGCCTGGTGGCCGAGTTTTTCAAGCTTCTTGGCGACGCGATCCGCACCGTGCTTGGTGCGCGAGAAGACCAGGAAGGTGCCCTCTTCTTCGTTGAGCATTTGGTTCAGCAGGCCGAGCTTCTGGTCCTGCATAACGGTGTAGACGCGCAGCTCGACGCGATCGGAGGGCTTCGACGTGGTGCCGATCTCGATGCGGACAGGCTTTTGGACGTAGTCGCGAACGATCTCGGTGATGTTGGCGTCAAGAGTCGCGGAGTAGCACATCGTCTGGCGGGTCTTCGGCAGCGCACCCACGATGCGGCGAATGGCGGGCAGGAAACCCATGTCGAGCATGCGATCCACTTCATCGAGGACGAGCATTTCGACTGAGCTCAGGTTGACCGAGCGGCGGCGAAGGAAGTCTTCCAGGCGGCCGGGGGTGGCGACCACCAGGCGCGGGCCGCGGCTAAGCTGGTCGAGCTGCGTGTTTTCCGAGAGGCCGCCGCAGACGAGCACAGAGTCGGACTTGGCCTGCGGGGAGATCTTGCCGTAGGCCTCGAGCACCTGCATGGCGAGCTCACGGGTGGGCAGGAGGATGAGCGAGCGGATGGGACCGCGCTTGCCCTTGGTCGACGGCACGGAGTTGGCGTCCATGCGCTCGATCATCGGGATGAGGAAGCTGAGCGTCTTGCCGGTTCCGGTGGAGGCGGTGGCGAGGATGTCGTGGCTCTCAAGCGCGGGCGGGATGGCCTTGGCCTGAACGGGAGTGGGGGTGTTGAAGCCGGCGGCGGCGAGGCGCGTCTTGAGCGAGTCGGAGATGCGGAAGTCGGCGAAGTGCACGTCTTTCAGCATCGGCAGGCCGGTTTTTGGATCGATGACGGCGTCGGTAGCAGCGATCTGGGGTGCGTCTTGTTTCGGGGACTGAGGGGAGCGGGGTTGTTCAGCCTGGAGATCGGTCGGTTCGAGAGTTGCAGAATTCAAGTGTTTTCCTTCATCTTGCGGGTAAGCGATCGCGCATACGGGGATCCTTGCGGTCGCGGGGCGCACACGGGCGCCGGCTAAATTCCAAGGTCAGCATGGCTGTCGTAGGTACGGAAGCGCTGCTGCACGGCGAGGCAGGTCCGATGACCAGTGCCTTCCAGCCAGAGCAACCAGCGCGAGATCTTCCGTTAGATCCGGGTCTTGTGTCAGCTAAGACAACCGTAGAAGACGATGCGATGGAGAGGGTTTCCACTGCGGTCTCTGGCCAGATTCAGGAGTTTCGCTAGGTGCGAGTCCCAAGTCCCTCCCCGAAGTTCCCCGCGCTTACGCGCTAGCATCAATGTATCACAAACCCCTGCATGCCGGCGGATTTGCCTCCGGACTAGTTCGGCGAAGGCCGCTCGATGTGATCGATCACCAGAACCTCCACCTGTCCTTTAAACATGCTCAGCTTGAGCCCAAGCTGCTGCATCGCCGTAGAAAGGTCCGGCACCGTTACGCCCGAGTCGACCGGCGGCAGGTGAACCCGCCCGCCAAACACACTGTCATCCGGCATAAACGTCAGATCGAAATCGCCGACGAACGCACCACGTCGATCTTTCGCCCGGACAGCAGCGAGGAAGACCGGGAGGAACAAGCCGAGCCCAGTGCCGCTCCAGTGGTAAACGGCGGCGTGCCGAAAATGCAGTAGCGGCACAATAAGAAAAAAGCAGCAGAGCTCCGTCCATCCAAGCGCTGCCAGCGAGAGCTGAAGGACGCTACCCCGACGCATCAAGCTGACCTGCGGCTACGGGTGGCGGCGGAGCAGGGAGTGCCAGGGCAGTCCGGCGCTGTCTCCAAAGATTCAGCCGGCGGAGCATGCGCCAAGGCAAAAGCCACGCCCCGGCCAACGGCATTGGCCAGGTGAGAAGAGGCCAGGTGGAGACCCAGAAGAGCGGCAGGCGCCCGAAGTAAGGACGCATCTGCCCGACGGGGTCGCGCAGGAGAGTGTGCTCCGGGTGGCGGCGCATGCCGTACCAGTTGGTGACGAACCAGGAGTAGAGCTGGTCGCGGAGCACGGCGCGGTAGAGCCGTGTGCCATGGCCGAAGTGGCGCGCGGCGGCCTGCGCCCAGTGCACGCCGAACACCCGGGCGACATCGAAGCGGCGCTGCGGATTGAGTTCGCACACGGCAAGCAGGCCGCGATCAAGGACGAGCCCGTGGCGAAGATGGCGGAGAGCGGAGAAGGTCCAGCCAAGCTGAAGGAGGTTCGTGGCCTTGCCCTCGGCAAAGTCAAGATGGGGGTGGCGCTCGACCGTATCCTTATTAAGGAGAACGGCTGAAATGAGGGCAAGGTCGCCGCGAAGGCCGACGGCCCGGAGAAAGGCGACGGGGTCGGTGAAGGCGAAGGCGGGCGGGTCGGGCCGAGCCAGGCGGCGCTCATTGGGCTGGTCGAGGAAGCCGAACGGGGTGACAAAGACAAGGTCGAACTCGGGCGTGTCCGCGGAGGGAACCAGGAACCGCATCAGGAACGAGAGCGCGCCGGGGC
>CAXTQE010000093.1:0-7074 GCA_964246225.1 uncultured Acidobacteriaceae bacterium | reverse complement strand
CCCCAAAGATCCAGACGAACTTCCCGCGAGCCTCGTGGTAGCACTGGAGGAAGTTGGGGTCCGGGCCTATGTTGTGCGGGTTGCGAAGGTAGCGGCAGGGAAGGCCATCGGCGATGAGCCCGCGGACGAGCGCTTCGGTGCCGTCGGGGGAGGCGTTGTCGGAGATCAGGAGTTCGACGCCGGGCTCGGCCGCAAGCTGAGGGGTGAGGGTGCGCAGCAGAAGCTCGAGGTTGGCGGCACGGTTGTAGGTGGGAATGGCGAGGGTCAGGACCGGGCGAGGGCTTGCCTGGGCCACGTCTTGCTCAGGCATGCCAGAGCCTCCGGTACTTGAGGAAGGTGTAGCTACCAAGGCCAAGGCCGACGCTGACCGCGATGAGCAGCTGCCCGGCAGTCATGCCGAGTGCGCCGTAGCGTCGGCCGAGGAACCAGGTGGTGAGGCTGAGGCCGATCGCGCCAAGGACCGAGTTGACGAGGAATTTCTCCTGCTTGTGCGCGCGAAGGTAGAGCGCCATGGAGTTGACGGCTTGGTTGATATTTACGGAGAGGAGCAGAAACGCAAAGGGCAGCGGCGGAAGCAGGCGCTGGGCAAAGGGCAGATGGCGATGTCCGAGCAGGACGACCCCAAGCCACACTGTTAAGGAGAGCAGCGAGCAGAGTGCAAGGTTCTGGGCTGCGGACCGGAAGAAGAGGCGGTCGAGCGCGGCGAACTGGCGGCGGGCGATCAGGGCTCCGAACGGAGCGGCCTTGGTATTGATCCAGGCAATAGCGACCGAGGCGATGGCGTTGGCGATGTTGAGCGACATGCCCATGCGTCCGGCGGCGGCAGGACCCCAGAAGCGGAAGAGAATGGGGTTAAAAAGCTGGAAGAGGAAGAATCCACAGGCGTAGCTGACCGCGATTCTCCACTGGAAGGGCCAGACTTCGGTCCACCAGTCGATGGCGTGCTCGCCTGCGGGGAGGCGAATGAGATGGAGAAGCAGGGGCCGCTGGCGAGCGATCCAGACAAGGCCAGCGATCGCCTGGCCGGCAATCAGTAAAGCCGGGGCGAGCAGTCCGTGGTGCAGCAGAAGCGCCGCCCAGGCAAGCGCGCTGCCGACGATCGACTGCGCCAGCCGAGTGCGGGCCACGTTCGCCACCAGGCCGCAGCCCTCAAGGAAAGAAAACACAGGGTCAATCTGAAAGGTGACCGTGGAGGCGAGGACCACGGCCACCCAGGGCAGCTTCCAGGGGATGGAGGCGTGCGCGCTGGGACTGGTGGAGAAGAATCGCCAGCCGGCGGGAAGCAGAAGCAAAGCCATGATGACGGCCGCTAAGCTGTACCACTGCAACGCTTTGCGCAGGATCGAGGCAAGCCGGGAGGCGGCTGGGGCTGCTCCGGTAAGGATGCCGGGAGAAGCAAAGGAGAGGTGGGCGAACTCGTGCGTGGCAAGCTGGAGGATGACGACTGAAAAGCCGAGTTCGAAGACAATCTGCAGGGCGGCGAGCGAGCCAAAGGTGTAGTAATAGCCCTGCTCTGCGGAGGAAAGGTAACGGGCGATCAGCGCAACCGTAACCAGGCCGGCGCAGGAAGCCCATCCGCGAGCAAGAATCGTATACCCGACTGCTCGATCAATACCCGTCAGATTCAGGATTCGACGCAGCGCAGAGGAAGTCTCATCTTGTGGTGCGGAAAGATCGACAGTCTCCATGAACTCGCGGGAGCGAGTCGCTAATCCTCTCGCCGAAACCTAGTCTAGCATCGAGTCCGGCGAGAGGGATCAGGTCAACGTGCGGTTTCAGCAGCCTGGCTAGATGTGACAGCTGACCATGCCGCGCTTTTCAAGGTAGCGCTGATGGTATTCTTCCGCCTTCCAGAAGGAGGTCGAGGGAGTTACCTCGGTCACAATGCGGCTGTGAAAGCTTCCCGAGCCATTGAGTTCGTCAATCTTGGCCTTCGCAAGCCGGGTCTGCTCTTCAGAATGGGTGAAGATTGCGCTACGGTACTGAGCTCCCCAATCCGGGCCCTGGCGATTCAGCTGGGTCGGGTCGTGCAGGGAGAAAAACGAGTCGAGGAGCTGTTCGTACGAGATGCGAGCGTTATCGAAGGTCACCTCGACTACCTCGGCGTGTCCTGTGCGGTCGGTACAGACTTCTTTGTAGGTAGGGTGCTCAAGCGTCCCGCCTTCGTAGCCGACAGCCGTGCCGGTCACCCCTGTAAGTTCTCCGAAGCGGGCTTCCACTCCCCAGAAACATCCTGCTCCAAATGTTGCTTTTTCCATCGCCACAGCCAGACTCCTTTGCTGCAGGTTGGATGCGGTGAGAGGCAAAAAGTCCCCGCTCCGGACGTGAAAAGCGTGTACACGGGGAACCTGCCAGGGAAGTGTTGCGATTTGCAACACAGAGAAACATCTTCGCGAATCTGCCGATAAGGTCTACACGTAGACGAGGCAGAATGCTGAAATACTTGTTTTTTCTCTTGCTGGTTGCGTATCCCTCCATGAATTGGAGCCAGACGAACTCGTCCAGGCCACTGAGCCTGGAGGTTGGGCAGATTAACTTTTTCGGGTATGCCGGGATCGACCTGGCTTCGGTGCGCGCACGTCTGCCGCTTAGCGTGGGCGATTCTTTGACCTTGAACACGTTTGCGCGGGAGCAGGCTTCGATCTCGCAGGAGGTTCAGGGAGTCACGGGCCGCCCGCCAACCGACCTTGCCGTGCTTTGTTGTGACAACAATCACCATCTGCTGGTATATGTCGGCCTGGAGGGTAGTTCGTCCCGGCCATTCGCGCCAATCCCAACACCGCATGGGAACGAGCGTCTTCCTCCCGCGGCCTTGGAGCTGTACGCGCTGGATCTGCGGGCGATGGCGATGGCGGGTGCGCGAGGCGAACTGCGGGAGGATGACTCGGGCGGCTTTGCGCTGTCTTACGATCCCGCTGCCAGGAAAATTCAGCTTACGATGCGGGAATATGCCGCTGCGCATGCGGGAGAGCTCGAGCGTGTTCTGCGGGGAGCGGCGAACGCCGGGCAGCGACAAGCGAGTGCCGTTCTGCTGGGGTACGCGCCCTTGTCGCAGGCGCAGGTCGATACGCTGGCCTATGCGGCGCATGATGAAGATCCCGAGGTGCGCAACAACGCGGTGCGCGCGCTGAGTGTGCTCGCCACGGCGCCACAGGCAAGCGAATTTCAGATCGATCCAGCCCCGTTTGTGGAGCTGCTGCTGTCTTCGCGGTGGACGGACCGAAACAAGGGAAGCCTGTTGCTGGCGAAACTGACGGTGTCGCGGGATCCGGGCGTACTCGCGGCGGTGGCGGAAAAAGCCTTACCTTCCCTGGTTGAGGGAGCAAACTGGACTAACGCCGGCCATGCATATGCATTTCAGGAGATTTTAGGACGAGTCGGTGGAATACCCGAGACAAAGCTGCAGGAGATGATTCGCGACGGTCAGACGGCAGAGATTGTGGCTGCAGGAGCACCCGTGAAACCCCCCGGCAGCTAGCGAGAAGGACGGGCGCTGGCACCAGGGCGGCGCGGCCTGACCGACTTGGCCTTGGCTGGAGATTTCAGCTTGGCAAACTCCGGGAGCGTCTTCTTGGGCTCAACCTTCCGCCCTTTCGCAGCTCGGTCGAGGGCCATCACTTCGCCCGGTTTAAGTTCGCGGAACTCTCCCGGCGGAACGTCGAGGCGCAGCGCTCCATAGCCGATGCGGCGGATCTTCTCGACGTGGTGGCCAATCTCCTCAAACATCTTGCGGAGCTGACGGTTGCGGCCCTCGGTAAGCGTGACCTCAAACCAGGGATTGTCGCCGCCACGGACGAGCTCGACCTTCGCGGGCGCGGTCAGAATGCGGTCACGGCGTCCAGCCCGCACTTCATCCAGGCGTCCGCGATCGATCATAATGCCGCGCCGAATCTGTTCCAGTGCTTCGGGAGGGGGGACGCCACTCACCTTAACCAGGTATATTTTCTCAACTCCGGCGGCGGCTTTCGAGAGGGAGTTGGCGAGCGCGCCGTCGTTGGTCATCAGCAGTAGACCTTCGCTCAGGTAGTCAAGCCGGCCGACGGGATAAAGTCGGACCTGGTCACCATGCGGTCCGCTCTTCTGCTGCATCAGTTGAGTAACCGTGGGCCGATGCTGTGGGTCGTCAAGCGTCGTAACGTAGCCGCGCGGCTTGTTCAGCATGTAGTAGCGCTGTTGTTCGGGTCCGTGCAGCAGTTTGCCGTCAACTCGGATGTGGTCAACGGTCGCATCTGCGCGGGTGCCAAGTTCAGTGACAACCTGACCATTGACCTGTACGCGTCCTTCAAGAATGATCTGCTCGGCTTTGCGACGGCTGGCGATCCCGGCCTGCGCCAGAATCTTTTGCAGACGATCTCCAGTGGGCGCGTCCGGAGCTTTGCTGGCTGGCTTCTGGGGCATGCTTCCATTATGAGGCTTGCAGCCGGCAGACTGACGGCTACTCGCCCTTGTAGGGGTCTGGAGCGTTTCCGCGTGGGATCTGTTCAGCGTCGTCGGGGAGCCTGGACAGAGGCTGATCCGGCGCAAATTCGTTATCGCCTTCCGGAGTTCCGACCGTGTCAGGTTCCTGGTCCTGAGGGGAGTCGGAGGCTTCAAGATCGCGGTCGGTCTGGTTCCACTGATTAGCTTTATCGGTCATGAATGTGCCTCGTTTTCGCTATTTTGGATGGCGGCTTCGTCGGCGGATGGATCGTCGCCGGGCTGAGAGGAAGCGGGGGGAAGCCCTGAGAGGCGTCCATCGACCGCCGGAAGTTCGTCGTTGGGGCGGTTGCTGTCGTCGGAGTCAAGCGAGTTGGAGTCGCCATCCGCCTGCGGCAGGGTAGCATCGCGCTCCTCGGCCAGGTTCTCATGGGTGATGCGCTCTTCGGCCTGCTCGCGTGTGGATTCCGGCATAGACATCTCTTCCTGCGCGGCGAGCTCGCCGGCCATCTTCTCAAATTCTTCGATGCTGGGGAGCTCGGAGACGTCCTTCAATCCGAAGCGCAGCAGGAAATCCTTTGTGGTCTTGTAAAGAATCGGCCGGCCGACGACCTGTTTGCGGCCGGCCGTGGTGATCAGCTTGCGTGCCATGAGCGATCCCAGCACGCCGCCGGAGTCGACGCCACGGATTTCAGAGATCTCGGGAGCCGTGATCGGCTGCTTGTAGGCGACGACGGCAAGCGTTTCGAGCGCCTGGAGGGAAAGCTTGAGGACCGGCTTGAGCGATTTGACGAAGCCACGAACGGCGTCGTGGTACTCGGGCTTGGTAGCCATGCGAAATCCGCCGGCCACCTCGCGAATCTCAAGCCCGCGGTCGGAGGTCGCGTAGTCGGCAAGGAGAGACTGCGTAGCCGCGGCAAGAAAGTCGCGGATTCGGCGCTCCAGCTCGCGGGCGGCTTTCTTTTCGGCAGCAGCGGATTCCTCGACGGTACCTGCAACTCCGGGTCCAGCTACCTCGGCCGGAGCAGCATCCCCTTCCGGCGAAGAGGCCCCCGGTGGATCGCCGGTGTCAGGGTCCATCAGCGGCAGTGACTGCTGGCGCGCCGCGAGAGCATCGAGTTCCTGCTGGGCTTCGTACCCAAGCAGCCCGGCTAACTGCGCGAGCGTCACCGGCTCCTCGGAGGCATAAATTACCGCCTCGATCTTGGCTTTCAAGCTCATGCTGGGTCACGTCCAGAAGGTCAAAACGGCCGACCGATGACCGGACCGAAGCTTCAGTCTATCAATTTAGATCCGAATTTTGCTCCCGTAACGGGTTATCCCGCAATCCTGTTGAACAGCCAGAAGAGGCAGCCGGAGAGCAACGCCGCGGCAGGCAGGGTGAACACCCAGGCGAGGGCGATGTCACGGATCGTCGACATCTGCAGACCGCTTTTGTTGGCGGCCATCGTGCCGGCAACCCCCGAGCTGAGGACGTGGGTGGTCGAGACCGGCAGGCCAAAGCGGTCCGCCATGCCGATGGTGATCATGGCAGTGATCTCGGCCGACGCGCCCTGCGCATACGTAAGGTGAGTCTTGCCGATCTTCTCGCCGACGGTCACCACGATGCGCTTCCAGCCGACCATCGTTCCAAGGCCGAGAGAGAGCGCGACCGCAACCTTGACCCAGGTGGGAATGAAGCGGGTGGACTTGTCGAGGAACCCCTTGTAGACGCCGATTGTTTTCACATCCTCGGCGTTCATTTTGGGGCCGCCATTCTTGGGCAGGTTGCGGAACGTTTCGCTTACCAGATACATCTGGTTGCGAACGTTGGCCTGCATGGAGGCCGGGACGTTGGCCAGAGCGCCGTACTGCACGGCTTCGTTCGAGATGTTATTCACCTGCTGCTGAAGCGCGAGCAGAACGCCTGGCTCGAACTTCTTCGAGGCGACGAAGTGTTCAAGTTCGGGCTCCGGATCGCCCATGACGGCACCCGGCGTGATGTAGTGCTGGAGCGCGCCGGCAACCTGTCCGGAGACCTGCGCGAAGGTCTGCACTTCGCTGGCGCCGACCGTGTGGTTGAGCGCGTAGGCGGTGGGCACGGTGCCGACCAGGATGAGCATGATCAGACCCATGCCTTTCTGGCCGTCGTTTGAGCCGTGAAAGAAGCTAACCCCGCCGCAGGTGCCGATCAGCAGAAGGCGAATATAGAAGGGCGGTGGCGCCGTGCCTTCCGGAGCTTTGTAGAGGCGGGGGTCGCGTGCGACCAGTTTGAAGAGGAAGAACAGGGCGCCGGCCATGAAGAAGCCGACGATCGGCGAAAGCAGCAGAGCCTCAAACACCTTGGTGACCTGTTCCCACTCGACTCCCGAGGTGCCGCTGTTGCCCTGCATCAGCTGGTTCGCGACGCCCACGCCGATGATCGAGCCGATCATGGTGTGCGAACTTGAAGCCGGCAGACCGCGCCACCAGGTGGCCAGGTTCCAGAGGATCGCGGCCGTTAGCAGCGCAAAGACCATCGAGAACCCGGAGCCCTTCGAGACCTTCAGGATCAGCTCGACCGGGAGCAGCGTGATAATCGAGAACGCAACCGCGCCGGAGCTCGTAAGCACGCCGATGAAGTTCAGAATGCCGGAGTAGACGACGGCGATGTGGGGTTCGAGCGAGTGGGTGTAGATG
>CAXTQE010000092.1:14722-14815 GCA_964246225.1 uncultured Acidobacteriaceae bacterium | reverse complement strand
GCCAGTAGCCGCGTGCCAGGCCAGCACCCCCGATAAAAAGTTCTCCGATGGCGCCAGTGGGGGCCAGCTGTCCGCGCTCGGAGAGAACATAGA
>CAXTQE010000092.1:0-14712 GCA_964246225.1 uncultured Acidobacteriaceae bacterium | reverse complement strand
ACATAGAATTGCGTGTTCGCCAGGGGAGACCTCAACCGCAGCGGTCCGTTCCCAGCCTCCACACGGGTTGCCGAAGACCAGATCGTGGTTTCTGTCGGGCCATACATGTTCCAAACTTCGCCCGCTCGTGCAAGCATCTGGTCGGCCAACTCACGAGGCAGGACTTCGCCTCCGGAGAGCGCCTTCAGGGCACGCTTGCCGGCCGGCGGTTTTGTCCAGCCGGCGTCGATCAGCAGCCGCCAGGCACCAGGTGTCGCCTGCAGCACAGTCGCTTCGGTTCGCTCGATCAAGCTCAGCAGCTTGCGGCCGTCCGCAACCTCCTCCTCTGTTGCAATGATCAGCCGGGCCCCTGTGCTCAGCGGAAGCAGCAGCTCCAATTCGGCAATGTCGAAGGCCAGCGTGGTGATCGCAACCAGCGTGTCCTCTCCGTCCAATCCGGGTTCCTGTTCCATCGAACGCAAAAGGTTTTGGAGCGCGCCATGTTCGATGGCCACGCCCTTCGGCCGTCCCGTGGACCCAGACGTGTAAAGGACATAGGCCAGCGAATCCAGCGTAAGTTCAGCCGGTTCGAAGTTGGTCGCTGCGGGAAGGCTCTCTGCCACATCGAGCAGCCGGGCTGACGTGGTGAGCGGAACCTGCCCCCGTGTCAAAAGCACCTGCACGCCGGCGTCGTTCAGCACCATCTCCAGCCGCTGTCGTGGGTGTCGTGGATCGAGCGGCACGTATGCTCCCCCCGCCAGCATCACGGCCAGCATTGCCGCTACCATCTCCGACGAGCGCTCCAGGCAAAGTCCTACGAGACCTTCGCGCGGCAGACCCAACCTCCTCAGCTCCTGCGCCAGCGCCAGCGAGTACTCCGCTAATCGGGAATATGTCCAGACCGCGCCGCCGCATTCGAGCGCCACCCGGTCAGGCTCACGCCTGGCACGCGCCAGCACGAGGGCGGCCACGGACCGGAACTCGCCCCAATCCACGGCAGTGCGATTCCATTCGGAGATCAGCGCGTGACGCTCCCCGGAACCAAGCAGGGGCAGCTCATCCACGCGTGTCTGCGGTGCCGCGATCGTTGAAGACAGTATTTCGGTCCAGTACTTGAGCCAGCGCGCGACCGTCGATTCATCGAACAAGCCGGAGTTGTAATCGCACGTAAACTGAAGGTCGGTCCCTGTATCCACCACGTTCAGAAACAAGTCAGTATTCACGAAGCACTTCGGGTTGGGCTCGATCGCAACCGCAAGACCATCAAAGCGAACATTGTCTCCCAGCCGCTCCAGATTGAACTGAACCTCAATCAGGGGCAGCCTCCCAGGTTCGCGTTCCAGCTGCAGCTTTTGCAGAATGCTGCCGAAGGTGAACTCCTGGTGATCGTAGGCATCGAGCAGCGCCGTTTTGGTCGACTGCATATGTTCGCCAGCCGTCGTCTCGGCGCGCACCTCGCTCAACATTGGAAGAAAATGCACCGCGTGGCCTACGAGGCTGACATCTTCCACCAGCGCCTGGCCGGCCGTTGAGATGCCGACCACCACTTCCTCCTGGCCGGTCAGCCGATGCAGCAGCACCTCAAACGCAGAGAGCAAGACAACAAAGAGCGAACAGCCAATGCGGGCGCTCGAGTGAACCAGCGTTGTGTAAAGTTCAGGGCTAATCTGACTACGCAGCGTCTGGCCGTGATGGGTCCTGTAGGACGCCCTGGAACGATCAGTCGGCAGATCAAGTCGCGGAGATCTGCCCTGAAAGCGGTGTACCCAGTAGGACTCATTTTCGGCAAACTCGCCTGCCTCATCCCGTTGCCGTTCACGCAGGGCGTAGCTGCGAAACGGCAGTACCGGCGCAAGCTTCAGGACTCCGCTATATAGTTTGCCGAGTTCCTCCAGCAGCAGGTTTGCGGACCATCCATCCAGCACCAGATGATGTGCAGTAAGCAGCAAAGCCCAGTGGTCGTCCGTGAGTCGGTAGCACACTGAACGAAGCAGGGGACCGCGCGCAAGATCAAACGGCGTGTGTGCCTCGTCGACGATTGCGGCGGCAAGCCTATGGTTTCGGGTTGACTCCGCCAGGTCTCGGAGGTCAATGAAGGAGGTACTCAAGGAGGTGTTCGGCGAGACTTCGAACCACTCGCCATCCTCGCTGATGGTTCCGCGAAGTGCATCATGCCGGCCCAGAACAGTTTCGAGCGCTCGCTCCAGCGACTCTTCGCGCACGTCTCCCCGCAGGTGCAGGGTAAGCGACTCGTTGAAACTGCAGTTCGCCTCCTCTCCCATTACCGCGGCCAGAAAGATCTCTCGCTGCGGCTCCGTAAGCGGAACGCGCGCCGGAGGGGAAGCGGTGCCCATCCCGGATGGCTCGACGACCTCGCTCTTCCCCGGCAATACCTGAGACTCCTGCATCTCGACGATCGTCTGCCGAAACGCAGCTTCGATCGCTGAGATGTCTGCTTCCGAGTGAGCCGTGGTCAGGAAGCATGGATAGCTCTCCTGAATGTGGATGCCTTTGGCGCGCATCGCGTAGTAGAACAGGCTCGCGAGCCGGGCCTCATTCGCGAAGGTGAAGTAGAACCACGACGCGAAGTGGTGCACGCGGCTTGGCACTCCGCGCTCGACGAAGAAGCGGTCCAGCGAGTCTGCGAGTCGAGCCGTTCTGCCATTCAACTCGCGTTGCAAGGCCGGCCCCGCCTGCCTGAGATGGCACAGCACCGACTTAGCTGCGGCCAGCGCAAGAGGGTGTCGCACAAATGTCCCGGCGAAGAAGGTCACCCCAACCTCTGGCCCGGAATCGTCGCCGAACTGCCAGCTTCCGCCGTCGAGCGTGTCAAGAAACTCCCGCTTGCCCGACAGCACCCCGATCGGATGGCCGCCCCCGATCACCTTGCCGTACGTACACAGGTCGGCGCGGATGCCGAGATGTTCCTGCACGCCTCCTGGAGCCAGCCGGAAGCCCGTAACGACCTCGTCAAGGATCAGCGCCGAACCGGTCTCTGCCGTGATGGTGCGCACTGCCCGGATAAACTCCATCGGCTGCAGCTTCGGGTGGCGGGTCTGGACCGGCTCGATCAGCACCGCCGCGATCTTATCCGCGTTCCTGCGCAGATACTCGAGCGAAGCCTCCGCTCCGTACTCCAGCACCTCGACGTTTCCCACATTAGCTTCGGGAATGCCTGGCGCGATCGGCATGCTGCCGCGCGCGGTGCTCCGTACCAGCACCTCGTCGAATGTGCCGTGGTAGTCGCCGGCGAAGTACACCAGCTTGTCCCGCCCGGTGACCATGCGTGCTACCCGGATTGCGGCCATCACGGCTTCAGAACCCGTGTTGCAGAACGTCACCCGATCGTTGCCGGTCAACTCGCAGATGAGCGCCGCCACCTCGCCGGCCAGCCGCGTCTGCGGCCCAATTGCGACTCCGCGATCCAGTTGATCGAGGACCGCATCGACCACAAACTCCGGCGAGTGCCCGAACAAAATGCACCCATAACCATTCACGATATCGATGTACTCGTTATTGTCTACGTCCCACAGCCGAGAGCCTTGCGCGCGCTCCACCACCAGCGGATAGACGATCTCTTTCCATTGCGGACGGAACCCGGCTACCGCCCGCGGATCTGCCAGCTGAGCGCGTCCGGCCTGCGTCAGGCGTTTTGAGCCAACAGTCTTCGCCTCATATTGAGCAACCAGCGTTGAGAGATATTCCTGCTGCTTTGGACCAAGCTCATCGGTCGCTTTGGATTGGATCGGCCGGAAAGATCCGTGGCGAACCTCCGGAGTCTGCGCTTGCGCCGGGACAGAGGCTTGCGCCGTCACTGGCGCAGATTTGAAGGACGTGCCTGCCGCTGTGCGCAGTGCCTCGACCTGCTCGGTAAAGAGCTTTTGCATCGCTGCGATCTGGACCGCGAACAGGTCCTGAAATGGCTGCGTCAAACCCAATTCTCTTGGAGCCGCCGCGGAGGGCACAATGGCGAGTTCCTGGGACGCAGGTGCTTGGTCTGGAGCATCCGGCGGCAACTTCGCGTCCAGGTACTTCGCCAGACTCTCGATGGTCGAAACCTGCTCCATCATCTGCCGGAAGGTCACTTTGACGTGGAACTTCTTTTCAATCGCGCGGGTCGCTTGCGTCAGAAACAACGAGTCGAAGCCAAGCTCCAGAAACGACAGCGTGTATTCTTCAGGCGTCGCAGCGATGCCGCTCATCTCGTCGAAGACTTGAGCAAGCTCGGCGCAAAGTCGCTGTGGACGCGAAATCGAAGACGGTTTTACTTCAAGCAAAGGCGCTGCAGCTTGGGTCATCGCGGGGCTTTCTTTTGCGTAGAGATTAGGCAAAATCGTCGTGCGTTCCACCTGCGCCGCTTGCCGCACAGGAGGCTCGACCCAATGCAGCTTGCGCTCAAACGGGTACGTTGGAAGTGAAAGTCGACGACGCGGCTCCTCGGCATAGACAGCCTGCCAATCTATGTCAACTCCGCTGCTCCACAGCGTAGCCAGCGCGTTCTCCACGGTGCCCTCCTCCTGCCTGCCTACCGCAGGAGTAAAGGACGGGACCGCTGTAATTTTTCCAACCGTATTTTGAGCCGCCAACGAGACCAGCGTCCGCCCCGGCCCCACCTCCAGCAGCACATCCGTCCCGTCGCTTACCAAGGTTCGGACTGCGTCGGCAAACCGCACCGGCTGCCGGCACCCTTGCGCCCAGTACCGTACACTGGTCGCCTCCGCATCGGTGATCCACGTTCCAGTCACGCTTGAAACAAACGGCAGCTTGGGCGCATGAAGATCGATTTTGGCGACTTCCGCCTCAAACTCTGCCAGCATCGGGTCCATCATCGACGAGTGGAACGCATGTGAAGTTTTGAGCCGACGGGAACTGACACCGTCCTCCTCCAAGCTTCGCTCCAGCGCTTCAATCGCAGTCACAGGCCCCGCCAGGACGCTGGACCGCGGCGCATTCAGTGCGGCCAGCGAGATCTCCTCCGACAGATATTTAGTTATCGACTCCTGCCCCAACGAGACCGAAAGCATCGTGCCGCCCGGCAGCGCTCCCATCCTTCGCCCGCGCAGCGTTACCAGCCGCAGCGCATCTTCCAGGCGCATCACGCCCGCAAGGGTCGCGGCCACGTACTCGCCCACACTGTGGCCGACCATGGTTTGCGGCGCAACTCCCCAGGCCTGCCACAACGCAGCCAGGGCAAACTCGGTTGCAAATAACGCAGGTTGCGTCATCGATGTCTGCTCCAGCAGTGGGTGTCCGGCCTCATCCTCCGCACCTGAGAACATCGCTTCCCGCAGATCGACTTCCAGCAGCGGACGTACGATCGCTGCGCAAGCGTCCATCGTCTCGCGATAGATTCGCTCCGTGTCGTATAGCGTTTTACCCATGCCAATGAACTGGCTGCCCTGCCCGGGAAACAGGAAGGCCACTTGCCGCTTCGTGGACTTCAAGACAGGAGCGTTCCTCAGGCGCGAGGCCAGCGCCGGCCCGCTCTCTTCCGCCGTCACCGCAACCCGGTACGCATGCGCTTTCCGCCCGCAGGACAACGTGAACGCCACATCGGCAAGGGGCACTTCAGGCTTTGCGTTCAGGTACGTCCCGAGTTGAGCGGCAGCCTCCTTCGCGGCGGCTTCACTTCTGGCTGAGACGCACAGGACTTCTTTTTGCCGCCGGGATGCAGTCTCTAATAGATACGGCGGTTCCTCCAGCACCACATGTGCGTTCACTCCGCCTACCCCAAAGGCGCTCACGCCTGCCCGCCGCGGCCCGTCGCTTTGCCAAGCGCGAGCCTCCGCAGAGAAGGAGAACGGTGAGCCGCTTAGATCGATCTTCGGGTTAGGCCTTTCAAAGTGCATCAGCCCGGGCAGCAGACGATGGCGCATGGAAAGCACCGTTTTGATTACGCCCGTGACTCCGGCGGCGGCATCCAGGTGTCCAACATTGCCCTTCGCTGTCCCGACCGCGCAGAAGCCGGTCCGGTCTGTCTGCTGACGAAACGCCTTCGTCAACGCGGCAATCTCGATCGGATCGCCGAGCGGAGTTCCCGTGCCATGCGCCTCGACGTAGGTGATCGTCTCGGGGGGAATGCCGGCCATGGCGTGCGCCGCCGCGATCACCCGCGCCTGCCCATCGACGCCGGGAGCCATGTACCCGGCCTTGGCCGAGCCGTCGTTGTTCACTGCAAAGCCGCGGATCACGGCCTCGATGTGGTCGCCGTCCCGAAGCGCGTCTTCCATGCGCTTTAGCACGATCACGCCGACGCCATGCCCAAAGACTGTTCCTGTTGCGTGCGTGTCGAATGGGCGGCACCGGCCGTCGCGCGACGCAAGACCGCCTTCCTGGTGCACATGGCCGCGCTCCTGCGGAAACGTGACTGAAACTCCACCCGCGAGCGCCATGTCGCATTGGAAGTTCAACAGCGCCTGGCTTGCCTGGCAGATTGCCACCAGAGACGTGGCGCAGGCTGCCTGTACGCTCATGACCGGACCGCGCAGGTTCAGCTTGTACGCCGCACGGGTGGTCAGGAAATCCTTGTCGTTGCCGAGCGCCACCGGAAACTCGCCCACCTGATACTGCGCTGTCAGTTCTTCGAGAAAGCTGCGGTCCGTTGCTAGGTTTGCAAGCAGGTAGGTGTTGAGACTGCAGCCGGCAAAGAGCCCAATTTCACCCGGGTACTCGGCCGGGACATACCCCGCATCTTCGAGCGCGTTCGAGCATGCCTCCAGGAACAGCCGATGCTGCGGGTCCATCCGGTCCGCGTCCCGCGGCGCAATCCCGAAGAACTCCGCGTCGAACATCGCTGCGTTTTCCAGGACACCGCGCGCGCCAACGAAGTCGTCCTTTCCGGTGTCATTGCCAAAGTGCGAGATCGTGTCTCTTTTCTCGACCAGGACCCGCCAGAAGGCTTCCAGGTCCGGAGCACCCGGGAAACGCCCGGACATGCCGATGATCGCAATCCCTTCCATCAGCAATGGATCGACAGTGTTTTCAGTGTTTGCCTCCGGTCTCGTCATTGGGCTAGTCCTTTAATTTCTCGTGCCCGGCGGAACGTTTCTCGCTGCCTTCGCGCTGCATCGGCCATCCGGTTCGAAGCGTTTCCTCCGGCATCTTCGGGCGATCCCAGCTTGCGGGCGAGCAAACGAATGGTGGTGTACTCAAACATCCATGTCACCGGGATAGGCCGGTCGAGTTGTTCCTGCAAGCCCGTTCGCACCGCGATCAGCAGCAGGGAAGTTCCGCCTATATCGAAGAAGTTGTCATCGAGTCCCACTTCATCGGCCGCCAGAACCATCTGCCAGATTCGCGCGATGCTGTACTCCAGGCCGGAGGCATGCGTCAGGCAACGACTGCGAGAAGAGACTGCACCTGGCTGCGGCGCGGGAAGCGCTTGGCGATCCACCTTCCCGTTCGCCGTGAGCGGCAATGCGGGCAGACCGATGTAGAAGGCGGGCATCATCTGGGCTGGAAGCCGCTGCGCAAGAAACTGACTCAACTCGCGCACTGCTGGTTCCGGTCCGGTTTTCGCTACGTAATACGCTGCCAGACGCGCGGCTCCACTCGATTCCGCATGCGCGATCACGCAGGCCTGCACCAGCGCCGGATGCGCGACGATTGCCGCTTCCACCTCGCCCAGTTCGATCCGGACGCCATTGATCTTGACTTGATTGTCCTTCCGGCCCAGGTACACAAATTCACCATCCGGACGCTGCCGGGCCAGATCTCCGGAGCGATACAGCCGTCCCTCCAGGCCTAAAAAATCAGCTCGCACGAAGCGCTCCGCCGCCAGCGTGGGCCGGTTCAGATATCCAAGCGCCACCCCGCCACCGCCGATCCACAGCTCGCCTTCTTCCCCTACGCCCACCGGCTGTCGATTTTCATCAAGAAGATGCATCTGCATGTCGGCGATCGGCTGGCCGAGCAGGCTTTCGCGCTCGTGGTCTGCGTCGGGGGCAAGAATTCTCCGGTAGGTGACGTGCACTGTCGTCTCCGTGATGCCGTACATATTCACGAGCTCCGGTCTTGTGTCGCCATGGCGCGCGATCCACCCGCGCAGCGAAGCCGGAACCAGTGCTTCCCCACCGAAGATGACGACCCGCAGACTCAACGGTGCGGCCGGGAGACGCGCGTCCACCTGGCTCAAATTCACGAAGGCGGAGGGCGTCTGGTTCAACACGGTCACACGCTCTGCCACCAGCAGTGCGTGAAACTCCTCCGGGCTGCGGCTGACCATGAACGGCACAATCACCAGTCGTCCCCCGTGCAGCAGACAGCCCCAGATTTCCCACACCGAAAAGTCGAATGCAGCCGAGTGAAACAGGGTCCAGACATCCTTGCCGCCGAACCCGAACCATCGCCTGGTCGCCGTCAGCAGCCGGATCAGATTTCTGTGCGAGACCACCACTCCCTTGGGCCGGCCGGTCGAGCCCGAAGTGTAGATCACATAGGCCGGGTCCTCCGCCTCGATCGCCGGCACAAACGGCGTTGCGCCATGCAGGTCGAGCGCCCCGATGCACAGCACAGCGGCTGACGTCGCGTCGAAGCAGCTTGCCAGCCCGCTGGTCGTCACCACGACAACGGGTGCCGCGTCCGCGACCGTATCCGCCAGCCGTGCCGCCGGATAGCCCGCATCGAGCGGAAGGTACGCCGCCCCAGATTTGATCGTTCCCAGCATCGCCGCGATCATTTCGAACGATCGCTCCAGGCAAATGGCCACGATGGTTCCGCGGCCCGCGCCGTGCTGCAGGAGGTGCCGGGCGATCCCGTCCGCCATGCAATCCAGCTCGGCGTACGTCATGTACCGGTCGCCGAGGGTCAACGCGACGGCATCCCGCTGCCGCTCGCAGACTGCTGCGAAAAGAGCGGCAATGGATGTTTCCTGAGTACTCTGCCGCGGCTCGAATTTGTAGAAAGGCTCTTTGCTGACGGCCTCTTGATGGTGGTTCATTCCTACACTTTCCCTTTTCCCGCTTCTGATGGAAATACCGCTTGCGGGTGAGCGGACTCCCACTATCCGAGTGCGCGCCTAGCTGCAAATCCCAAGCCCAGCAAGACCACAAAGATCAGAGTCATTCCAAAGTCCTGACGTAACGGCCTGACCCCTTCGCGGGTCGCCCCGAACTGAAACACCACGTACAGGGGCAGATCGCCGCCGGCAACTGCCCACACGGCACCCCGCAAACCCCAAAAATGCAGTGCCAGCGGGATCGCCGTCAGCATTGTCGCGCAGTAAATCCCATTGCCCACCGCGTTGTACTTTGACTTGCCCAGCGAAAACAGGACCGGGCTGCTGGTCTGATAGAGCAGCGTGTGCCAAAGCCCGATCGCCAGGATGGGCACCATCCAGGCCGCATCCGCATACGAGGGCTTGTACAGCTTCAGAATCAGCAGATCGCCCCAGTTCACCATTGCGCTCAGCAGCACCGCACCGGCCAGCAGCGCGTACCGGCGATAGCGCAGGAACTGGCTGCGGAATTCCTCCCTCGGCAGGTGAATGATCTTCGAAACGAACGGATACCCCACCTTGCTCGCAAACGAATTGATGATCGCCCGGGGTACGTCCGAAATCTGGAACGCGATTCCATAGACCCCCAGCATCGCCAGGCTCACATACTTGCCCAGAATCAGCTTGTCCGCCTGGGATGCGAAGAAATAAAAGGCGGTGCCTAGAAAGATCCACTTGCCGAAGTGCAGAATCTCGCGCATCGACTTTCGGTCCCAGGTGAACCGATTGCGGATTCCCGGTGCCACCGCCGGGTGATGGCTCAAGCCTAGCCGGTACAGGGTCGACACCAGATTTCCCCCTACCAGCGCCCACACGCTTGGCGAAAAGTATGCCCAGGTCACCGTCACCGCAAGCGACACAATCTGCGAGCTGAAGTCCAGCAGGAACAGCCGCCGAACTCCCATGTGCCGCGACAAGGTCAACAGATTCGTGCTGTTGAACCCGGAGACCAGGAGCGTAAGCGCCAGCACCGGCAGCACCCTCCGCATGGACGCGTCGTGGTACATGGCCGCCGCCGGCCAGGTCAGCAGCAGGGCCATCAGCCACAAGGCAACGCCTCGCACTGCCTGCAGCGTCCACGCCGCGTTCAGGAACTCCGGCTCGTCCCCGCGCGCGCTTTGGATGACACTCGGCCCCAAGCCGATATCCGACAGCAGCGCGACCCCCACCATCAGCGTCGTCACCAGCGTGATCTGGCCAAACGCCGACGGCATCAGAAGCCGTGTCAGGATCAGGCTGTTGACCACCCGCAGCGCCTGGGTCGAGCCATAAGACACCACCGTCCACACTGTTGCCCGCAGCGCGGTCGACCGCAACTTGCCGATCTCCAGCCGCGCCGGTACCTCAGTCGTCTGTCCCGTCGCCGCACCGACGACCGGTCCGTCGATCAGCGCCGCAGACTCCAAGCGTCCCCCTTCGCCGCGCCGGCCGCACGCGACTCTTCTCTAGGTCCGAGTCTCCGTTGCTCCCCCTTTATCGACCATCCCAAGTTAGTTGTAGCGAACGCGATGGTACCGTTTACCTCACTCGCACCTCGGCAACGACCCTCACCTCTTCCTGCATCCACCAGTTACTGGGTCCTGGTCCGGGGATCGCCTCCGAACCGAAGAGTGCCCGCCACCACTGAGATTGCCAGCAATAGGAGCATCCCCTGCGCCGCACTCTTCCCCTCGCTGTTCTTTCCGCCGGCCTCGCAGCCCGCGCCCAGACCGCGCCGCCGCCCCAGCCTCCACCCCCGATCGCTGACCAGATCACCGTCACCGCCACGCGTTCCTCCTCACCCCTCGGCGAGACTGCCAAGACCGTCTTCCGCCTCTCATCGCAGGCCCTCCACGACTATCCCGCCGTCACCCTCGACGAGTCGCTCCGCCAGCATGCCGGCTTCGAGCTTTACCGTCGCGCGCCCTCCCGCATCGCCAACCCTACCAGCGAGGGCATCTCGCTGCGCGGGCTCGGCTCTACCGCCGCCAGCCGCACCCTCGTCCTCGAAGACGGCGCCCCACTCAACGACCCCTTCGGCGGCTATATTCACTGGTCCGAGCAGCCCCAAGGCACCGTTCAGGCCGTCACCCTCGTCACCGGAGGCGGCTCCGACCTTTACGGCTCGAGCGCCCTCGGTGGCGTCATCGACGTGCTTCCCGTCGTACCCGCCGCCTCCAGCCTCGACCTTTCCGGCATGGGAGGCTCCCAGGCGACCTCCGACGTCTCTTCCCTCGCCACCCGCGTCTTCACCCCGCTCGCCGTACTCGGTGCCGGCGAATCGATCCACACCGCCGGATATGTTGTCACCGCTCCCTCGCTGGCCGGCGCAGTCGACGTTCCCGCCAATCTTCGCAGCCAGAGCTATCGTACCGAGCTCGGCCGCCGCACCTTCCCTGATCAGAGATACTTTCTGACCGGCAATCTCCTGGACGAAACCCGCAGCAACGGGACCCCCCTCCAGACCAACGCCACCCGCCTCTGGCGCTATCTCGGCGGCTACGACACCCCCGCGCAGACGCCGGTCACCGCCCGCGCGCGCCTGTTCGGCTCAGACGAGGGCTATCGGCAGAGCTTCTCCTCCATCGCCGCCAGCCGTAACACCGAAATCCTTACCCGGCTTCAGCGCGTTCATACGCAGGAACTCGGCGCAACCGGGGATGCGACCCTGCAACTCGGCCCGTTCGCCCTGGTCTCAGGCGCGGACTTGCGGGATCTCCGCGCCAGCGACAACGAAACTCCCATTGCCAAGGGCTTAGCCGACGGACTCCAGGATGTCACCGCCCGCCAGCGCTTCTTTGGCGGCTTCGGCGAGCTGCTGGGCTCGCGCGGAGGCTGGTCGGGCGCAGCCTCCCTCCGCGCCGATCGCGCCTCCAACCTGAGCATCGTTCAGACGACCGTGGCCTCTGCGGCCCCGACTGCGATTGCGTCTCGCACCACCCCGCCGGACCGCACGGAGATTGTCCTCAGCCCGCGCCTGGGCGTCGTCCGCGCGCTCGGCCCGCATGCCACCGTCCACGCCAGCGGATTTCGCGCCTTCCGGACGCCGACTTTCAACGAGCTCTACCGTACCGGCCAGGTCGGCCAGGAGATCACGCTGCCCAACGCGGCCCTGGTCTCCGAGCGCGGCACCGGCTGGGAACTGGGCGCATCGTTCGAGCCCACACCACGGCTTCCCTTTGCCCTGCAGACCACGTATTTCTGGACTACCGTCAACCGTCCGGTCTCCGCCGTCGAGATTGCCCAGACGGCCACCACGCTTACTGAACTCCGGGAGAATCTGGGCCAGATCCGCAGTCGCGGCGTTGAGCTTGCCCTCGCCTGGCGTCCCGGAAAGGCACTATCCGCCAATGTCGGGTACCAGTACGCCGATGCTACTGTGACAAAATTTTCCGTTCAGCCTTCGCTCGTCGGGCTTTGGATCCCACAGGTTCCGCGGCAGTCCTTCACCGCCCAGCTGCGGTCGGACAGCTCCCGCTGGGGTCAGGCGACGCTTGCCGCGCGCGCCAGCGGACAGGCCTTTGACGACACTGCTAATCAGTTCCCGCTGGCGCGTTTCTTCCAGCTTGACGCCTCCTGGCGCCGCGCCCTCAACCGCAGGATTATCGTGCAAGCCCTTGCCCAGAACCTCACCGACCGTCGCCAGCAGGTCTCCCGTACCCCCCTGCTGACGCTCGGCACGCCTATTTTCGCCGAGGCCGGACTGGAACTTCACCTGGGTAAACAGAGCCCCTGATCGGTGAATACACGCCGGCGAAGCAGCTACATCTATCGGGAGGCTCCGGCAGACTTCTCGCCATCGAGTGCCAAGTTGAGCGTCAGCACGTTCACCCTTGGCTCACCCAGGAGACCGAACTCACGCGGCGTGACGTGTGCAGCTACCAGGGAGCGCACCTGGTCCGGGCCGAGCCCGCGCTCCCCGGCCACGCGTTCCACCTGGAAGTAAGCCGCTGCCGGCGTGATGTCCGGGTCGAGCCCCGAGCCTGAAGCCGTGACCAGATCCACCGGAACATTGCCGCGCTTACCTTCCGCGGCCACGCTCTGGGCTACGCGGTCCAGCAGCACCTGGCTTGTTGGCCCCAGGTTCGAACCACCGGAGGCTTGCGCATCGTACCCGCTGCCTGCCGCAGAGGGCCGGCTATGAAAATACTTGGCCCCGGTAAACGGCTGGCCGATGAGCTTCGAGCCTTCGAGCTGCCCAGCCTTGTTATAGAGGAGCTGCCCGTCCGCCTTGTTGCGGAAGAACACATGCGCCACTCCCGTGATGAAGAGCGGATAGACGATTCCAAGCAGCAAGCCGGTAATCAGGGTGTAGAGCAGGGAAGTGACGATGTGCTTCTTCATGAAAACCTCTTGGTCAGGCAAGATGAACCGCGGTGATGGCGAGATCAATCAGCTTGATCCCGATAAACGGCACAATGATGCCGCCAAGCCCATACACCAGCAGATTCTTCTGCAGCAGAGCGGCCGCGGACATCGGCTTATAGGAGACTCCGCGCAGCGCCAACGGGATCAACGCAACGATGATCAGCGCATTGAAGATGACCGCGGACAGAATCGCGGATTCCGGCGAGTGCAGGCGCATCACGTTCAACGTATTCAACACAGGAAACACTCCCGCGAACATGGCTGGAATGATTGCAAAGTACTTCGCCACGTCGTTCGAGATGGAGAAGGTGGTCAGCGCTCCGCGCGTCATCAAGAGCTGCTTGCCGATGGCCACGATCTCGATCAGCTTGGTCGGGTTCGAGTCGAGATCGACCATGTTCCCGGCCTCCTTCGCGGCCTGCGTCCCGGAGTTCATGGCGACCCCTACGTCGGCCTGCGCCAGCGCCGGTGCGTCATTGGTTCCGTCGCCGGTCATTGCCACCAGCTTGCCTTCCGCCTGCTCCCTCCGGATCAGGTCCATCTTGTCTTTCGGCTTGGCCTCGGCCAGGAAGTCGTCCACTCCCGCCTCACGTGCGATGGCTGCTGCCGTCAGTGGATTGTCACCGGTGATCATCACGGTGCGGATACCCATGGACCGCAGCTGCTCAAACCGCTCCTTCATGCCGCCTTTGACGACATCCTTCAGGTGGATGACCCCAAGCGCGTGTCCATTTTCCGCAACAACCAGAGGTGTTCCGCCGCTGCGCGAGATCGTTTCTACGGAAGCCCGAACCTCGGCCGGAAGATCCGAGCCCTGCTCCTGCAGATAGCGGGCGATCGCATCGACCGCGCCCTTACGAATGCTGCGCCCATCCATGTCGAGGCCAGACATGCGGGTGGTCGCGCTGAACGGAACGAACTGCGCGTTGAGCTGGCCGAGCTCCCGCCCGCGCAGCTGGTAGCGCTCCTTGGCCAGCACAACGATCGACCTTCCCTCCGGGGTCTCGTCCGGCAGCGACGACAGCTGCGCGGCATCGGCCAGCTGATCGTTGGAGACACCCGGTGCGGGAACAAATTCACTGGCCTGCCGGTTGCCGATGGTGATGGTTCCGGTTTTATCGAGCAGCAGTGTATTGACGTCGCCCGCTGCCTCCACCGCGCGGCCGGAGGTG
This sequence comes from uncultured Acidobacteriaceae bacterium, assembly GCA_964246225.1. GTDB lineage: Bacteria > Acidobacteriota > Terriglobia > Terriglobales > Acidobacteriaceae > Edaphobacter. Next base: position 219 of record CAXTQE010000092.1, on the reverse strand, counting down.
GCCAATACGTTGTGCTGCACCAGGCGGTCCATGCCGGCAATGCCGATTGCCGACAGAAGTCCGCCGATGGTCGTCGGAATCAGACACACCAGCAGCGAGATCAGCACGAAGACTGTTTGCGGGGCGCCCGAATAGATCGCAAACGGCTGTAGGGTGACGACGGCCAGAAGGAAGATAATCGTCAATCCAGCCAGCAGGATGTTGAGAGCAATCTCGTTG
>CAXTQE010000091.1:0-15136 GCA_964246225.1 uncultured Acidobacteriaceae bacterium | reverse complement strand
ATGTGGAACTTGTCCCAGAGGGCGTCCTTAATATGATCGAGGATTCCGGCGCACTCGAGAAGACTCATCTGGCGAACTTCGCTGTGCTCGATGATGACGTGGCTGGCGAGGGCGTGGGAGTTGGAGCCGAGACTCCAGACGTGAAGGTCGTGGACGTTGGCGACGCCATCGACGCAGGACATGGCGGCGCGAATGTCATGGAGGGAAAGATTTTTTGGGGTGCCTTCGAGGAGAATGTTGAGGGTCTCGCGAACAATGCCGGAGGAGGACCAGATAATCATGCCCGCGATGAGAAGCGAGAGGACGGGGTCGATCCACTGGAGGCCAGTGAACAGGATGCCCGCACCTCCGGCGATGACGGCGGCGGTAGAGATGGTGTCGCCGAGCATGTGGAGAAAGACCGAGCGGATGTTGACGTCGCCTGAAAACTTCCAGAGCAGGGCAGCAATGCCGCCGTTCATAAGGACGCCGGCGATGGCGACGTACATCATCAGGTGTGGCTCGACGGAGACGGGAGCGTAAAGGCGGTGGATGGCGGAGAGGGCGATCCAGAGCGCGAGCACGATCAGGGTGAGGGCGTTGACGAAGGCGGCGAGGACGCCGGCGCGCTGGTAGCCGAAGGTTTTGCGGTCGTTGGCGGGGCGCGACTGGAAGTAGACGGCGACGAACGAGAGCACGATGGCAAGCATGTCAGAGGCGTTATGGCCGGCCTCCGAGATAAGCGCCAGCGAGTGGGCGCGGACGCCGAAGAAGAGCGTGGCGCAGACGTAGAGAAAGGTAGCCCCGAGCGAGACGGAGAGGATGCGCTGCATCGTCCGGTTGTTGGAGGCGACCATGTGCATGGGGCTAGTCTAAACCCGAGGGTGACGGGGAAGTGAGCCTGATCTTGCCGATCCTCTACACTTTGGTGTATGGCTGAAATCAATCCGCTGCTCGCTTCGCAGCTTCATCGGCTGGCTTGCCCGGTCTGCCACGCGGCGCTCGTGCTTGCGGAGAAGACGGTGAACTGCACAGGATGCGGGCGACGGTACCCGGTGGTGGATGGGCTGCCGGTGCTGATTGCCGCGCGCAGCAGCTGACGGCCTGGCTGCCTGCGGTCGACAGTGCGGCATCGAAACACATCCTTCTGGTTCAGGCGGGCGTCCGTGAGGCAACGGCGCGTACGCGGTTGTGCTAGGTCGGTTCCGAGAAGAGGCGTGTCCATGCCTGTCCCATTCCAGATATTTCCGCAACAGGACCTGATCTTGCTTCGCGGCGAGCTGATGCGCGAAGGACTGGATTGTTTTCAGGCCGCGGACCTTCTGCTGATGTTCATTCAGCAGCGCGGCTACGGCGTGTCGTCGAGCGATGCCCGCCAGGCCGCTGCGCACATTGAGGCCATCGGCTTCGGTCTGGCCGGAATGAGGGCGGAGTTGGAGCGCATCGCCGCGGCCATGTAGCTTGCTCGCGGCGATGCCATAATCGATCTATATGCCATCTCTCTGGCTTCCCGCTTCCTGGCCGCAGCGTTTGGAGGAGCTGTTCGCTCCCGGCGCCGAGGTCAAATCCGCTCCGCTTCGCCGCGATGTTCGCTCGCTGGGCATGCTGCTGGGCACCGTGCTGCGCGAGCAGGCGGAGCCGGGCATGTATGAGGCGGTGGAGGCGCTGAGGCAATCCGCCATCGCTCGGCGGGAAGGCGAGGATGGCGCGGCGCTGCTCAGTGTGGGCGACCAGGCAAACGATCCTCTGCGTGCGTACCAGCTTGCGCGCGCATTCAGCTTTTACTTCGAGCTGATCAACCTGGCGGAGACCAATCATCGCAAGCGCCGAAGGCTAGCGCATCAGCTCGAAGAGCCCGGGAACGCCGCGGGATCGGGGAAGGTGCAGCGCGGCTCGCTTGAGGGAACGCTGCGGGCGATGCGGAAGGCGGGGTATGACCTTCCGGCGACGCTCGAGCAGCTGAGAAAGATCTGTGTGACTCCAGTGTTTACCGCGCACCCGACCGAGGTGGCGCGGCGCTCGGTGATGTTCAAGCGCCGTCGAATCTCGGATCTGCTGGAACAGCTGGACCGGATTCCGGTTCCGGGTGCGGCGCTCGAACAGCTGGAGGCGAGTCTGCTGGCGGAGATTACCGCGCTGTGGCAGACCGACGATGTACGCAGCGCGCGGCCAACGGTGCGGGACGAGATTCGGATGGCGCTGGACTACTTTGAGTCGTCGCTCTTCGATACGCTGCCGGTGCTCTACGCGGAGGTGGAGCATGCGCTCAAGGCCGAGTTTGGCGCGGAGGGCGTTCCGGCGCTGGCGGACTTGCCGCTTTTAGTCACGTTTGGGTCATGGATTGGCGGCGACCGGGACGGTAATCCGTTTGTCACGCCGGAGACGACTGCCGAGGCACTGACTATGGCGCGGGATCTGCTCTTCTCGCACTACCTGCGCCGGCTGCAGAATGTCTTCGACCAGCTGGCGAGCTCGACCCAGCAGGTGCCGGTGTCTGCCGAGCTGACGGCGCGGCTGGAGCAGTATCTGGCTGAGCTGCGGGCTTCCGGGCCGTCCTCGCCGGAGCTGCGGCTGATCGAGCGTTTTCCGCATGAGTCGGTGCGGCTGTTTGTGGCCTGCATGATGGTGCGCCTGGGAGGCAGCGCCCAATACAGCGTCCAGCCCAGCATGCAGCCCAGCTTGCCGGAGCACGCGCCCAGGCTGCGGCCGCTTACGCCATACGCGAAGGCGGAGGAGCTGGTAGCGGACGTTGCGCTGCTTCGCGCGAGCCTGACCAAAAATCGTGGAGCGCGGCTGGCGGCGCTGCTGGTCGACCCGCTGCTGCTGGAGGCGCGCACGTACGGTCTGCATCTGCAGGCGCTCGATGTGCGCCAGCATGCGCGCGTCCATGCGGCTGCGCTGGAGGAGTTGGCCGGGCTTCTACCGCCGCACGATCCCGGGGCGCTCAGTGCGCAGACCTCCGAGGTGCTGCATACGTTCCGAGAGATCGCGCACCTGAAGCGGGTGTTTCCTCCGGAGTCGATCCAGCGGTATGTGATCTCGGGCGCGACCTCGGCCGAAGACATCGTGAATGTGGTGCGGCTGGCGCGGATGGGAGGGGTAAGCGTCGAAGGCACGGAAGACGGCGACCCTGGGCTTCAACCTGTGCCGCTGTTTGAGTCTATCGAGGATCTCCGCAACGCGCCGGAGATCTGCCAGGCGCTGTGGTCAAGCCAGGCGTATCGGCCTCTGCTCGAAAGCTGGCAGCACACCCAGGAGGTGATGCTCGGCTACTCCGACTCGAACAAAGATGGAGGAATGATCACCTCGACGTGGGAGATCTTCAAGGCGCATCGTGCGCTGCATAGGGTGGCGCGTGAGCAGGGCGTGAAGCTGCGCCTCTTTCACGGGCGCGGCGGGACGGTGGGCCGGGGAGGAGGCCCCACGCATCGGGCTATCTTTGCGCAGCCGCTCGACAGCTTTTCGGGCGCGCTGCGGATCACCGAGCAGGGCGAGGTGCTGAACTGGAAGTACTCCGACGTGGTGCTGGCGGAGCGCAACCTGGAGCTGATGATTGCGGCGTCGCTCGATGCGCTGGTGCGGCCGGGACTCAACCGTGCGCAGCCCGATCCGCACCTCACCGGCCTGCTGCTGCCGGAGTGGGAAGAGGCGCTGGAGGCGCTGTCGACGGCCTCGTACGCGTTCTACCGGAAGCACATCGTCGACGACCCGGAGACCTTTCTTTACTTTGAGCAGGCCACGCCGGTGGCGGAGCTGGAACATGCGCGCATCGGCTCGCGGCCGGCCAAACGCACGGATGCGAGCTCGACAAAGAAGCGCAGTATGGAAGACTTGCGCGCGATCCCGTGGGTCTTCGGCTGGATGCAGTCGCGGCACCTGGTGCCGGCGTGGTTTGGCGTGGGGCATGCGCTGGCGGGGTATGCGGACCAGCATCCGGACGGACTGGCGCAGCTGCAGTACCTCTTCAAATCCTTTCCGCTGTTCATCGACATTCTCCGCAACGTCGAGATGGCGCTGGCCAAGGCCGACTTCGGCATCGCCCGGCTGTACGCCTCGATGGTAGAGGACGAGGCGCTGCGGATGCGGGTATTCACGAGGCTCGAAGGCGAATTTACGTTGACTCGCCGGATGGTGCTCCAGGTGACCGGACAGAAAGCGCTGCTTGAGAACAATCCGGTGCTCGAACAAAGCATTCGCCTGCGCAATCCGTATGTCGATCCCATGAGCCTGCTGCAAGTGGAGTTGATCCGGCGCAAGCGCAAGGATGGGTCGGCGGGCAAGTCCGAGTCGCCGGAGCTCGACCGGGCCATCACGGCGACCATCAACGGCATTTCGGCCGGGTTGCGGAATACGGGTTGAGCCCTCGGCGCTAAAGCTTTTCGATCGGACGCAACGGGTCTGCACCGCTTGCGGTTCAACTGAAACAAAGGTTTGCTCGCTGCAGAAAAGCTGCTTGCGCTGCGGCTGACTCTGTGGCTAAGATCTGAGACAGTAGGCGGTAGCTCCCCTGTACGAAAAGATCGGCCCCCGTTGATCCGGCGAACCAGACCTGCACGGCCAGCTCGCGTTGGTCCGTCCTGGAGGTCCACATGAAGCACTCTCTCTTTGCAGCTACTCTTTTTCTCTCTCCTGCGCTCCTGTCCGGTCTTGCCGGCGCAGAGCAACTGGTTCCGGCCGGCTCGATTATTCGCTGTACGGTGGCCGAGCCGAAGATCTCCTCGAAAACCGAAAACATTGGCGATCCGGTCTTGTGCCAGGTCTCGCACGTGGAGGCTTATGGACGCGCGAGCTTCCCGTACGACGCTTACCTGGTGGGCACCTTCGTCGACTATAAGGACCCTGGCCACCTGGTCGGCAAGGGTTGGATGGAGCTGAAGTTCGACCGCATGATTACCCACAACGACAGCGTGGTTCCCGTCGATGTGCGCGTGATTGACGTGCCGAAGTATCCAGTGGACAAGGAAGGCCGAATTCATGGCACCGGCCATGCGGTGCGCGATACGGTCGAGTGGCTGATTCCGGTGCTTTGGCCGATCGACCTGATCAACCTGCCGCGGCGCGGTCCCCGCCCTGTGCTGAAGGCCGAAACACGGCTGACCTTGAAGGTGCTGGACGACTTCGGCATTCCCTCCGAGATGGAGGTGGAGCATCGCCAGGCGTTGATCTCGCGTGTGCCGCAATTCGAGCAGTCGCTGCCGCAGAATCAGCCTGCGCCTCAGTACCAGCAGCCCGCTCCGCCTCAGTATCAGCAGCAACCGCAATACCAGCAGCAGGCCTATGCTCCTGCTCCTCCCACGACGGTGATCTACCAGAACTTTGCTCCCCAGGCTCCGGTGTACCAGCCGCCACCGGTAGTGATACGTTACCCTCCACCTCCGCCACCTATGTACGGCTATGGGCCGTATGGGCCGGTAGCTTATCGCGGCGGGTATTACGCGCCGTACTAGAACCTCGGTTCCCGGGGGCCTGGAGATCTGCGTTATCGGCGCAATCTTCAGGCCCTTTCTAGTTTTTGGACAGGTCAATACCACAGACGAGTCAAGAGGTCCGGAAACACTCGCGGGTATCATCTTCCTATGCTCAACTTCTACGCCTGCGCGGTTGATGACATTCTCATGAAGCGCCGCAGCCTGCGTCGTGAGCTGGCATCCCGGCAGGGGTTGCAGGAGCTGCGCGTCGCCGTCCTGGGAGGCTCGACCACGGAGGAGCTCGTCAACTTTCTGGAGCTGCTGCTTTTGGCGGAGGGCTTCCAGCCGGTCTTTCACCAGTCGGAGTACGGACGGTTTTATGACGATGCGGTGCATGATTCGCAGGCGTTGATCGACTTCCGGCCGCAGCTTGTCTACGTGCATACGTCCTGTCTCAACGTTCGCAACCTGCCTCCGCTGAGCTCGACGGAGGCCGAGTTGAGAAGCTACGTCGAGGCCGAGCTTGCGCGCTACCGGGAGATTTGGGAGGCGCTTGAAAAGAAGCTCGGCTGCCAGGTGATCCAGAATAATTTCGAGCTGCCGCCGCATGCGATGCTTGGCAACATGGACGCCGTGGCTGCGGGCGGACAGAGCCGCTTTCTGTTGCAGCTCAACCTTGCCTTTGCCGAGGAGGCCGTGCGACGGCCCAAGCTGCTGGTGCAGGATGTGCACGGGATTTCCGCGAACTTCGGCCTGCGCCACTGGTTCGATTGGCCGCGCTACTTCAGCTACAAAGTCCTGCTGACGGCGGAGGCCAACCTGGAGCTGGCGCGCTCGCTGAATGCGCTCATTCGCGCGCTCTACGGCAAGAGCCGCAAGGTGCTTGTGCTCGACCTCGACAACACGCTGTGGGGCGGCGTCATTGGCGATGATGGCGTGGACAAGATTCAGATCGGGCGCGAAACTCCGGTAGCGGAAGCCTATACCGCGTTTCAGGAGTACTGCCTCGCGCTGCGCAATCGCGGCGTGCTGCTTGCGGTCTGCTCGAAGAACAATGACGACGTGGCGAAGTCCGGATTCGCGCACCCGAGCTCGATTCTCAAGCTGGAGGATTTTTCCTGCTTCAAGGCGAACTGGGAGCCAAAGCACGAGAACATCCTGTCGATTGCGAAAGAGCTGAATCTTGGGATCGACAGCTTTGTCTTCATCGACGACAACCCGGCCGAACGAGCCATCGTAGAGGCGCAGCTTCCGAGCGTGGCCGTGCCGGACGTAGGCAACGACGTCTCGAAGTATGCAGACTTCATCGATCGCGGGCGCTTCTTTGAGCCGGTGTCGCTCTCGAAAGAAGACCTGGAGCGAGCCGCGCTCTATGCCGGGAACTCGCAGCGCGCGGCGCAGGCGACCCAGTTTGCCGACTACGGCGAGTATCTCGATTCGCTCGAGATGACGGCCGAGATCGACGCCTTCAAGCCGGTTTACCTTGAGCGCATCGCGCAGCTGACCAACAAGACCAACCAGTTCAACCTGACCACGCGGCGCTACACGCTGGCCGAGATGGAGGCCGCCGCCAAGGATCCGAACGTGCTCGGACTGTGCGGCAGACTGTCGGATCGCTTCGGCGACAACGGCCTGATCTCGATCGTGCTCGGACGCGCTGAAGGCCGGGCGCTGCACATGGATCTGTGGCTGATGAGCTGCCGTGTGCTGAAGCGCGAGATGGAGAATGCGATGCTGGATGTGGTGGCGGAACGCGCGCGGGCTCGGGGCCTCGAGACGATTGTGGGCTACTATCTACCGACTGCGAAAAACGGCATGGTCGCTGACTTCTACCCACGGCTTGGCTTTTCCTCCATCCCCGCACCCTCCGGCTTACCCGACGGTGCGACGGCATGGACGCTCGACCTGACCTCTTACACACAACAGAACACGCACATCAAGGTGCTGGAGTTTGCTCATGCCTGACCTCGCCCCGGACGGCGTCCTCGCCGAGTTGCAGCCGATCTTTCGTGAGGCGCTAAACTCGCCCAAGCTGACGGTGACGCGTAAGTCGACCGCTCTGAACACGCCCAACTGGGATTCGCTCGCCCACATCGAGCTGATCGAGATGGTGGAGCGCTCCTTCAAGGTCAAGTTTGCCCTGGGCGAGCTGCAGGACCTGAAAGAGGTTGGGGATCTGGTGGATTTGATCGTGGAGAAGGCTGCAAAAAAGGGCTAAGCCATCATCGTTCTAAGGATGGGAAGCAAAGCTTCAAGGGCGTCCGTCTCGCGTTCCGGGAGCACCCCCGCGGTCTGGTCTGTGGGCAGCTTTGGCAGGCGGGGGACGAAGACGCGTAGCTGCGGCAGGGAGAGGTTCATGTCCGCGCAGAGCTGCTCTCCGGCGGCCTTGGCCATCGCGTATTCGGTCATGCCTGCGGGGCGCTCGTCGAGAAAGACCGTCGATGGATAGAGGATGGAGAGCAGCTCGGCGGAGCGGGCGGTGAGGGCGAGGCAAAGATCGTAGAAGCCCTGCACGTAGAACTGCAGGAACTCCGCAAGCATGGATCCCGAAAGGACGCCGAGCTTGGGCCGGAAGATGGTGCCGGTGGCGAAGTAGAAGAGATGTGTGGGCGTAGCCTGCAGAGTGCGAATTTGCTCTGCCGGGGGCTGGCGGACGTCATAGGGAAGCGCCGCAGCTTTGCCTCCGCAGGCGTCGATTTCGGCGGCGACTGTCTCGGCCTCTGCGCGTCCCAGCGCGTACGTAAGGGTGACGCTGCCGCCTCCTGCCGCGATCAGTTTTGCCGTCAGTTCGCCCAGGCCTCGCGAGCCGCCGATGACCAGCGCGTGGATCCCGCTAAATTCGTTGGGCTGGACGTACTTTGCGATCACCTCCATGGAGGCCTGGCGCACGGGAGGCACACGCACAAAGGCTTCGAGAACGCCCTGCACGATGCGACCTTCGACGGCGATGCGCAGTTTGCGGAAGCGCTCGTCGACGTAGCTCACGGTGTAGTGAAGGGCGGCGCGCGGCGTGGATTCGGGTGCGTCCAGCAGCGTGAGATCGAGCTTTGAAAACATCGAGTGCAGGCCTGGAACTTCCATGCCGATGACGTAGGAACACGCGGCAATCTCCGCGACCGCGGCGGGGCCGAGCAGCGTCGCGAGTTGCGGGAAGAGCTCTTCGGCCTGCGCGAGAGGACCGACAAAGGCCTCGCCGGAGCGGTCTGGCAAGTCGGGGAGCGTGAGATCAAGCGCGATGGAACGCGGCGCTTCGGGCGACGGAGTCCAGGGTTTTGGCTCAGCGTGCGGTTGCCGGTCCCCGAACAGGACCTCTGCCGCAAGCACCGTCAACCCCCCGACCGCGACTTCAAGGCGCAGCGGCTCGCCTGCCTCGCCTTCAACAACAGACACTGTGGCAACATCGCCAAGGTAGACCCACTTCAGGAACCTGGCTTTGAGCCGGGCGACGCCTCCGTCCAGCTGCCCTGCCTGTGCGAGTTGTTCGAGCGCCCAAAGCAGGGTGTGCACGCCGTGGACGACCGGCTCCCCGGCCTGCGTGCGCCGCGCCGCCACCGCGTCCATGTGCATGGGGTTGCGGTCTCCGGAGAAGGCGGCGAAGCGCTCCTGCAGGGCGGCATCGACGCTCCGCGTGCGATCAGAGGCGGTGAACATTACTTCTGCTCCTGCTGCGCCTGCGGGCTGGCGAGCAGCTCGTGCATGCGGGCATTGATCATGTCCGTGAGCTGATCGGCACCCTTGCGACTGAGGTGAATCTCATCGATGTAGTTAGCCGGGTCGTCACGGAAGGCCTTGTACTGTGGCTGGTTGAGGTCAAGGATGGGGGCGGGCGGCAGGGTTGCGGGGAAGCTTTTGCGGAAGGCAAGCAGCGCGTCGTGGTTGAAGTCGAAGGCCGGCGTGTAGACCGGGTAGACGACGTAGAGTACGCGCGTCCCGTGAGCCTCGAGCTCCTGGACGAGGGTGCGGTAGTCCTCGATGGCCTGCGCGTCCTGCTTCATATTCATCTTGACCTTCGGCGGCTCCGGCCTGGTAGAGGGCATCTCGTGGCTGCCGTCGGGGTAGAAGCTGGGGGTGCGATGACGGAGTTTGTCGACGAGCATCTCCGCCTCGATGTTGAAGGCGGCGAGCGAGCCGAAGGCCTCGGCGCGGTTGACCTGGTCGAGTCCGTCCTGCAACTCGTGCGAGCCGGTGATGCGGGGGAAGATGCCCACCAGGGCGACCTGGAAGTGGCCACGTTTCAGTGCCAGCTCGACCAGCCTTCGCTGCTCGGCCGCGTTGCCTCCTTCGAGCGATTCATCATAAAAGCGATATCCCGTTAGCCTTTGCGGACGCCAGTTCACGGAGGCAGAGGCGCCTACGATCAGCGCGTTGAAATTCTCAGGAACATAGGCTTCGTTCAGCAGATACTTGGCCTGGCGCTCGTGGCTGGAGGTGATCAGCGCGCGGCCGGCCGGGTCGCGCAGGATGCCGAAGACGTCGAGCCGCCAGGCTAAAGCAAGCTCCGCGCCTACCGCCAGCGCGAGCAGGAGCAGCGTCCAGAGAAGCCAGCGGCCGCTTGAGAGTTGGACCGCGGTGGCCGGAGCGGCATCGAGAGTGGAGGGTTGCGGCATGGAGGGGGAGGGCTCCTGCAAACGGAAGGGACTAGAAGCGAAAGTACACGAAGGGAGTAGAGATGGTGGAGTTGACGAGCGCGAAGGAGACTGCGACGAGGCCAACGGCGTAGGCGCAATTCAGCGCACTGGGCTGAAAGTCGCGGCCCAGCTCTTCCGACGACGGGCCGAAGATGGAGCACAGCACGCCTGCCAGAAGAGGCCAGCGTGAGAGGCGGATGCCCAGCCCGTAGACCTGCAGCTCCAGGCTCGTGACGTTGGCGACGCGGAAGGCGTGATGGGGGTTGAACATGGTGGCCAGCCGCGCGTTGGCCTGGCCGATGGAGTCCGCGCCGAAGTAGACCATGGTGATGGTCCAACAGGCAAAGGTGAGCAGCCAGCTGAGGAACGCGGGGATGTGCGGCATGTTCTTTTTGCGCCAGTATTGGTTGATGCCCAGAAAGGCTCCGTGCAAAAAGCCCCAAATCACGAAGGTCCACGCGCCTCCATGCCACAGGCCGGCGATGCCCATGGCGAAGAATGTTGCCAGCGCGGAGGTGAAGAGCGTGCGCCGGGAGAAGGATTTGAGGATAGGCGTGTAGAGGTAGGAGGTGATGAAGTTGGTGAGCGAAATGTGCCAGCGCTGCCAGAACTCGATGATGGACCGGGCGGAGTAAGGCTTGTCGAAGTTGCGCGGGATCTCGACGCCGAGCATCAGCGCGGAGCCGATGGCCATGTCCGAGTAGCCGCTGAAATCGAAGTAGACCTGCATGACGTAGGCGACGGAAAAGATCCAGCCTTCGATCGCGGAGAGACTGTGCGCCGAGGTGCTGCCGAAGGTGACCACCTGTGCGAAGGCATTGGCGAAGACTGCCTTCTTGAACAGGCCGAGGGCAAACAGGAAGAGGCCGCGCGCCAGCAGCTCCGTACGCGCGCCGGCTTCCCCGCCGAAGTTGCCGAACTGGTGACGCATGCGTTTGGCGCGGCCGAGCGGACCGGAGATGAGGTACGGGAAGAAGGCGACGAAGGTGGCGTGGTCGAAGAGCGACCCTGCCGGAAGCGTGTCTTCGTAGCAGTCCACCAAATACATGATCTGCGTGATGGTGAAGAAGCTGATGCCGAGCGGGAAGCCAAGCTCGGGGACGCGGTACCCGTGCGGCAGCGCGAAGCGAAGCATCGATGCGAAGAAGCCGAGATACTTGAAGAGGCAGAGGTAAGCCACGTTCAGGACCAGGCCGCCTACGAGGATTCGTCTCCGGGCCGCGCCTTCCGTGCGCTCGATGAAGCGCGCGAGCAGCCAGTTCACTCCCAGCGAGGCCAGGAGATAGATCAGGTTGAAGGGCTTGCTCGCAGCATAAAAGACGATGGACGCCGTAAGCACCCAGGCCTGGGCGGCGCGCGGGCCGAGGAGTTTGCGCACGGCAATGGCTCCGCAGACGACGACCGGCAGAAAGATCAGGATGTAACGAAACGAGGCAAACAACATATCGGCGTGCGTCCTGATAGAGAAGTGCGGGCCTGTCTCTATTGCTTCTCGTCGACGATTCTAGTCGCCTTGCCACCTTCAAAGGTGACCATCTTTGGGTGGCCCTGGTCGTCGAACTCGACGCTGCGGTCCCCGATCTTGTCGCCGTGGTCGACGCTGACCTGTCCGAGCGCCATCATCACCTGCCGCTCGTTCATGCCGAGAATGGCTTGATGCGCGTCAATCGCCTTCCACTTCTCCGGTCCCCAATAGGAGAACAGCCGATGCGGGTCGTCGTAGAAGAAGATCTCGTCGGTCGAGAAGGTATAGCTGCCTCCCTCACGATCGCCTACAGGCACGGCATACAGCTTACTGGCGTTCCCCTGGTCGTCCGGCTTTGAAAATACGAGCAGAACCTGCTTATCGCCGCCGGGAACGCGGAAGGTAGCTTTCTTCGGAGCGGTCTGCTCGACGGCGTCTTTGACAAGAATCTTCTCGGAACCGAGCAGCACGCCCTGGCTATGATCGTAGTCCACCGTGTGGCCGTTATAAGGGTAGAAGTCCATCTGGCCGCCCGCGCTGATCCACAAGGTACGCCCTTTCAAACCCTTTTCGTCCTTCAGAGACATCGGGTGCTCGTGCTTGAGGAAGACGTCGTCGTCGGGGTCGGCCTTGTAGGTGGAGGCCTGCTTGACCGGGGCCGTCTCGTCGGCGCGGTTGCGGCGGTAAAGATAGAGAGACTCGCCCCCGACGACCAGCAGCAGGACAAGCGACCCACCGAGGACCCACTTCAAGCCAGCCTGCATCCTTGTTCCTCCGCGCCCTCGAAACATTCTAGCCGCAGCTTCGGCCTAATCGATCGGCTCGGCTTCAGCCAGCTCGACTTCGGCTGAGCGCAGACTCTCCACGGTGAGCTGGTTGGCGCGGCGCAGCGCAGGAAAGGCGACGGCGGAGACCGCTGTCACAACCAGCGAGGCGACGCCCCCGAAGACGACGGCCGGCACGGCTCCCCACCAGTGCGCGGTGAGTCCGCTCTCATACTCGCCGAATTCGTTTGAAGCTCCAATGAAAAGCCAGTTGACGGCGCTGACCCGGCCGCGCATCTCGGGCGGCGTCGCGAGCTGCAGGACGCTCGACCGAATGACCACCGAGACCATGTCGCTTGCGCCGACCAGCAGCAGCGCAACCATGCTGACCCAAAGGGTGCGGCTGAGCCCGAACAGAACCGTTGCCGCGCCGAAGATTCCGACGCACACCAGCATCAGCTTGCCGGCGCGCCGCTGGATGGGGCGAAAGATCAGCGTGAGGCTGACGACCAGCGCGCCCAGGCTGGGCATGGCCCGCAGCAGGCCCAGCCCTTGCGCGCCGGCATGCAGCACGTCATGGGCGAAGATCGGCATCAGGGCCACGGCGCCGCCGAGCAGCACGGCAAAGAGATCGAGCGAGATGGAGCCCAGCAGCAGCTTGGTTTCGGCGACGTACTTCAAGCCGGCCAAAACCGTCTTCGCGTCGAAGGCCTTCTTCTCCGATGCCTTCGTCCGCACGCGAATCAGGCTGACAAAAAACGTGAAGCTGAACAGCATGGCCAGGGTAAACAGGTAAACCAGCGGCGCGCCCTTCCAGCGGCCCAGCGCGGCAAAGGTCGCCGTGAACAGGAGTCCGCCGACCATGGGCCCGGTCGCGTTGGCGGTCTGGTAAATGGTGGCACCCCAGGTGACCGCGTTGACGAAATCATCCTTCGGAACCAGCATGGGGATCATCGCGCTCGCGGCAGGCCCGGAAAAGCAGCGACCCGTCCCGATGAGGAAGAGCACCGCATAAATGGGCGTAATGCTGGTGACCGGATGAAGCGCAATCCAGAGCAGAGCCACGGTACACAGCGCCTGCAGGCCGTAGCAGGCAAGGATGATGTGGCGCTTGTCGTAGCGGTCCGCCACGTGCCCGGCGGGCAGCATAAAGAAGAGTCCGGGCAGAAAGAGCGCGAGCCCGGTATAGCCGAGGCTGAGCGCGGAGCCGGTAAGCTGGTAAACCTGCCAGGCGACTGCGACCGACTGCGCCTCCGCCCCAAGGATCACGCACAGCCGCGCCGCTTGGTAGAGCCGAAAGTCCCGCGATCGGAAGGCGCTCGCCGCAACCCCGGCCGGCACCGTTCTCTGCGCAACTGCGTTTGCACCAGCCATCCTGATCTATGCTTTCATACTTCGGCGGGAGCGGGGACATCGATCAACCGCAGGCTCTGCACCTTCCGGGGCAGCAGGAGGAACTTTCGAAGTCCGGCTATTTGCCAAGGTAACGCTTGTACTCGGTCTCAACCACGCCGGTATTGCGGGCCAGTTGCAGTTTGGCGAAGTTGTACTGGAACTCGGCCTGGACGGTCTGGGTCTCTGCGCTTTCAAGCGACGCCTGCGCACGAACCACGGCGAGATTGTCATCGACCCCCGACGTGAAGCGGGCAGTGGCGTCCTCAAGCGCCTGCGTGGAGAGAACGACGTTACTGCGCGCCACCGTCACCAGCTCGCGGGCGGTCTGCACGTCGAGCAGGCTGGAGCGGATGTCGGCCTCTATCTGGCTGCGGTTGGCGCTGACCTGCTGCTGCAGCGCACGCACCTGTGCGGTGTTTACCTCGCGTTGGCCGCGCAGCTCGGCTTCAAGGAAGATCGGCACGCTGATCCGCCCCTCGGCGGTATACACGCCGTAGTACGACCCGCCAATCTGACCGAGCAGACCGAAGTACCCTCCGACTCCGAGGACCGGAAGGCGTTCGTACTTGAGGGCTTTTGAAGTTTCCTGAGCGACCGCGAGCTGTGCCTCAAGCCCGCGCAGATCCTTGCGGCGTTCGTAGGCGATCTTCAGGTCGCCCTGCAACGCTGCGTCGCTCGAGTCGGCGTCGAACTCTGCGAAGGGGGCAGCCTCGGTAAGCTCAAGCTGCTGTCCGGCGGGCTGACCCATGGCGCGATTGAGCTGGATCTTGTCCTTGGCTTCGGCGTTCGCAGCGCGCACCAGTTGCTGCTGCTCATTTTGCAGATCGACCTGGGCGCGCAGCACGTCGAGGTTGATTCCCACCCCGGCGTCCCGCTGAGCTTTAGCCTGGTCAAAGACGAGCTGGTCCTGTTTCAGCAGTGCCTGCGCGTTGCGTATCTGGGCGGCGTCCGCCAGCACCTGAAGGTAGAGCCCTCCGACCTGGAGGACCGCCCCTCCGCGCACGTTCAGCGTGGACCAGTTGGCGGCCTCGCTCGCCCGCCCCGCGGCCCGGAATAAATAAAGCGCCGGCAGACTCAGGTTCTGGCTCAGCGAAATCTGTCCGCTGACTGTATTGACCTTGACGATCTCCGGAATCACACTGTTGAAGCCGGGGACGTGGATAGAGTTCGCCTTGAAGCCCATCGCCGCCAGATCGATCTCCTGCGCCCGAGCGTAGCCGGTTACCTGCAGGTTCGGCAGCAGCGAGTTGCCGACGGTGTAGATCTCCCCGCGCACAAACTTTTCCTGCTCCCCACTGACGATAATGGCCGTGTTGCCTTTGAGTGCGGTGGCAATCGCCTGGTCGATGGTAAGGGGAATGGCTCCGGGCTGCTCGCGCTGGATCACACCGCCGGTGCTGAGCTGCAAGGGGTGCCGAAGGGCGCTGGGAGCGTCGGGCAGGGTTGTACCGGGGGAGCTTGCGAGTACGGTCGAGAAGTGGGCCGGGGGGTCGATCC
>CAXTQE010000090.1:0-15190 GCA_964246225.1 uncultured Acidobacteriaceae bacterium | reverse complement strand
ATCTGCGGCACCGATCTCCATATCTTCGACTGGGATGCCTGGGCCGCGAAAACCATCCCCATCGGCCTGGTCATCGGCCATGAATTTGTCGGCGAGGTCGTCGCTGTCGGCGCCAACGTGCTCGACGTGCTTCCCGGCCAGTTCGTCAGCGGTGAGGGTCACGTGGTCTGCGGACGATGCCGCAACTGCCTCGCCGGACGCCGCCATCTTTGCGCCCACACCCGCGGCGTCGGCGTCGCGCGCGACGGTGCCTTCGCCGAGTTCATCGTCCTGCCCATGTCGAACATCTGGCATCACGCCCCAGGAATTGCGCCGGAGATCGCCGCCATCTTCGACCCCTTCGGCAACGCCGTCCACACCGCGCTCGCCTTCCCGGTCCTCGGTGAGGACGTGCTCGTCACCGGAGCCGGCCCCATCGGCATCATGGCCGCCGCCGTCGCCCGCCACGCCGGGGCCCGCCACGTCGTCGTCTCCGATCCCAACCCATACCGGCGGCAGCTGGCCGAGAAAATCGGCGTCACCCGTACCGTCGACCCCACGACAACCTCCCTCTCCGATATTTTGGCCGAGCTTCACATGACCGAGGGATTTGACGTCGGTCTCGAGATGTCCGGCAACCCCAACGCCTTCCGCGACATGCTCGGCCACATGAGCCACGGCGCCAAAATCGCCATGCTCGGCATCCCCTCCCAGCAGGTCGCCATCGACTGGAACCAGGTCATCTTCAACCAGCTCACCCTTCGCGGCATCTACGGCCGCGAAATGTACGAGACCTGGTACAAGATGACCGTCATGCTCGAGTCCGGCCTCGATATCTCGCCCGTCATCACCCACCGCCTCCACTGGCGCGACTTCGAGCAGGGCTTCGCCGCCATGCGCTCCGGCAACTCCGGAAAGGTGATCCTGGATTGGCGCGATGTAGCTTAGCTGGCCCGACGTCACTTCGCTCCTCCCCAGCATCTCAGCTTTGTAGTGCGCGGAACATACTGGTACCACCGCTCGATTACACTCAGCGATAGAGCATCGTGACCTGGGCAAGAGGATCTTGAAGACGAATGGACCAAAGCGACTGTAACCCGACCGGACGGACCACCGCGCAACCGGATAGTCTCTTCGAGCGTTGTGCGTGGTTTTACGCGCTCTGCCGCGAATACCTTTTCCGCGATCACACCCCGGAGATCGTGCAGTCGCTGTTCCCCGACGAGCCACCCACGCCGGGCACGCATCTTCTCGAGCTCGGCTGCGGTCCCGGGTACTACGCCTGCCGCCTCTCCGAAGAACTCCCCCGTATCCGCACCACGGGTATCGATCTCTCCCACAATCTCATCCGCCGCGCCCAATCCCGCGCCCGCAGATTCCGCCTGCCGAACTGCAGCTTCGAGCACGCTGACGCCCACGCGCTGCCGTATCCCACCGGCTCGATCGACGCCATCGTCGTCTCGCGCCTCTTTCTCATCGTGCCTGACAAGGAAGGCATCGTGGGCGAAGTCTTCCGCGTCCTGCGCCCCGGCGGCCGCTGCTTCATCGCCGAGCCCACCTCTGGTTTTCGCACCCGCTTCCCGCTCGCCTTTTTGTGGCTGCTCTCCCGCCTTACCACCAGCCCCGCCGGCAAGTACCGAGAGCCGCGGCAGGCCGACGTCATGAGTCGCCCCGACTTCGAAGCCCTCGTTGCCACCCAGCCCTGGGGATCGATCCAGCTCCAGGCCGATCACTGGTACCAATATGCCGTCTGCCAAAAAGATCTGGCGAACGCTGCCCACACGAGTGCCCCGTCGTCTGCCGAAGCCCGCGTGCTCGAGCTCCGAGGCGCCTTCTAGCGCATGTCTGTCCTCACTTCCAATCGCAGCCCCTACCCCATCCTCGATCCCGCGCACCCTATCCCCGCGCTGCGTCATCTCTGTGCGCTGACGGTGATGGCGAAGGCACCGCGCCCTGGCCGCGTAAAGACCCGCCTCTCGCCTCCGCTCACCCTCGACCAAAGCGCCGCACTCAACATCTGTTTTCTTCGCGACACCACTGAGAATCTCGCCACTGTAACGCACGGGGCTGGCCTGATCTCCTACACCCCGGTCGGCGACGAAGCCCTTTTCGCCGGCCTGCTGCCCGAGACCTTCGCCCTCGTCCCGCAGCGCGGAGACGGCTTCGGCGAGCGCCTGCTCTTCGCCGCCGAGGACATCCTCGCGCTTGGCTACGGCTCCGTCTGCCTCATCGACTCCGACTCGCCCACTGTCCCCGCAGCGGCCTACGCCCAGGCCGTCCAAGCCCTCGCAGCACCCGGCGACCGCATCGTGCTCGGCCCTTCGCACGACGGCGGTTACTACCTGATCGGCCTCAAGCAGGCACACGCGGAGCCCTTCGCCCGCATCGCCTGGAGCACCTCCACTGTCCTCGCCGAAACCCGCCAGCGCTGCACAGAAGCGGGCCTCGAAGTCGTGGAACTCCCTCTCTGGTACGACGTCGACGACGCCCAGACCCTCGCGCTGCTCGAAGCCGAACTTCTTCAAGATCATCCTCCCGCCTTTACCTCGCTTCCCGGTTACTCCGCCGCGCATACCCGCCAGTTCCTCCTTGCGCTCCACCAAGCCGCCGAGAGGGAAGGGAAGCCTGCGTGAGCCTCACCACTCCGACTCACCCGGCCATCAGCACCAAAGCCTCCTGGCGCGACCTCCGCCCCTGGCATACCAACGCCGCACTCCTGCTGCTCGGTCTCGGCATGATCGCCTACACCCGCCAGCTCGTCAGTGAGTACGACCACTACACCATCGGCTTCTCCGGCTGCTCCGCCGCACACCTCATCCTCTATGCCGGCGCCGTCCTCATCTTCCTGCTCAAGCCCTCGAACACCGACCGCTTCACCTTCCCCATCATCCTCGCTGTCGCCATCGCCTGCCGCCTCGTCGTCCTCTTCCCAGATCCCGAACTCTCCTCAGACGTCTACCGCTATGCCTGGGACGGCGTCGTCCAGCACGCCCACATCAGCCCCTACCGTTACGTCCCCGGCAACCCAGCTCTCACCTTTCTCCGCGCTCCCAACTACGACCTCTTCAACAACATGAACCGCCGCGACTACGCGCACACCATCTACCCTCCCGTCGCGCAGATCCTCTTCTACCTCATCACCTGGATCTCGCCCACCGTCACCTTCATGAAGATGGCGATGGTCCTCTTCGAGGGCCTGACCATGATCGGCCTCGTGCACCTCCTGCGCCACTTCGGCTTCCGCCGCGAGTGGACGCTTCTTTATGCCTGGTTCCCTATGCTCATCTGGGAGATCGGCAGCTCCGGCCACCTCGATTCCGTCGTCATAACCTTCCTCGTCTTCGCGCTCCTCTTTCGCTATCGCCGCCAGCCCGTTCTCACCGGCCTGTTACTCGGCCTGGCCGTTCTCACCAAGTTCTATCCCCTTGTTCTTTTTCCCGCCCTCTACCAGCGTGGTGACTGGAAGATGCCCGCCACCATGGCCGCGCTCGCCGCCTTCACCTACTCCCTCTACCTCTCCGCCGGCCGCCTCGTCTTCGGCTTCCTCGGCGGCTACGTCCAGGAAGAAGGCATGGCCACCGGCTCGCGCTACTTCCTGCTCGAGTTCGCCCAACACCTCCCCGGCCTGCACACACTCTCGAACACCGCTTACGTCGTCTTCGCCGGACTCATCCTTCTCATGCTCACTGCCTGGGCCTGGCGCACCGCCTGCCCACCCGAAAGCCCGCGTGCGGCCTTCCTGCCGCCCGCTCTTGGCCTCGGCTTCGCCCTCATGCTCCTCTTTTCCCCGCATTACCCGTGGTACGTCGCCTGGCTGGTCCCCTTTTTCGTCCTCATGCCCTCGCTCACTCTGTTTACCTATATCGGCGGACTCTTCTATCTCTGTACTACATCGATTGCGGTAGGCTCCGGACCAAAGCAGTATCTGCTCAACCAGATCCTCTACTCCGCCGTCGCGATTGCTCTTATGATTGAGCTAGTCTTGCGACGCTTGCCCCAAACCCGCACCTTCTTTCACCGCCTTCCTTCTCCGAGGTCCCGATGAGCACCCTGCTCCCCATCCTGCCGCCCAGCAACCTGCTCGACCACGAAAACGACGCGCTCAGTCCCGCCGCGCAGGCCGCCGAGGAAGAAAAGAACCGCATGCGCCGGTACTTCCAAAAGCCGGAAGAGCAGCTCACCGCGGTTGCCGAGCAAGAACCGGTCTGCCTCTACCTTGAAACCACCAACCGCTGTAACCTCCTCTGCACCACCTGCCCCCGCACCTACGAGCAGCTCGAGCCCGAGGCCGACATGCCCTGGGACCTGTTCACTTCGCTCATCGATCAGTACCCCAACATCGCCCGCGTCGTCCTCCACGGCATCGGCGAGCCCATGCTGGTCAAGGACATCGCCCAGCGCGTCAAATATCTCAAAGACCGCAACATCTACGTCCTCTTCAACACCAACGGAACCCTGCTCAACGCGACCAACGGAAAGGCCCTCATCGACGCCGGCCTCGACGAGCTCCGCGTCTCGCTCGACGCCGCCGAGTCCGAGGTCTACCAGATGGTTCGCGGCAAGGATTTCTTCGCGAAGATCGTTGAAAACGTCGGCAACTTTACCCGCATGCAGCGCGAGCTCAACGCTCCCAAGCCCCGCGTCAGCCTTTGGCTTACCGGCCTCCGCGAAACCGTCGACCAGCTTCCCAACTTCGTTCGCCTCGCCCACCGTGTCGGCGTCTTCGAGGTCTACCTCCAGCGCCTTGTCTTCTTCGACGACCCCATGAGCACCCAGTCGCTCGCCCGCGCCGAGTCCGCCCTCTTCGAGCACACCTCCACCCGAGAAGAAGCATTGATCCAGGAAGCGCAGGACGTCGCCACCGAGCTAGGCGTCATGTTCTCCGCCTCCGGAGCCGTAGACCCCGGCGAGTCCATCCGCAAGCAGCGCGACGACGCCCCCTGGTCCCTCTGCCGCCGTCCCTGGTCGCTCATGTACATCACCGCCAACGGCCGCGTCCTACCCTGCTGCATCGCGCCCTTCTCGATGAAAGGCTACGGCTCCTTCACCCTGGGCGACGCCACCCAAAACTCCCTCCGCGAGATCTGGAACGGCC
Organism: uncultured Acidobacteriaceae bacterium; assembly: GCA_964246225.1. Taxonomy (GTDB): domain Bacteria; phylum Acidobacteriota; class Terriglobia; order Terriglobales; family Acidobacteriaceae; genus Edaphobacter. The sequence continues at coordinate 10,116 of CAXTQE010000090.1, read as the reverse complement.
CCGACTACCAGCACTTCCGCGAAGGTCTCCTCACCAGCGCCCCACCCCCGGCCTGCGCCAACTGCGGCCTGCGCTGGAGCTTGTAATTTAGGCCGCAATGTTTAGACGGATCGTCCGACCGTCTGCCTTGCTCATAGACGGATTCAAAGAGAGACGCTAAGCCATACAGGTCTCTAATGGCTGACGAGAACGGCGTTCACGCTTACTAATAGTCTCAATTGCTCCAGCGGACCTTCGTAGACATACATTTAATCAACAAACCCGGCGGGGAGGAGGATCGATCTGGTCCCATCGATCGCCAGTGGACATAGCTCGAACAGCTTGGCTGCCAAGCAGCTCATGGGGGTATCCAGCAGGAACGGCACTTGCCGCATCCAGACGCGCAATCTGTTCCGCATCGAGTCGAACCGTTGAGGCTCCAAGATTCGCATCAAGCTGCAGGCGAGTTTTTGCGCCGAAGATAGGAATGACTCCTTTGGCGCTCACCCATGCTAACGAGACCTTTGCCGGATCGCTTTGAACCTCGGCAGCAACAGCAATTACAACGTCAAGCAGGGTCTTTTGGCGTGCTGTTGCTTCTGCACCGGCCTTCTCGGTCATGCGTCCTTTCTCTCCATTGCGGTACTTCGCCGTGAGCAAACCGCCCGCAAGTGGTAAGTAGCCCAGTATACCTAGCCCCATGGCCTCCGCCATGGGCAACAACTCTCGTTCTGTCGTCCTTTCCAACAAGCTGTAATTCACCTCTATGGCCGCCATGGGTAACCAGCCTCTTAGGTCAACCATCGTTGCGGCGGTAGCGACTCTCCAGGCGGGGAAGTTGGACAAACCGCCGTAGACGATCTTGCCCGCACGTGCAAGATCGTCGAAACCACGCACAATCTCTTCCATCGGCGTTACGCCATCGTCCAAATGCGCCATGTAGATGTCGATGTGGTCGGTCTTCAGCCGTCGCAAGCTCTCTTCGACAGCTTGCACCATCACCTTTCGGCTATTTCCTACAACACCGAGCGATGGGCTTGTCTGCGCACTCCGGCTGTACTTGGAGACAAGGACGAAATCGTTGCGATGATCTCCTACAAACTTCCCGACCAGCCTTTCAGAATTTCCTCCTTGATACGCATCGGATAAATCAAACAGATTGCCGCCCGCCTCAGCGTAGCCTTCGAGAATTTTCTGAACTTCGTCAGGCTCAGTTCCATAGCCATGCGCGTTGCCAAACAATCCCGTACCCAAAGCAAACTCTGAAACCTTCAGACCCGTTCGTTCTCCGAATACTTTGTAGCGCATAGACGAGCCCTCACACCGACCCCGAAAAGGGACTACAAAGAGCTTACGCGTTTGAATTGTTGATTACCTTCGGTTCTCCGCCGTTGAAATCTTCAACATGAAGTGCAACGGTGGCTTGGTTCGAGTGTTGATCTGCATTGATACCGGGATGTCGCATTCTGGAAAGGAATCACTAAGCGTAAAAGACATCGCAGGCTTCTCGGACTGGTGTTGTTGGCTAGCTAATTCTCCTAACATCTCGGTCTGACCGCAAAGGCGACCAGTGGTGAATGAGAGAGAATAAGCTGATGCCGCAAATCTCCATCATCATCCCCGCGCTCAACGAAGCCGAATCCATCGGCCATGTCGTCCGCGAGACCTTTTAGGTGCTTGAAATCCTGTCGACGCGATATTCTAGCCTGGAGCCACAGAAGAGGTAAACGCAACATGAACTGGGCAGGCTGCGAACAAGTCGAGATAGTTCCGGGCAAGGTCTCCGGAGCTCCTATCCTTAAGCACTCCCGCGTCACCGCCGACGCCATTCTTGATAGCTATGACTTGGGAGAAAGTGTCGAGGCAATCGCCTTCAGCTTTGATCTCGACCCAACGCAGATCCGCCAGGTTCTTCGGTTCGCGCTCTAAGTGCCGCAAATCTCCATCATCATCCCCGCCCTCAACGAAGCCGAGTCCATCGGCCAAGTCGTTCGCGAAACGCCTTGGCCGCTCATCCACGAGTGTCTCGTCGTCGACAACGGCTCCACTGACCGCACCGCCGAGATCGCCCGCGCCGCCGGGGCTCGCGTCATCCAGTCGCCCCGCGGCTACGGCGCAGCCTGCTTCGCCGGCTCGCTCGCCGCCGACCCCGCCTCCGACATCCTCGTCTATATGGACGGAGACGGCTCCGACCTCATCGCCGGCCTCCCCGCGCTCGTCGAGCCCATCGCCGCCAACCAGGCCGACTTCGTCCTCGGCTCCCGCATCCGCGGCCGCCGCGAACCCGGCTCCATGCTCCCCAGCCAGGTCTTTGCCGGGCACCTCGTCGGCTTCCTCCTGCGCCTCTTCCAGGGCATTCGCTACACCGATATGGGCCCCTTCCGCGCCATCCGCCGCTCCTCGCTCGAGCAGCTCCGCATGTCCGAACTCACCTACGGCTGGAACCTCGAGATGCAGATCAAGGCCGCCCAGCACCACCTCCGCATCCGCGAGATCACGGTCGACTACCGCTGCCGCATCGGCGGCGTCAGCAAGGTCTCCGGAGATTGGAAGGCATCGCTCAAAGCCGCCGCACGCATCCTCGAAGTCCTTTTTCGCGTCGGACTTCGGCGCCGTCTTCCAACCTAGCAATCCCCCAAGCACTCCACCGGGATCCGCTTGGTCCTGGTATCCCATCGGCGTTTCCTGTCAAGCCCCGAAACGTTTCAGAATCAAGCCAAGCTATTCATTCGAAGCCGTTTATGCGCCGAAGAAAGTTGGCATAAACAACTCCGCGTCTTCTTTACAATAGAGTTAGTAGCTTTTCTGCTGACTTTGTTTGCGACGAATGTAAGTCTTTTCCTTTGAATACTTTAGCCTTAAGTCTCATGTTATGAATACTTTAGCTGGTTAGATCCTAGCTATCTGTGGCAAACAATAGACTTAGAAGTATTCCGGGGGGGGACCCCGCAGTGGTTAGTGCTCGCTTTTAGCGGGAACGTGCGGACGCCATCGACCAGAGTGACCGCAGTCCGGCTTACAACGTCTCAAGCGTTACTCCGCTTTTAGGGTTACTGAAATCAGGAAGGTGGCAGAGCCGTCCCTTCGGGAGTTGCATCCCTTTTTGCTGCGAAGGTGATTTCACTTGGCGACGCTCAGCTGCATGCTTGTTTTATCGGCTGTGCAGCCTCAGGAGGACAGGTATTCCTGAGTTCAAACAGCACCTCGGATAGGAGAGTTCATATGCGTGACATTGTTTCCGGCTTCTCAGGTTGGGTTCGGATGCAGGATGGGCGGAACGAGTCCATCAAGGTGGTAGACACCGCAATCACCGTCGTCGGAACCCTGCTGGTCGCTACCACCTGGGCTCTGCTGAGATAGCTTCAGCGAACCCGCAACACGATCAACGTTTCGTCGTCGAAATGCTCTGTGCCTGATTGAAAGGTCGTTAAGGCCTCACCAATCGAATCCACTGCCGCCTGTGCACTGCTGGCCGCGAAGGGATGTTGTTGCATCAGCGCACAGAGCCGGTCGCCCCCGAACTGCTCCCCACGGGAGTTTACTGCGTCTGTGATGCCGTCGGAGAAAAAGATCACCATATCTGCTGGACGCAGCGGCACCGCAATCTCGTCGTAGCTGACACCTGGGAACATGCCCAGCGGGAACCCCACGACGTGGATCGTTCGCGACTCGAGCGCGTTCGTCAACGCCTTTTCTCCCTCCGAGGCAGGTCGGCGGGTCAGCAGAACGGGCTGTGCTGACCCTGCGTTCGCCACATGGAGGATGCGCGTCGTGTCGTCCCACAGGGCGATCAGCATGGTGACGTACTGCGAATCCAGCCGGCGCTCCTGCAGCTGATCGTTCAAGGCTGCGAGCAGGGCCGCGGGAGAAAGATGCTGCGGCGCCAGCGAGCGCAGAATGCCTGAAACCAAGGCTCCATAGAGCGCTGCCGGCGCCGCCTTGCCGGACACATCGCCCATGACGATCAGGGTGCGCGTGGGCGGGAGCAGCGCCTCCAAGACCTGCGAGGATCGCTCCGCCAACGGAGGCGGCGCAACGTGCTCCGCAGCCTTGTACAAGCTTCCGTCCAGGCCCTCCAAAGGTGCCGGGCCGTAGTCCAGAAAGTCGTACATGTCCCCGCCGATGGAGCGTGCCGGCCGAAAGCTGCACGCGATCTCGGCGGTCGCCGGCGTGGGCGGAGCGGCAGGCAAGAGCCGCAGCTGCACCTGCCGGGCCATCTCCAGATCGCGCTCCATCCGCTGTTCTTCCTCGTGGATGCGCTGGTAGAGGTTGGCATTGACGATCGAGATGGCCACCTGGGAGGCGAGCGTGGTCAGCGTGCGCTGGTGATCCTCGTTGTAGTAGTTGACCCGCGTATGTTCGAGGTCGAGGACGCCGATGACCTTGCCCTTATAGAGCAGCGGGACCGCCAGCTCGGAGCGCGTCTCCGGGTTCTCGGCTAGATAGCGCGGCTCCCGGCGCACGTCCGGGGCCAGGATCGGCGAGCGTTCAAGAGCAGCCGTACCAATCAGTCCTTCGCCCAGCGCCACGCTGCGCCGCCGCGTGACCCGCTCCCCGTACCGCGTCGAAAAGCGATGTTCAAAGCGGTCCGTCCGCCCGTTCCAAAGCAGGATCGTAAACATCTGAAACTCGATCACCCGCTTCAGCAGGCTACCGATCCGCTCCAGCAGATCGTCCGGATCGAGGATCGACGTGATCTCCCGCGAGATCTCATGCAGCACCGTCAAGGTCTGCGCCTGGCGCGAGACCCGCGTATAAAGCCGAGCATTTTCAACCGCAATCGCCACCCGCGACGCGGTCAGCTCCAGCAACCGCTGATGATCGAACGTAAAGAAAGCCGGCAGCTCGGACTGGAGATCAAGCACTCCGATCACCTTGTTCTTCACAATCAGCGGCACTGCCAGCTCCGAGCGCACTGCTTCGTTCGCATTGAGGTAGTTCTCCACCAGTCGCACGTCCTCCACCAGGATCGACTTGCGCTGCAGCGCGGCCTGCCCGGAGATGCCGCGGCCCGGCTTGATGCGGATTCGTTCGATGTCCGCCGTATGCCCGGTCTGGAAACGCATCCACAACTCGCGTGTCCGGTCGTTGATCAGCAGAATGGCGAAGATGCGATAGTCGATCACCGCTCGAACCAGGTCGGCCACACGATGCAGCAGGGTGTTCAGATCGAGCGTCGTGTTGAGCGCATCGGCCAGCCGCAGCAGGAAGTCCAGCTGCATCGGCTCTACCCGGATGTTCGGCTCGACTGCATGCTGATGCAGGAGCGAACGCGTAACCCGCTCCCGCGACGGCGTGCGATTCTCCTCATCCTGGTCCGGAGCTTGGTTCTCAATCTCCGGTTTGGGCAAGGACAGCATTGGTTGCGATGATACTCCCGCCGTCCTTAGTACCCGGTGGAAGTCGCAGCACTGCTGCCGCCACCGGAGAGCTCCGCGACGATGCGCACACTGGCACTCGCCCCTATGCGCGTTGCTCCCGCGTAGAGCATTGCGGTTGCGTCCGCGAGCGAGCGGATGCCGCCCGACGCCTTGACCCCCGCACGGCTTCCGGCCACGCCTCGCAGTAGCGCGATATCATCCACCGTCGCCCCGCCAGAGGAAAAGCCAGTTGAGGTTTTCAGGAAGTCAGCGCCCGCGCTCAGCGCGATCTCCGACGCTCGCAGTTTCTCCTCGAAGCTGAGCAGGCAGGTTTCGAGGATAACCTTGACGATCGCTCCGGCTCCGTGGGCAAGCTCTACCACGCCGCGCACGTCCTGCCGGACCGCCTCAAAGTCTTCCTTGTTCCCGGACTTCAGCAGCCCGACATTCAGCACCATGTCCACATCGTGAGCTCCGTGCCGCAGCACGCGAGCCGTCTCATCGCGCTTGGAAGCGGACAGGGTCGCGCCCAGCGGAAACCCGATCACCACGCCCACCGGCACGCCTGTTCCAGCGAGCACCTCGCCCGCCGTGGCCACCCAGGTCGGGTTCACCATGGCGCAGGCAAAGTGGTGCTCTGCCGCCTCCTCACAAAGCTGAATGACCTGGCTGCGTGTAGCCTCCGGCTTCAGCAGCGTGTGATCGAGCACCGCCGCCAGGCATGCGGGAGACGACAGGGTCTGTGCTGCAAACTGCGTCGCGTCGAGAGTCGAAATGTCCGTCTGCATGTTGCTCCTGCCGGGCCGTTCTGGCCTCCAGCTTTCTATCACAGTTGCGTCAGGACTGGCTGGCCTGCCAGGCGCGCGCGAGGTCGTCGGCCAGGAAGGTCTGCAACTGGATGCGGTTCGGCTCGTCCCGCGCTCGCAGCACGGCGCTTGGGTGAATGGTCGCGAACACGCGGTCGGCGAACGGTGTCGAAAGCTGCTTGCCGTGATCCTTCATCAGGGCGAAGGTTCCGCCCAGCAGCGACTTCGAGGCGCTTGCCCCCAGGCAGAGCACGACCCTGGGCTTGACCGCATCGATCTCGGCCAGCAGCCACGGACGGCAGGCCATGATCTCGCTCATGCGAGGATTCTGGTGCAGCCGCAGCTTGCCGCGCTGGATGAACTTAAAATGCTTGACCGCATTGGTGACGTAGAGTTCTGCCCGCGGGATGCCAATCTCCTCGAGAACGCGATCGAGCACCGCCCCTGCCGGACCGACAAACGGCTCGCCTTTGCGGTCTTCCTGATCGCCGGGCTGTTCACCAACGAGCATCAGGGCAGCCCGACCAGGACCGCGCCCAGGCACGACCTGCGTAGCGTGGCAGTAGAGTTCACACCCTTTGCAGCCGGGAAGGGAAGCGGCCAATGCGTCGATCGTGTGCTCATCCGGAACGAACGGCTGAGCGGTAGGTTGCGATTGCTGCCGGCTGACCATGGACTCCACGCGGGTCTTCGATTGAGTGATCAGCGTGGGCAGCAGCTGAACCTCGGGAAGGTTCTTCCAGTAGCGCACCGGCATCTCGGAGCGCATGGCACTCTCGTTCAGCCGTGCCGGGTTGTAGATGCTTGCGTAGTAGCTACGCCAAAGGACTTCCAACTCGTCCTCGGCGGGGGCGGATTCACGAGACAAGCCTGGTGCAAAACTGAGCTGCTTGGCGATCGGGTTCCAGGAGACGCTCGCATCCGGTGTCAGGATGGTCCAGCGCATGATGGCGAAGCGCTCCGCAAAAAAAGGAGCGGCCAGCGGAACGATGCGGTGATCCGGTTGATACCACGCGATGAAGTGCTCGCAGTCGGGCTCGGCGGTGGCTTCGGCCGGTGTGCAGGACTCGATTTCAGTACGCAGGCTGCCAAACGGGGTCGGCGTCTCGAGCACCAGGTGGTGCGCCTCAGGATCGGCCGCAACCGGCACATCCTCATCCACCACAACCGGCCGTTCCGCTGGATTGCCGGGTTCGAGCACCTTGCGGAAGCGTACAAAGGCGTGCATCTTGTGTAGATCGCGCCGCACCTGGGCCTCAAAGCGCAGAAGCTGCGCGATGTCATCGTCGGTTTCAAGCTTCAGCAGATCCCGTTCGGTCTGCAGCCGGTAAAGGATGCGGTACAACAGATTCCAACGTTGCGGATCGCGATGGACGGCGACGATCTGTGCCGCCTCGAGGAATGCTTTCGAGGTATGCGGCTTTGGGTAGGCCGTGCCGGTTGCACCGTCTTCGGCTTCCAGCATCAGGGAAAGGGTTGCCGGCGCGGTTCCATCTTCAAGGTCCAGCTCGTCCGGCCGATAGCCGGCACGCAGGGCATCGCGCGCTGCCACACGCCAGGCGTCGAAGTCGGGTTCAAGGGGAACATGCTTCATTACGCGGATTAGACGCTTCCCGTGAGCGCACTGACAGACGCAAACAGATCCATTTGTGATGCGGCGGGAACCGGTGCAGCAATCGCAGGACCAGGCAGATGATCGACCGCAACCAGGTAAGGCAGCGCCAGCTTGACTCGCACGTGCAGCTTGCGAAGGTCGTCGACCAGCAGCGCATGGTACTTGCGGATGTTCAGGATGCGGTCGACGTTGCGATAGCCGATGCCCGGCACCCGCAAGAGCGACTCCCGTGGAGCGCGATTCACGTCGACCGGGAAGAACTCCGGATGCGTGCGCGCCCACGTGGTTTTGGGGTCTTCGGTCAAGGACAGCGAAGGCTGCTCCTCGCTGGTCAGTTCGCTCGCCTCGAATCCATAGAAGCGCATCAGCCAGTCGCTCTGGTAGAGGCGGTGCTCGCGCATCATGGGTGCAGCCTGCAGAGGCAGCCGCGCGTCCGCCTCCGGATAAGGCGAGAAGCCGGTGTAGTAGATGCGCCGCAGCTTGTACTGGCCGTAGAGGTGGGTCGCTGTCGAGAGAATCTGGCGATCGTTGGCCGGCGTCGCCCCTACGATCATCTGCGTCGACTGCCCCGCGGCGGCAAACTTTGGAGCGAGCGACGATCGCTTACGCTCCTCATCCGCCTCGTCCTTGCGGACAGCAATCTGCGCCATGGTGGACTCGATCACTGCCGACTTCTTCTCGGGAGCAAGCTGGACCAGGTCGCCCTGCGTCGGCAGCTCGATGTTGGCCGAAAGCCGGTCAGCGAAGAGTCCGGCCTCTTCCATCAACAGTTGCGAAGCGCCGGGAATCGCCTTCAGGTGAATATAGCCGCCAAACTTGTGCACCTGCCGCAGCTGCTTCGCGACCGAGATGAGCTGCTCCATCGTGTAGTCAGGCGACTGGATGATGCCGGACGAGAGGAACAGGCCCTCAATATAGTTGCGCTTGTAGAAGTCGATGGTCAGGTTCGCGACCTCTTCCGGCGTAAAGCGCGCACGGCGGATGTCGGACGAGACGCGATTGACGCAGAACACGCAATCGTACGTACACATGTTGGTCAGCAGGATCTTCAGCAGCGAAACGCAGCGGCCATCGGGAGTGTAGGAGTGGCAGATACCCATGCCGTCCGAGTGCCCGATGCCTTCGCCATTGCCGCTACGCTTGGCCCCGCTTGAGGCGCAGGAGGCGTCGTACTTGGCCGCGTCGGCAAGGATCTCGAGTTTCTGCTGAGTATTCATCGCCGTTACCGGAGTAAGATGCCGAGTTCCAGTATAGCGAAGGTAGAGCGAAGAGGCAGGTTTAGTGTCCGGCTGCCAGCTCCTCCGGAAAGAGCCGGATGTCCGCCAGATTGCGGTACACCTCCGCGTAATCCATGCCGTAGCCGATGACGAAGCGGTTGGGAATCGAGAAAGCCACGTAATCGGCCTCGATCGGCACCAGCCGCCGCTCCGGTTTGTCCAGGCAGCTGGCAATCTTGAGCGAGGCAGGCTTGTGCTGCAACATCAGCCCACGCAGATAGCTCAGGGTAAGCCCGGTGTCGAGGATGTCCTCGACCAGGATCACGTGCTTGCCCTCGATGGGATTGTCGATGTCCTTGATTAGCTTGACGGCACCGGAAGAGACGCGCGCGCGCCCGTAGCTCGACACGGCCACGAAGTCGAAGGTGTTGTCGACCGTGATCGCGCGGGCCAGGTCGGCGAGGAAGATGGCCGCACCCTTGAGCACTCCGATCAGAACGATCGACTCACCGGCGTACTCCTCCGAAATCTGCCTGCCAATCTCCCGGACGCGTTCGGCTATCTGGGTCTGGGTAAAGAGCACCTCCATCGAGGCGGCGGGAGGAAACGTGAGACTGGGCGCGGCGATCTTGAACATGACAGCTAGGTTAGCGTGTTTCGAAACCGGCTGCCTACGGCTGATCGAACGGAAAAGCGGACGTATACTGAGGTCTGAAAACTATGTACCCGTTTCTTACCCTCGGCTCCTTCCATCTCGGCACCTTCGGCCTGTTCTTATGGCTGGCGGCCGTGCTGGCGGGGGTGGTGCTGCACCTGAACTTCAGCCGCAACGGCGTGGATGCCGACGCGCTGAATGTCGTCTGCCTGGTGGTACTGGGCGGAGTGCTGGGGGCGAAGACCTGGCACGAGCTGCAAAATCCGGCTGAACTCGCCCTGACCATGCGCCAGATCTTCCACTCCGGGCACGCCTTTGCGGAGTTTCTGGAGTGGATGCGCAGCGGCATCGCCTGGTTCGGCGGTCTGCTGGCCGGCATCGCGATCCTGTTCTGGCAGGGCATGGTTGCGCGGCCAGGTGGGCTGCGCGGTGCGCGGGCCGGGGTACGGATGCTCGACCTGGCCGCACCTGCCGCTCCCATTGG
>CAXTQE010000089.1:14158-15435 GCA_964246225.1 uncultured Acidobacteriaceae bacterium | reverse complement strand
GGACAGAGGGGGACGGGAGGTTGGGGAGGGTTTCGAGCAGGTCGCGGAGGCGTTCGTCGGCTTGGGCGGCAGCGGCTTCGAGAGCTTCGCCCTGCTGCTTGAGCTCGCGGGTCTGGTCGGTCAGGCCCGCGGCGTCGGCACCGGATTTGCGCAGCGCCTGGATTTCGGCGGTGAGGCGATTGCGTTCAGCTTTGAGGCTCTCAGCTTCGGTGATGGCACTGCGGCGGTCGCGGTCGATGGAGCTGAAGTCGGCAAGGACGGCGGGGTCAGCTCCGCGGGAGCGTAGGGCAGCTGCGACGCTTTCCAGGTTGCTGCGGACGTAGTTCAGGTCAAGCATCGGTTTGATTCTAACGGTGAGCGCGTCGATCGTGTTGGGCGCAATGCGAGGTTCGCAGCGGAAGCTTCTAGAATCGACTGAGTGTGCTGTGGGTGCAACCTGAGCGAAGCACGAAGTCGCTCCGCTTCATGGACGAGATGACAGGATTGTGCGGAGGAGAAGGAGCGAATGACCGAACGCCTCGAGAAGCAGGTAGCGGCGACACCGGAACGGCAGGGGAGCGGGCCGGATATGCGGGTGACGATTGCGGGCGTGGAGCTGGCGTCGCCGGTGATCGCGGCGAGCGGCACGTTTGGCTATGGGGTGGAGTTCGAGGAGATCGTCTCGTTCGAGCGCATCGGTGCCTTCGTGTCAAAGGGCTTGTCGTGCGAGCCAATGGCGGGCAATCCTGCGCCGCGGATCATCGAGACGGCCTCCGGGATGATGAACGCGATCGGCCTGCAGAACATGGGAGTGCGGGCGTTTGTCGAGGAGAAGATGCCGCGGCTGAGGAAGATGCGAGGCGCGGTGGTGATCGCCAATGTGTTTGGATTCACGGTGCGGGATTGCGTGGAGGTGATCGAGGCGCTGAACGACGCGCCGGGGATCGCCCTGTATGAGCTGAATGCCTCATGCCCGAATACGTCGCATGGAGGGATGGTGTTTGGAACCGATCCGAAGCTGCTCGAGGACCTGGTGCAGCGGACGGAGCGGGTGTCGGCGCGTCCGCTCATGGTCAAGCTGTCACCGAATGTGACATCGATTGGGCAGATGGCGAAGGTGGCGGAGTCGGCGGGGGCGCAGGCGTTATCGCTGGTGAATACTTTTCTGGCGCTGGCGATCGACCCCGAGACGCGCCGGCCGCGTATCGCGAACGTTACCGGGGGGCTCTCGGGGCCGGCGATCAAGCCGATCGCGGTGCGGATGGTGTACGAGGCGGCGCGGGCAGTGAAGATTCCGG
>CAXTQE010000089.1:9636-14148 GCA_964246225.1 uncultured Acidobacteriaceae bacterium | reverse complement strand
TGCGGGCAGAGGATGCGGTGGAGTTCTTGTTGGCCGGAGCCTCGGCCGTGCAGACTGGGACGGCAAGCTACGCCGATCCACGGGCAGTCGAGAATATTGCGACGGGGTTGAAGCGCTGGTGCGGGTCGCACGGGGTGGAGCGGGTAGCGAGTCTTACGGGTGGACTGCGGTTGTAGTGGATGTGGATTGTGGTTGTAGTACAGGTGAACTGCGGTTGTAGTATGCGTGGCTGCAGTTGTAGTGATTGAAGCGAGGACGGCGTTGTCCCGCGCTCTTGCGCCACGGATGGAAGCGGAAGCTCAGAGTGCGCGCAGAGAAGCTCGCGTAGCAGACCAGATATCAGGCGCGGACGAACCTGGGGATCCGTTTTACCTGAGCGTACTGGAGCAGAATGTAGGCGTCGGTCATACCGGCGATGTAGTCGGCGACCACACGCGGCAGGCCGTCGGCGGCGATCTCGTCCATGTAGCCTCCTGGGAGCTGGTCGGGGTACGCAGTCCAGAAGCCGAAGAGCTGGGTGACGACCTCTTCGGCTTTGTCATGCTCCAGCTCGAGCTCGGGGCAACTATAGAGGGTGCGGTGGAGATAACGTTTCTCCTGCTGGCGCTCCAATTCGACCTCAGGCGAGAAGGTAGCGAGGCGGTGAGGATGGCGGCGGATCTCGGCAAGGGTCTGCAGATGGTGAGCGTCGAGGTTGCGGCGCGTGTTGGCAATCAAGTCGGAGGTGAGGACGTTTTGCATCAGCTGCAAGGCTTCGTGGAAAAGAAAGCGTTCGTCTACGTTGGGGTGCAGGCGCTCCACCTGATCGAAGCAGCGGGCGAGGATCTGAACGTGCTCGCGGAGATGAGGGATCTGGAGCAGGCCGGATTCGACTCCGTCGTCCAGGTCGGCGGTGAGGTAGGCAATCTCGTCGGTGAGGTCGATGATCTGGGCTTCGAGCGGAGGGCACTGATCCAGGAGGTAAGGCGAGAGCTCGGGGTGTTCGGCCGCGGTATAGTCGCGGGAGTGCTTGATGATGCCTTCGCGGACGGCGAGGGTTAGATTGAGGCCGCGGTGGGCGGCGTAACGTTGCTCGAAGTGCTCGACGATGCGGAGCGCGTGGAGGTTGTGGTCGAAGCGAAGATGGTGGCGCTCGAGGCAGCGATTGAGAGCACGTTCGCCGGCGTGACCGAAGGGTGGGTGGCCGATGTCATGGACCAGGGCGAGCGCCTCGGCAAGGTCTTCATTGAGGTCGAGCGCGGCGGCGACCGCGCGCGCGATCTGCGTAACCTCCATGGTGTGGGTCAGGCGGGAGCGGAAGTGGTCGGAGGCGCGCGAAGTGAAGACCTGGGTCTTGCCGGCAAGGCGGCGGAAGGCGCGCGCCTGCACAATGCGTTCTCGGTCACGCTGAAAAGGGGTGCGATCAATATGTGGCGGGGCAGGGAAGGCGCGAGTCTGTAGAAGCGGGTCAGCGTCCGAGACGGCCTGCGGATTGGACGGAGAGGACATGGCCTCTTCAAGTTTATCGGATGCAAACGTCCCAGAACCGTGGAACGAGACCTGCTCAACGGACGATTAAGATTTTTTGTTCGTGGTGGAGGAGTTCCGGGCCAGCTTCACGCGAGCATCGTCCAACTTGTGGCGGACCTTGGCGATGTCGGCAGGATCGGCGTCGGCAGGAAGGGAGTGAGCATATTCGGTCATCGAGCGCTCCCACTGGCCCACGGCGAGTTGCAGGCGGCCCGTCTTCTCGTAAACCTCGCCGAGATGGTCATGAATACTGGCGTCGGTGGAGGTGCGGTCAATGGCTTTGTGCAGATACTCTTCCGCCGGGCCGTACTGGCCGAGTTTGAAGTAGACCCAGCCGAGCGAATCGAGGTAAGCCCCATTTTGGGGATCGAGTTCGACGGCCTTCTTGATCATGGTGAGAGCTTCGGGGAGCTTCACACTGCGATCTGCGTACATGAATCCCAGATCGTTCAGGACGGTGGCGTTGCTGGGATCGATGGCGAGAGCCTTCTTGTACTCGGCTTCCGCAGCATCGTAGTTCTTGTCGTGGTCCAGCACGGTGGCCCGCATCAAGTCGATCCCGAGCTTTTGATCCGGGGTAGACGCCAGCTGCTCAGCCTTGCTGAGCTCTGCCAGGGCGTCGGCGGAGCGCTTGAGGCGGAGGTCGATGATCGCGATGTCCATCAAAGTTTCGCGGTCTGCAGGGGTGCCGTTCAGCTGCTTGTTAGCCAGAGCGAGGCCCTGGTCGGTCTGGCCAGTGTCGACGAGCTGCATGGCATACATCAGCTGAACTGTGTGATCTTTGGGCAAAGCGGCAGAAGCTTCCGAAGCTACGGACGCGGCTTCCTTCCACTGATGCACGTCGCGGTAAGAATCTACGACACCCTGGTAGCCGCGTGCCGCAAAATCTCCACCCATGGCGATCATCTGCTTATAGGCATCGACGGCTTCGACAGTCTTATTCTGCTCGTTATAAACGATGCCCAGACGATCGAGAAAGATTGCGCGATTGCTTTTTTCCGGCTCGGAATAAGCTGATTTTTGGGTGCTTTCAAGTACGTTCTTCAGGGTGGCGACAGCCTTGTCATATTGACCGAGAGCGTCGTAAAGAACGGCTTCATTGAAGGAAAGTTCAAGATTGCCGGCGCTATTGTTAGCGGACTTGGCCTTGGTGAGAGTAGCCAGCGCGAGATCGTAGTGGCCCTGACGGCGCTGAATCTCGGAGAGATGTACCTGGGACTCGGCGTCGGAAGGGTCGAGCGCGACGAGCTGCTCAAATACGGTTCCGGCCTCCGCCAGCTCGTTGTCTGCGAGCAGCGCAGCACCGAGCGCCTTAAGAGTATCGGGATTATCCGGCTCTTCGTCAAGCGAAGCACGGTAAGCGGCGGCAGCTTCTTTGGGCTTCTTGAGCTGATCGTAGCTGGCTCCAAGCGCAAAGTCGATGCGCGCGCTGCGATCGTCGGCGGGGATGGCCAAGAGGGCGTTGATGGCCTCCTGCGACTGACCTTCCTCGTCGTAGAGGCGAGCCATGTTGAGGACCGCATCCTCGGAGTTGCCATCGAGTCCTTGCGCAAGCTTAAACTGTGCCTCGGCCTTGGCGGTGTCGTGGTGGAAGCCGTAAAGTTGGCCGAGCACAAGGTGGGTCTCTACATCGTTTGGTTTGAGTTGGGCCAGTTTCTCGTACTCACCGATGGCGAGTTGGAGCATCTCGCCGGTCTGAGCACCCTGCATGTCGCCAAGGGAACGAAGGTAGACCTTGCCCAAAAGGGTGTGGGCGGCGATGTCGTTTGGATCTTTTTTGACCTGGTCCTGCGCGGAGTTCACAGCTTCGCGGATGCGGCCGATCTTGAAGTAGAGATCCGCAAGCCCGTCCTGGAGATATTTGTTGTCGGGGTCGGCGTTCAGGGCGAGCTTATACTCTTCGACGGCCTGGGCTGCGTAGTCGGGACGGCCGTTGTTGACCGCCATCTCTTCATAGAGATGGGCCAGGCCGTCATGATAGTAGGCGGAGGCGTGATCGGGGACGGTAGCGGGGGTAAGCTGCACGGATTTGTCACGTGCCTGCAGAGGTTTTTGCGGCTGCTGGGCAAAAGACGTGTGCACCGCGAGCAGAAACAGACCCAGCGGCAAAAGAGAGACAGACGGGCGAAGAGGGAAAGCGTGGCGCAATGTCATGTTTGTCTTGTCCTGTACCGTTTCTTGCGCTCCATCCCTCAGGAAACCAGGGACTCAGATTTAGACGGTAAATTGCCGCGTTTGGATGCGAACCCGCCGGCTCCGCTTCGTGGCAGTGTACAACGGGACAGACAACCAGGCTCTCCCACCTTTGGGAACCCGGGTGCAGGGCAAAGGTTGTGAGAGTTGTCAGTGGCGGAAGTGGCGAATGCCGGTGAAGACCATGGCAAGGCCGAGGCGATTGGCGGCGGCGATGACCTCGGGGTCGCGGACAGAACCTCCGGGCTGGATCACGGCTGTGGCTCCGGCCTGGGCGACGACTTCGAGGCCATCGGGAAAAGGAAAGAAAGCGTCCGAGGCGGCGACCGACCCGGCGAGCGGGAGCACGGCCTTCATAGCGCCAAAGCGGGCTGCGTCGACACGGGACATCTGACCGGCACCGATGCCGATGGTCTGGCCATGACCCTCCGAGGTACGGGCATACACGATGGCGTTCGACTTGACGTGCTTTGAGATGCGCCAGGCGAAAAGCAGAGCCTGCAGCTCTTCGGGGGTAGGTTGGCGGTCGGTCGCCAGGGTGAGGTCGGCTTCGGTGGTCTGGCGGCGGTCGGCATCCTGAAGAAGAAAGCCGCCGGAGATCTGTTTGAGGACGCGTGAGGGCTGGTTTGAAACGACGGGGGCCGGCGTGATCTGGAGGAGTCGAAGGTTCTTCTTGGCGGCGAAGTGAGTGAGCGCTTCGGGGCTGAAGGCGGGCGCGACAATGGCTTCGACGAAGAGTTTGGCGATGGCTTCTGCGGCAGGACCGTCCACCTCGCAGTTCACGCCAAGGACGCCCCCAAAGGCGGAGAC
>CAXTQE010000089.1:0-9626 GCA_964246225.1 uncultured Acidobacteriaceae bacterium | reverse complement strand
GGTGTAGGCGTCGAGCACGGAGGTGCCGGTTGCGGCGCCGCAAGGGTTGGTGTGCTTGATGATGACGACGGTGGCAGGAGTCTCCGGCGTAACGGGGAACTCGGAGACGAGCTCCCAGCAGGCGTCCAGGTCCACGAGATTGTTATAGGAGAGCTCTTTGCCCTGGAGCTGCTGGGCGCCGGCGATGCCGGTATGGGAGCCGTCTGTATAGAGAGCGGCCGCCTGGTGGGGGTTTTCGCCATAGCGAAGAATGGCAGACTGGGAGACCCGGATGCGGAGAGTCTGGGGCAGGGTCTGTGATGAGGCACCCAGGCCTTGGGGAAGGGACTCGAGGGTGGAGGCGATGGCAGAGTCGTAGGCAGAGGTGAGGGAGAAGGCCTGCTTGGCGAGGCGCCAGCGCGTGGCATGGGTGAGGGCACCGGCGTTAGCAGAGAGCTCGGCGATGAGGGCGGGGTAGTCGGCGGGGGAGCTGACGACGGCAACGTCCTCAAAGTTTTTTGCCGCCGAGCGGAGCATGGATGGGCCGCCGATGTCGATGTTTTCGATGAGTTCGGCAGGGGTGACGCCAGGCTTGGCGGCGGTTTTCTCAAAGGCGTAGAGGTTGACGACGACCATGTCGATAGGCTCGATCGCATGGGCCTCGACCGCGGCGGCGTGTTCGGGGTTGCTGCGAATGTGGAGAATGCCGCCGTGGACCTTAGGGTGGAGTGTTTTGACGCGGCCGTCGAGCATCTCGGGGAAGCCGGTGAGATCGGCGATGTCGCGGACGGGGAGCCCGGCCTCGCGAAGCATCTTCGCGGTGCCGCCGGTTGAGACGAGATCCACCTGGTGGGTGGCAAGGGCCTGGGCGAGTTCAAGTAAGCCGGATTTGTCGGTCACGGAGAGGAGCGCGCGGCGGATGGGTTTGAGGCCGGAGTTCGAGGCGGAGGCGGGATCCAGTCCGGCGTTGGTGATGCACTCAATGGCCGGATTCATCTTCCCTCCAAGGATTGGATACGGCCTTCGAGCCTGCCGGTGGTGCCGAGAAAGGAGCGGAGTACGGCGTCGAAGCGTTGGCTGACGGCGTCGAAACGGCGGTTTACATCCTCGCGCAGATCCTTGATCTCTCCATGCAAACCTTTCATCTCTTCCTTCAGTTCGGAACGCAGATCCTTGAGATCGGACCGGTTGAAAAGTATTCCGGCCAGGATAGCGAAAACCGGGATGCCGATCGTCAGCGTGTCATGCATGGCTTGCTCCTGAGGTGCTCCCACTTGGATTTTAGAGCAGAGGGTGACTCTGCCAAAATCGAAGTTATCGTGCGGGCTTCGAGGCGGGAACTTGGATTGCTGCGGAAGGTCCCCTCTGGCGACGATCGGGAAGGAGGCGATGCGGGCCTCCGATGCGGGCAGGTCGTCGCAGGAGGTGTGCTAGTTCGTGGTTGCGCCGTCGTAGCCGACTGAAGAAGCGGACGCTCGGCTTCGACAAAGTCGGGACGATGAGAAAGCCGAGTTCGCAGGGCAGCCTGGCGTGCGTTGAGCAACATGCAGGTTGGTAAGGGGAGAGCTTGCCGACCTGGAGCAGGTCGCGCTTCTCGACGTTGTCCGGAATGCTTCCGGAGGACTGAATTTGACGGCGGACAAGGCTCGAATCTGCTAGGCCCAGCTGCGATCGCCAGCTTCGTCATGGGCGGCGCTGTCGATCTCGCCATCCATCTGCAGCTGAAAGAAGCTGTTGAGGTACATGCACAGCGTCAGCAGGCAGAGATTAATG
Source organism: uncultured Acidobacteriaceae bacterium (assembly GCA_964246225.1). GTDB lineage: Bacteria > Acidobacteriota > Terriglobia > Terriglobales > Acidobacteriaceae > Edaphobacter. The sequence goes on along the minus strand of CAXTQE010000089.1, from coordinate 7,874 downwards.
CCGAACAACGCCTCGGTAAGTTCCGCAAGCCGGCTCTCGAGGCGCGGTGTCTCCATGCTGGAGATGGCGGAGACGAAGACGTCCAACGAGCCGATCGTCCCTTGCACGGCGGCGAGCCCGCGAGTGAAGCAGCGCTGCACCAGCAGCACCATCACAGGAATTTCGCTGGCCTGGTCGGAGACCGCGGCGCGCTCCATCAGCGTCAGGGCGGTCCATGTGCCGGCAGGCTCCTGCCGGCGAGTTGGGCTGCCCCGAAATAGGGAAAGCTGCCCAATGCGCCGGAAAAGTTGCAGGCCAGGTGCGCGTGGAGGCGAAGGCCGCGCCATGGCGTAACGATTTGGCGTTTCGGGATGAAACTGAAAATAGCGTTCCACCTCGCGGGAGTTGGCCGCCTGCAGATAGCCTGCATTGACGGTAACTTCAAGCAGGGTGCGAGAGATGGAGAGAATCTCCTCGACACAACCAGCTTCAGAAAGGAGCCGTACGGCCCGGGCGGACTGCCGAATCTTGAGGATGGAGGCAAAGAGCAGCGTGAGGTGAGTGGAGCCGTCCTGTCGGCCGATGGAGCGTTCAAACATGCGCTCAAGAAGCGCCGAGAAGTTGGTCAGGCGGGCAATCTGGAGATTGACGTTCTCCTGAAACGCGTCTTCGATCATCTCCGCCTCCATACCCTAGAACGAGACGGAAGCCGACCGCTCACGGCAGGATCCGCGCTGACCCTGCTGATAAAGGTAAACGGTGACCTCATCGACACTGTGCGAGGCTATGCCCGGTGTAGGCTTTCTACCATGGCGGCTTCGCTCTCAGCCAAGATGTGTGGCGTCCCCGACGGGATTCGAACCCGTGTCATCGCCGTGAAAGGGCGGTGTCCTAGGCCTCTGGACGACGGGGACGCGTGTGCAGTGCGCAATGCTGCCTCCTCAAGGGTACGCAGCCGGGCAGGGTATGTCAAAATTCTTAAGCTCTCCGCATCTTCCCAGGAGTGAGCGAATCTAAAACCCACAACGGCTTTTTTGAATAAAGTTGCAAGCAGTGCAGGAGGCAGTTTGGTGTTGGTACGCGAAAGCCTGTCTCTTCGGATTGCGGGCAGAAGATCGACGATAGAGAGCGTTTCGTTGCGGGTTGCAGCGGGAATCTCTGTTTTGCTTATGGGCCTGCTGGGATGCAAACCTGCCGCGCCGCCTCAGGCTGCTCCTCATGCCATGCCGGTGGTAGTTGCTCCGGTGTCGCTCACCTCGGTGCCCAATGGCGATACCTATGTAGCTACCGTGAAGAGTCGGCGCTCGGCCTCGCTTTCGCCGCAGATCGACGGCAACATCACAAAGATCTTCGTAACCAGCGGCCAGGCTGTGAAGGCTGGGCAGATTCTGATGCAGATCGATCCGCTGAAACAGGTGGCGGCGGTGGATCAGCAGTTGAGTGCGCAGGCACAATCGCAGGCGACGTACACGTTCAACCAGGGTGAAGTAGAGCGTCAGCGTAAGCTGTTCGAAGCCGGCATCATCTCGCGTGAGGCGTACGACACTGCCGTGCAAAACTTCGGCAGCTCCAAGGCCGCTTACGATGCGAGCGCGGCCGGAACTTCGGTGCAGAAGCGGACGCTGGCGTATTACCAGATCCGGGCACCCTTTGCGGGCGTGGTCGGAGACATCCCGGTGCATGTGGGCGACTACGTGACCGAAGCAAACGTGCCGGCCACGGTGCTGACGACGATCGACGATCCGTCAGGCTTGGAAGCGTACATTTATGTGCCAACCGAGCGCGCGGGGCTGGTCCACCTGGGGCTTCCGGTGGACATTCTGGATACCAATGGTGCCGTGCTGGCAAAGTCCACGGTGACCTTTCTTTCTCCGCAGGTAGATAACAACATCCAGGGCATCCTGGCCAAGGCAGAGCTTCCGGCGGGCAGCAAGGTGCGCAATCAGCAGGTCGTCAACGCGCGCGTAACCTGGAACTCGACGCCGAAGCCGACCGTGCCGGTGCTGGCCGTGACCCAGATCGGTGGACAGTCCTTTGTCTATATCGCCAAGGCTGCTGGTCAGGGGTTTATCGCGCACCTGGTCCCGGTCACGCTGGGCGAATCCATCGGCAACAACTATCCGGTGCTGAGCGGCCTGTCGCAGGGAGATCGCGTGATCGTTTCGGGACTGCAGTTTCTCGGCGAAGGCGCTCCGGTGCAGCCGTTGAGCGGCCCGCCACCCTCGGCCAGAGCGGCCGCGAGTCCAGCGAGCTAAAGGTGTCAATACGTTTCAGGGGCAAGCGACGGGCCGGACCGGGCACGTCCTCATCACACGGAATCATGAGGGTAGCGGGTTGGTAGATTTCTTCATCAGGCGTCCGATCTTTGCCACTGTTTGCGCGCTGCTACTGATCCTGGCTGGCGCAGTTTCCATTCCCACGCTGCCGATTTCGCTCTATCCGCAACTGGCGCCCCCGCAGGTGGTGGTGAGCTCGAATTACGTCGGTGCAAACGCCTCGATTGTTGAAGCCGCGGTGACCATTCCGCTCGAGCAGTCGATCAACGGAGTCGAGGGGATGCGGTACATCTCTTCGGTCTCAGCCAATGACGGTACGTCGGCCATCACGGTCACCTTCGATACCGGCTACGACCTCGACATTGCCGCGGTAGACGTGCAGAATCGTGTCTCTTCAGCGGCCGGACGCCTTCCCGCCGCGGTGAACAACACAGGTATCACGATCACCAAGGCGAACTCGAACTTCGTGCTGGTGGCCGGCTTTCTCTCGCCGGACAAGTCGCTCTCAACGCAGTTCATCTCGAACTACATCGACGTTTACATTCGCGACGCATTGAAGCGGGTTCCAGGCGTGGGAGACGTCGTGGTCTTCGGCGAGCGCAAGTACGCGATGCGAGTCTGGCTCGACCCGGCGAAGCTCGCGGCGCGTGGACTGACGGCGCTCGACGTGACGACAGCGCTGCAGGAGCAGAACGTCGAGATCGCCGCCGGGCAAACCGGCCTGCCACCGAACGATGGCAAGCAAAGCTTCCAGATGGCGGTGCGCGTGGTGGGTCGATTGTCTGACCCGCGCCAGTTTGAGAACATCATCCTCAAGAACCAGGCGGGCGCGACCAACGGGGTCGGGGCCGGGCTGGTGCAGTTGAAGGATGTGGGCTACGCGCAGATTGGCGCAGAGAACTACAACACTTCGCTGACCTTCTCGGGCGGGGAAGCGGTCGGTGTCGGCATCGAGCAGCTCGCCAACGCGAACGCGCTGGATGTAGCCAACCGCTGTCGCGTGGTGCTCGCGAACTTGCAGAAGTCGTTTCCTCCCGGGATGGACTTCCGCATCGCGGTAGATACGACCCAGGTGGTTTCAGACTCGATTCACGAAGTCGTGGTGACGCTGATCGAGGCCATCGTCATCGTTATCATCGTGATTTTCCTGTTCCTCCAGGACTGGCGCGCGACGATCATTCCGGCGGTAACGATCCCGGTCTCGCTCATCGGTACGTTTCTGTTTATCAAAGTGTTCGGGTTCTCGATCAACTCGCTGACGCTGTTCGGCATCACGCTGGCAACAGGACTGGTGGTGGACGATGCCATCGTCGTGATCGAGAACGTGCAGCGGCACATCTCGGACGGCGACCCGGACACGCACCATGCCACCAGCGTCGCCATGGGCGAGGTAACGAGCGCGGTCATTGCGACCTCGCTGGTGCTGATCTCCGTCTTTGTGCCCGTAAGTTTCTTCCCGGGAACGACGGGGATCCTTTATAAGCAGTTCTCGCTCACGATTGCATTTTCGATCGCTATTTCAGCCTTCAATGCACTAACGCTTTCACCGGCGCTAGCAGCCATCCTGCTGCGGCCGGAGCAGCATCATGGCGGGCTGCTGAAGCTGATCGATAACGGGATCAAGGGGCTGGGCCGGTGGTATGCGGGGATAATCACGTTCCTGGTGCTACGGTTCAAGACCGTAGTCGTAGTCTTGTTCATCGCAGGGCTAGCAGCCACGGGGTACATGTACAACCATGTGCCGACGGCGTTCGTGCCGTCCGAAGACCAGGGCTATTACCTGTGCATTGTGCAGGCGCCCCCGGGAGCCTCGCTGTCCTATACGGCTGACCTTGCAGAGAAGGCGTCGACCATCATCCGGCAAAACAAGGACGTCTACGGCACCTTTTCGATCATGGGCTTCTCGCTTTCGGGCGGCTCTTCTCCGAACTCCGGCCTGATCTTTGCGCCGCTGACGCCGATCGACGATCGCACCAAGCTGGGCAAAGGGCACTCCGCGCATGACATTGTGGCGGACGTGGCGCCGAAGCTGTTCGGGGTGCCGGGAGGGATTGTGGCGGCATTTGAGCCGCCGGCCATCCAGGGCATCGGCTCGGTAGGCGGCTTCCAGTTCATTCTGCAGGATCAGGGACGCAACACATTCGGCGACATGGCCAATGTGGTCAACAAAATCGTTGGTTCGACGCGGGCTCCGGGCTCGCAGCTGACCGGGATGTACTCGCCCTTCACGGCCAACGATCCGCAAATCTCGGTGACGGTCGATCGCGAAAAGGCCAAGGCGATCGGCGTCAGCATGACCCAGATTACCGCCGCCATGAGCACGTTTATGGGGTCAACGTACGTCAACGACTTCGACTTCAACAACCGCTCGTACCGGGTGTATGTGCAGGCCGACGCGCGATACAGAAAGACCGCGGCCGACCTGCGCGAATACTACGTGCGCTCGGACTCAGGCGCGATGGTGCCGCTCGATAACGTCGTTTCAGTGTCCGAAACCTCCGGGCCGCAGGTGATCTATCACTACAACCTGTTCCGTTCCGCGGAGATCGATGGCGCGCCGGCACCGGGGCTGTCGTCCGGCCAGGGCCTGGTCGCAATGGAGCAGCTGTTCAACAAAAACAAGCTGACCGGCATGACCTACGAGTGGACCGGGCTGGCGCTTGAAGAGGTGGAGACGGCAGGCAAGGCCATCATCATCTTCGGCCTGGGACTGCTGGTGGTGTACCTGACGCTTTCGGCGCAATACGAGTCGTTTGCTTTGCCGTTCATCATCCTGCTGGCAGTACCGATGGCGATCCTGGGCGCGCTGGGCTTGATCGCTCTGCGCGGTCTGGTCGACGACGTGTATGTGCAGATCGGGCTGGTCATGCTGATCGGTTTATCCGCGAAGAATTCAATCCTCATCGTGGAGTTCGCCGAACAACTGCGCGGACAAGGGCGCAGCATCGCCGAGGCCGCGATTGAGGCCGCGGAGCTGCGACTGCGGCCCATTCTAATGACCTCGGTGGCGTTCATCCTCGGCGTGATGCCGCTCTATGTCGCGACCGGAGCAGGCGCACTGGGCCGGCATTCGGTGGGTACGGCGGTGGTCGGCGGCATGGTGCTCTCTACCGTGCTGAACCTGCTGTTTATCCCGGTGCTCTATGTGCTGCTCAAGACGTTCCTGGGACGGTTCGGCGGCAAGAAGAAGCGGCCTCTTTCAGAGTCGGCCGAGATCGCGCATCCACAGCCAGCCGCGACCATGTAGCGCTGCTTCTCAACGCTGTTGCGTAGACCGCGGCCTGTGAGGTGTCGGCCTGGACGTAGAAAGATCGGTCGCTCCGCGCGGAGGAGCAGCCCAACCGGACAGGTTATACTTCGCGCGCATCTCGCCGCGGTAAGCAGTTTTCGGCGTAGCGGCCGAGAGGGACAGATGCCTCGCTGGGCTGGCGAATTGGGTTTCAAGTTTCGGGGTGGAGGTCGAGATGGAGCATGGTGCAGGTAGCGTCGCAGAGACGGGTGAGCAGCTTAGCCTTGTGCGACGTTTGAAACTCAGGTCTCACATGCGAGACCTGGGGCGCCCGGAGTGTGGGATGGGACAGCATGTGTGTCGGGGTAGGATGCGGGGATGGTCGGGGAGTTGGTGCGCTACCAGAAGACGGGTCACTTTCACTTTGTAACATTCAGCTGTTTTGGCAGAAAGCCGTATTTGCGGACGGCGTTCGGTCGGATTTGTGGGAACGGTCGCTCGAGACGATGCGGGTCGGTATGGGTTTGCCGTGGCCGGGTATGTGGTGATGCCGGAGCATGTGCATCTGCTGGTGAGTGAACCGAAGCAGGTGTTGCTGGCGACGGCGATCCAGGCGCGGAAGTTGTCGGGGTCTGTGCAGTCGGTGCAGCGGCCGTTCTGGTTGACTCGGTACTACGACTTCCATGTGTTCAGCGCGGGGAAACGTAAGAAGAAGGTGGAGTACATGCACCGGAACCCGGTGGCTCGGGGGTTAGTAGGGGAGCCGGGTGAGTGGGTGCGGTCGAGTTACCGACACTACCAGACGGGTGAGCGGGGTGTGGTGGAGATTGAGTCGGAGTCGACTGCGGGAATAGGGGAGAGGGTTCAAATGGATGAGGGTGTGGCTGCCCTATGTCTCGATTTGGGATTTGGGTTGGGTAGGGTGTAGACCTAGATTGTATTGGATACGGGTGAGAACTGGTGGTTGAGACTCAGGTCGCAGATGCAGGACCTTGGGTGCTTGCTTTAGGGTTCCCCGCTCTAACGTTTCCACTTAAACCTGGCAAAGCTGCTATGACTGATAAGCTGGCTTTGCCGCGTATCTTCTTCGATCAATCAGCGCGAAGCCTGCTATGCCGCAAAGACCGAGAGCTGCGTAGCTCCATGAGGCTGGTTCTGGAGTTGCTTCTATCGGAGTACCTACTACTGGAGTGCCGTTCGCGAGAAGAGCGACGGCCTGATTGTCTGACTCGAAGTTTCCGTCGTAGTTAGTCTCGGTAAAGACGACTTTGTTGAAACTTCCATCGAGATCGTAGAAGTTGAGATAGGCAAACTGCTCGCCTGAGTCCTGGTTATAGAAGTTCGGGTTGGGATTGCCGCAGTAGTTTGGTTCTGGCGCATTAGTTGGACACGTACCAACTAACTGCATGTAGGCCGATGGAGTGAAGCTGTAAAGAAGGGTGTTGTTGTTATAAAACTGAAGCTGGTTTCCACCATCCAGTGCTGAGAACCAGAGACCAAAGTAGTTCGCTGTCGAGTTGAGTGTCAGAGTGTAGCTGCTAACGGCGGGAACTTGAATGAAGTTTCCGGCACCACCCGCCCCGCCGTATGTATCTGCTGACAATATTTGGAAAGATCCGGTGTATGTGCCTGTAATGCTACTTACCAGAGCATTTCCGACGAAGTTTGGATTATTGAAGGTCTCGTAGGTTGACGTAATTCCAGCGGGAGTTTGGACTCCTGCTGAAAGATAGGTTGCGTTAAATGTGTCAGCGAGAGCGGGAGCGCAGGTACCAGCCGTTAGAAGTCCACAGACCATCGAGAAACAGAATGAGGGGAGGGGGATACGTCGCATATGGCTCTCCTATTGAACGATACAACAGGGCCCGATCGTGCGGATGCTTGTCGTTGCGGTGTACGATAAAGTTACCATGGCAACTAACGATTCTTAGTGATTACACAGAACTTATCTTTACGTGTAGGCGACAACCGTCTTTTTGCGGATACTTACTGGCATAAGCATTCGAGAGGGATCTACATTGCCAATCTTGTCCAGGAGGATATCGGTTAGACAGTCGGAGTTCTTGCATGTAACTACCCACCAAGTTTCAGGTCTCGTATCCATTGTTCCGAACTCCTCTCGTCAATCCTAACTATTTTGTCCAAAAAACGCTTCTAACGCCCAAATCTTTGCTTGGTCTGCTGCATTTGGCTCATGAGGCGTTGTTGGGCTTTCATGCCTCCGCCCATCCCGCCGCCCAGCGACTTGAACATCTTCGACATTTGGGCGTACTGGCGGAGGAGGTTGTTGACGTCCTGGACCGAGGTGCCGCTGCCGGCGGCGATGCGCTTGCGGCGGCTGCCGTTGATGATGTCGGAGTTCTGGCGCTCCTTGTTGGTCATGGAGTTGA
>CAXTQE010000088.1:13913-15702 GCA_964246225.1 uncultured Acidobacteriaceae bacterium | reverse complement strand
CATGCGGCTTCGACCGGTCAAACTTTTCCTTGCCCATAATGTTCTCCTAAGTTCAGCTTTTCAGATTCACGATTCGGAATCAACTTCTTCTAAAACCTGGCAACCGCGGCACTGGAGCGGGTAAAACCTCGATGTCGAGCGTCGCTGTCGCGACATACTCCCAGCGGACCAATACCACTGTCGCAAGACCTTCCTCAGTCGACGGGTGAATTGCACCAGGACCTCGACGATACTGCGATCAAAGAACCCCGATAGTGCCCTTTTGCCTTCCTCTGACCACGTAAGTCAAACCTACCGCCCCTCCCACTCGGTCAACTCACGGCTCTTAGAGAGTTTGGCGTATGAATCTCGTCCAGAAGCTGGGCGTGAAAAGATCTCAGGTCATCTTCTGAAGCAGTACCATTTAACAAGCAGGTCGCCGTCAGCGGTTCAATCAAGAACTCAAGTTGTCTGTCCCGTTCAGTAACAAATTCGACCCTCCATCCTAAAGGTCTAGAGGTCCGAATCACCGAAGTTAGTCTTATGGAAGAGGATGCCTCGTTCAGAAGCTTCTGCAGAGTTTCTCCCAGCTCTCGACCCTGACTTTTCTCCCGATCACATGCCAGCTGACGCAACCGAATGCCTCTCCTATGAGTCTCGAGACTAAGACCAAAACGATGAACAGCTTCCTTTTCGTCGTCACTTAGACTAGGCAGATCGGCGACCGGCGTTTGCATAGCCTTGGTCCACTCCTGGGCAGAGGCTATGATCCCAGACGTAATGACGCGAGCTTCGGTCAAGGCTCCTCCCTCAGTAGTACGCGTAGAGCTTGAAGAACTTCTGCCGCAAATCCGCAGGCACGCGCTCCAGGCTGGCCAGATACAGCTCGCGAATCTGTCCCTGATCGGCGTTGCCCAGCCTGCCATACTCGGCCTGACTCGATTTACCCAGCAATCCCCGGCTGAGGACGTGCTCGAAGTCACGGATCCGCATTCTTTGCCCAGCAAGCGTCTTCAGAAACTCCGCTACGCGGCCTGAAGCAAACGACCCTTCAATCGCTGTCCGAATGGCCCCATAGGCCTGGGGATCCACGATGGGCATGACCGGCTGCTCGAAGTTGCCGATCGGCTCGCTCACGTTTGTGTTCATGCTCAATCCAAAACTCCTGCAAAACTCTAGAATTTGGAGCGGGAGACGGGAATCGAACCCGCGACCAACAGCTTGGAAGGCTGTGACTCTACCACTGAGTTACTCCCGCCTGTGCCTTAGGTCGAGGCTGAAGCCCCGACCCACTTACTCCTGCCTTGCGCCGAATGCGACAAAACTGGAGCTGGCGGAGAGGATTGAACTCTCGACCTCTCCCTTACCAAGGGAGTGCTCTGCCACTGAGCTACGCCAGCCAACTTCTATGACCTTTCTATCTTACGCGAACGCGCCCAGCCAAGCACCACCCGCGCACTAAAAAAACCCAAAAGTACCCAGGTCAGCGTTCGGTACTTGCCGGCATCCATGGTCCACGCCACACCCAAAGCAAGCGCCGCAAGAATACCCAAAGCCACCACCATTCTTCCGGTTCCGGCCGGGCTCAGGTCTAACGCCATCGTTGCTGCCTCATGCCGGAGGAATGGTGCACAGGGGAGGATTCGAACCTCCGTAACTCGAAGAGTGGCAGATTTACAGTCTGCTGCCATTAACCGCTCGGCCACCTGTGCACATCTCGCTGAGCCGCGCCGACCTGCGCCGCACGCTTACCCACACACCGTTGCTCAAAGTCCAAGCTGCTGAGTGTACGTTGGAGCTGACGAAGGGA
>CAXTQE010000088.1:0-13813 GCA_964246225.1 uncultured Acidobacteriaceae bacterium | reverse complement strand
CACACCGTTGCTCAAAGTCCAAGCTGCTGAGTGTACGTTGGAGCTGACGAAGGGATTTGAACCCCCGACCCTCTGATTACAAATCAGATGCTCTACCAGCTGAGCTACGCCAGCCCAAACAGCGCAGTCGGTTTGTTCGAAATGAGCACTCTCGAACGCCTTCCACACCCACGACTCTAGCATAGGGCTTCGGCAGGAACAAGAATCTCTCAGCTCTGTGGGCCGCAGGAGTCTTTCGCTTGCTCTACCGTCTAAAATGACGTGACCACCGGATGGAACTCATGCGAATCCTGCCCTTAGCTGCCTTTGCACTTGCGACCTTTCCTGTCCCGTTCGCCGCCGCCCAGCAGCCGGTTGCGGAGCCACCCACGGTGATTGAAGGCCCGCAGTCACCAGGCCTAACCCCGGCCCGCCAGTCCGAGCCCCCACTCATGTCGAACGACACCGTCCTGCGCATGCACGGGGCCGGACTCGCCGACGACCTCATCCTCCAAACCATCGCCACGCAGCCCGGCAAGTACGACACCACGCCTGACGCTCTCATCGCGCTCAAACAGGCCGGCCTGTCTGACGCAGTCCTCGCCGCCATGAGCAACAAGGCCCGCCGCCAGATCACCGGCACACCTCCCGCAGCGATCCAGCTCTCGCCCGTCAACGAGATCGGCGTGTACTTCAAGGACAAGAACGGCCAGTGGCAGCCCATGGAGTCCGAGGCCGTCCACGTCAAGTCCGGAGGCTTCGTCAAGTCCACGCTGACCCACAACATCATCAAGGAAGACCGCAACGGCGTCGTCACGGGACGCGAAGCCTCGCTGCTGCTGCCCCGTCCGATCGAGTTCCTGATCTACACTCCCGACGGCGTCACCGCGTCCGAGTACGAGCTTGTCCGCTTCCGCCTCAACTCCAAGGATCGTGAGTTCCGAGTGCTCACCGGCGGCGTCATCCACTCGACCGGCGGTGCCCAGCGCGACGACGTTCCAATCACCCTGACCAAGGCCGGCCCCCGTGCCTGGACCTTCCGGCTGGCCACGGACACGCCCGGAGCCGAATACGGTATTCTGCCGCCCGGAACCGGCAACGTCACCAATGGCGGCAAAATCTACACGTTTGCCATCTCAGAATAAAATGCTGACTCGACGCGCCTTCGGCAAACTTTCTGCCATGACGGCTGCGGCAAAACTTCTGCGCCCCGCCATGGCTGCCAGTACGGAGCCTGACTTTACCCTCGAAATCGCGCCCTGCCTGCTCGAACCCTCCCCCAGGCACAAGATCCAGACCGTCGCTTACAACGGCCAGATTCCCGGTCCTTTGCTTCGCATGAAAGAAGGGCGCGAGGTAACGGTCGAACTCCGAAACCGTTCCGCCGACCCGGAGGTGGTCCACTGGCATGGGTTGTTTCTGCCGTCAGACATCGACGGAGCCATGGAAGAAGGCACGCCGCCGATCGCACCTGGCGCGACGGTACGTTACAGCTTTACCCCGGACCCGGCCGGCTTTCGTTGGTACCACACCCACACCTTCGCCGGGAAGAACCTCCGCAAGGCACAGTACGGCGGCCAGCACGGGTTTCTCGTGGTCGATCGTGCCGACGAGCCCGGCCGCTTTGACCAGGAGATCTTCCTCGCTCTCCATGACTGGGAGGGTCGCGACATGAGCAGCGACGACGGCTCCATGAACCCGCTCTACGATGTCTCGACGATCAATGGCAAGATGCTCGGCTTCGGCGACCCGCTGCGGACCAAGCAGGGCCAGCGCGTGCTGCTGCACATCCTGAACTCAAGCCCAACGGAGGTTCACTGGGTCGCGCTCGCCGGTCACCGCTTTCATGTCGTCGCGCTCGACGGCAATCCCATCCCCACGCCGCAGACGGTCGACATGCTGCGCCTCTCTCCGGCCGAGCGCGTCGATGCGATCGTCGAGATGAACGCACCCGGAGTCTGGGTGTTGGGTGAAGTCCGCAAGCACGTACAGGCCGCGGGCATGGGCATCGTCCTTGAATACGCCGGCGCGACGGGCAAACCAGTCTGGAATCAGCCCGACGATCTCGTCTGGAACTATCGTCAGTTCGCCTCCGCAGGTCCAGCCCAGGCCGACACCGAACCAACCCGCATCGAGCTCGTCTTCGACTCCAAGTTCCAGGGCCACGGCAATGAAGAGCTTTGGCGCATCAACGGACAGTCTTATCCGCACACCGCCGAGCCAGTCCTCAGGCAAGGCCAGCGCTACCGGCTGGTCCTCAAGAACGAAAGCATGGATGACCATCCCATGCACCTGCATCGGCACCGGTTCGAGGTGCGCACGGTGGACGGCAGCCCCGAGATGAGTGGCCTGATCAAGGACGTCGTACTCGTCCCGACCAGGACCACGGCAGAGATAGAGTTCACCGCCGATCACCCCGGCCGCACGCTCTTCCACTGCCACCAGCAGAACCACATGGACCGAGGCTTCATGATGGTCTTCAAATATGCATAAACCCTGGATCAAATGCGGATCTCTCCTGAACGGTCTGGGCGGCCTCACGCTCGCCGTCACCGCAGCCCATGCCCAGGGCAACTACGAGATCCAGGTTTATGGCTCGGAGACCGTTGCGCCCAAGAACCTGATGGTCGAGCTGCATTCGAATTTCACGCCCGAGGGCCAGAAGTACTTCATCGACGGCGTCATCCCCACCAATCACCAGGAGCACGAAACGCTGGAGCTCACCGAAGGCCTCACCAGCTGGTCCGAGGTCGGCTTCTACGTCTTCACCAGCTGGCAGGATGGCCACGGCGTGCAGTGGGTGGGCGACCACATCCGTCCGCGTGTGCGCGCGCCGGACAGCTGGCATCTTCCCGTCGGCCTCAGCCTCTCGACCGAGATCGGCTACCAGCGCGCCGTCTACTCACCCGATACCTGGACGTGGGAGATCCGGCCCATTATCGACAAGACGATCGGACGCTGGTACTTCGCCGTCAACCCGGCGCTCGAGCGCACCTGGCATGGGCCCGACGTGAACCTTGGACTTGGCTTCTCGCCCGGAGTAAAGATCAGCTACGACTTCAATCGCGAGATCAGCGGCGGCCTTGAATATTACGCCGACTACGGCCGCCTCGGAGCCTTCGACGCCCTGCACGATCAGCAGCAGCAGATCTTCGCGGTCACCGATCTGAACGTCTCGCCAGCCTGGGAGATCAACATCGGCGTCGGCGTCGGACCCACCGCCGGTACCGATCACCTGATCGTCAAGGGCATCCTTGGCCGGCGCTTCAACTGGGGACGGCACTCGGCCGTTGAGTAGAAGCCCTGCGATACACTCAGCCTTCATGCGCAAGCGCACCATCTCCACGCTTCTCGCGGTCCTGGCCGTCGTCTTCGCGCTTGCCGTCGTCGTATACCTCTGGCAGAAGGCGCCACCGAAGGTCGCCCGGCTGCTGCCGGAGTCGGATGCGATCCTCTACGTCAACCTGAAGCCGCTGCGCGCGGCGACCCACTTCGACCGCAATCCGATCTCGCCCAACTCCTTCCAGCAATTCATCGACGCCACCGGCATTCTTCCCGAGCGCGACGTCGACTCCTTCGCCCTCGCCCTGCATCAACTGCCTAATCCAAACGGTCCCAACGGTCCGGCGGCCTTCTCAATTGTTTTTCAGGGCCGCTTCGACCGCATCCGGCTTGCCCGATATCTAGCCGCGATCGCGACTGCCGAGGAGACCTACGGCAATCGCACGATCTACGCCGTGCCCTCGCAGGGTCGCACCGTGCGCGTCGCGCTGCTCGGCTCGGATCTTTTGGCCACCTCAAACGCGCCCACACCCGAGCAGATTCACTTGATGCTCGACCGCCAGCGCTCCGCCTCCAGCCCTTTTGCCGGCTCAGCCCTGCTCGATGCCCGCTTCGCCGACGTACCCGCCTTCTCAAGCGCCTGGGCGGTTGGCCGCATCGGTCTCCCGTTCGCGGCGGAGGACGGCCGCCTCTCCGTCTTCGGTCTGGAACTTCCGCTCGCCGCCGACTCCCCCTTCGTCGCCAGCCTGCGCTACACCACGCACCTCGCCCTGCGCATCGACCAGATCGCCCCCAGCGACGCCGAGGCCGCCAGCGCAAGCCAAGCTCTCAACAGCCTGCTGAGCCTGGTACGCTCCATCCAGTTGGCCGAGCATCCCAAGCCGCGCACTTCAGCCGAGGCTGCCCTGCGTGACTTCCTGAACTCCGTCCTCATCGCGCAGCACACAAACCGCATCACCCTGACCGGCATCCTCCCCACGAACGGCCTCCAGGACCTCACCCGCACCGAACCCACACAGCCCGGCCATTAAGGCTTGCTCCGGGAACCCTTATTTGATGCCCATAAAACAAGCCCCTCTCTGAAGCTGAACGGCATTCGCGGAAAGCGGTAGAATCTCGCTCATGAGATTCACCGCGCCGTCCCTCTCCGCTCTTCTGATCGCAGCCGCTCTTCCCGCCGCATCGCAGGCCCAGGCCGATAGCCAGCCCGGAGTTCAGACCGGCCAGACCATCACCGGCCAGGCCGCGTTTGGCGACTGGAATCAGCAGCAACCCGGCCTCCGCCGCAAGATCACCGTCGCCGACCTGCCCCAGCCCAAGCCCGAAGAAGCTGTCAACAACGGCCCGCACCTCGTCGCCCGGCCCGCCGACGCCTGGCCCATCGCGCCCCCAGGCTTCAAAGTCACCCTCTACGCCGGCGGCGACTACACGCCGACCGCGGCGTCCTCCTCTGTCAATAATCAGGCTCCCTCCGTTCCCGCCGCGCCGTCCACCTTTCGCGAGCCGCGCCTGATGCGCACCGCTCCCAACGGCGATATCTTCATGTCCGACTCGCACGGCGACAAGGTCTTCGTCCTGCGCGGGATCGGTCCCGACGGCAAGGCGCAGACCGTCTCCACCTTCGCCACCGGCCTCAACCTGCCCTTCGGCATCAACTTCTACCCCGCCGGCCCGAATCCGAAGTGGGTCTATGTCGGCAACACCGACTCACTCGTACGCTTTCCGTACCACGTCGGCGACCTGGTCGCCACCGGCAAGCCCGAGACGATCATCGCTCAGCTTCCCGGCTTTGCCCAGCTGCGCGGCGGCGGTCACTGGACCCGCGACATCGTCTTCACCGCGGACGGTTCAAAGATGCTCGTCTCCGTCGGCTCGGCCTCAAACGCAGATGACGCTGACACCCACCCCAACGAGTTCCACCGGGCCGACATACTCGAGTACTCCCCCGAAGGCAAGTTCCTCGAGGTCTATGCTTCCGGCATCCGCAACTGCGTCGGCGAAGCCATCAATCCGGTGACCAAACAGCTCTGGTGCTCGACCAACGAGCGCGACAATCTCGGCAACCACCTCGTCCCTGACTACGTCACGAGCATCCAGGAGGGTGGCTTCTACGGCTGGCCCTGGTACTACATGGGCGGCCACCAGGACCCTCGTCTACCCGAGCCTTGCGCCACCGGCACAGGCCCCAATCCGCAGGCCGCCAAGCTTGACAGCGACCAGGCCAGCAGCTGCCAGCGCACCAACCTCTCCGCAAAGGTCATCACACCCGACGTCCTCGTGCAGCCGCACATGGCCTCACTCCAGATGCTCTTCTACCCCAACGCTGGCGACTTCCCCAAGAGCTTCGACGGAGACATCTTCGCCGCCGAACACGGCAGCTGGAACCGCTCCGGACGCGCCGGATATGAGGTCATCCACATCCCCCTGCACAACGGCAAGGCCGACGGCACCTACGAAGACTTCCTCACCGGCTTCGTCACCAAGGAAGGCCAGGTCTGGGGCCGGCCCGTGGGCGTTACTGTGGGCAAGGACGGCAGCCTCTACGTCACCGATGACGGCAGCCGCTCCGTTTGGCGCATTACCTGGACCGGTCAGAGCAACACTAAGACCGCCTCCCGCTGAGTTACCGAAGGGCCTCGCTCACAGCTCGTTGTGGGCGAGGCAGCTCGCTTCCTCGCCTACTTCCTTCGCAAGTCATCCACGATTAGCCTGCAATAATCCCTGAATCACCGCTAGTTCAGTTTCTGCAACCGACCAACCAGCTTCTCCGCCAGGGGCTCCCCACTCTCAGTCCAAAGTAGCCGGCTCGAGATCCCGCAATGCTTCTCCACGCTCAACGTAAACGCCAGCAGCATCTCTACATTTTCCTTGATGTGCTTGGCTGCTTCAGCGCGGGCGTCCTCGTCCTCCCACACCTCTTCCTCATCGAACACCCAGCTCGCATCGAGCCCGAAGTCTACTCGGATCAGTCCATTCTGCTCAAAGGTCTGGTCGTCGAACTCCGGCCCAAACGCCAGCACCTTGACCGTCTTCGGAACGCGCCGCCAAAGCCCGTCCAGACCGCCCTCACCCGCCTCATACTGCCATAGCTGCCACTTCATCTCGAACTCATATGCCGTGTCCTCATGGAGCAGCTCCATCGCCTCGGCCACGGCGTTCTCGATGTTCGCGTCGGTAGTGTCCTTGCTCTCCTCCGCGCGCTTGTCGAGCACATACACCCGCTGGTACACCGGAGGCTCGGAAAAGCTCACCGGATACGCCGCCGCAGCCGCCACCTTAGGCAAACCGCTCACCCGCGCGAACTGCCGCAGCACGCCCACGGTCGCCGCGGGCAGATGTTCAAACCGGAAGTCGGGATACCACACACTGAGATACAACTGATCCGCCATGCTTCTAGTTTACTCGGCACTTCTCGGCGAGACCTCCGCTTCTTCAGCGTTCGTTCTTTGCCTTTGCCTCGTCCCTAAGCGACACTCTCAAGGATGCCCTCCGAAGACAAACCTCTCGCCCCGGGCCTCTACCTCGTCGCCACCCCCATCGGCAACCTTGAGGACATTACTCTCCGCGCCCTTCGCGTTCTGCGCCAGGCCGACAGGATCGCCTGCGAAGATACCCGCCAGACCCAAAAACTCCTCAACCACTTCCAAATTGCCACCCCGACCGTGAGCTACCACCTCTTCAACGAGGCTGAGCGCGCAGACCAACTGGTCGCCGAGCTCCAGTCCGGGGCCCGCATCGCCATCGTTTCGGACGCCGGAACTCCCGGCATCGCCGACCCCGGCACTCAGCTCGTCCAGGCTGCGATCGCCGCCGGCATTCCCGTTTTCCCTATTCCCGGAGCCAACGCCGCCCTCTCAGCCCTTATCGCCAGCGGCCTCTCAGCCGAGAGCTTCACCTTCCACGGCTTCCTGCCGTCGAAGGCTGGAGCCCGCCGGTCTGCCCTTGAAGCTCTTCCGCGCACACCTCAAACCCACATCTTCTACGAGACCCCGCACCGCATCCTCGAAGCCCTCACCGACCTCATTGCGCTCTTCGGCCCCACCCAGCTCATCGTGCTCGCCCGCGAGCTGACCAAGCTGCATGAGGAGTTCCTCCGCGGTCCAGTCGCCGAAGTACACGCAACCCTTGCCGCCCGCCATCAGCTCAGCGGCCAGCTCCGCGGAGAGATGGTCCTCCTCTTCACCCTCTCCGAAGAGGCCGCTCACCAGCCCGAAATGGGTGTCGCCGAGGCCGTCCGCCAGCTCATCACCACGCAGCAGTTCTCCGAAAAAGACGCCCTCAAGCAGGTAGCCCGCGAGCGCGGCATCGGCAAATCGGAAGCCTACCGAGAGTTCCAGCGAGACACGGGCAAAACAAAGCGGTAAGGCTCTCGCCCCACCGCTTTGTAGAAAAACTCCCACTTGGACTAAGCTCTGTTTCCCACAAGCTCCTGCTCCGCTGCGAGCGCTGGATAGTCGACGTACCCCTCCGGACCATGCGTGTAGAACGTCTCCGGATCGGGCTCATTCACCGCGGCCCCTGTCCTAAACCGCTCGACCAGATCCGGGTTCGCGATAAACAGCTTGCCAAACCCTACTGCATCCGCCTCACCAGCCTCAATGACCTCTTCCGCCTGCGCCTGCGTGTACTTCTCATTCGCGATGTACACACCGCCGAACGCCTTCTTCAGCTCCGGCCCCAGGCGGTCCTCGCCGAAGTATTCCCGCGCCATCAAGAATGCCAGCTTGCGCTTGCCCAGCTGCTCCGCCAGATACAGGAACGTCTCACGCGGATTTTGGTCGCCCATGCCCATGACGTCACCGCGCGGCGCCAGGTGCATGCCCACGCGATCGGCCCCAAAGACCGCACTCGCTGCCTCTGCAACTTCAATGTGCAGCCGCGCCCGATTCTCAACGGGGCCGCCATACTCGTCCTCACGCCGGTTCGAGGCTGAGTGCAGAAACTGATCCAGCAAATACCCGTTGGCTCCATGGATCTCCACGCCATCGAAGCCCGCGTCCTTGGCGTTCTTCGCACCCTGATGGAATTCT
The DNA here is from genome assembly GCA_964246225.1 of uncultured Acidobacteriaceae bacterium. Taxonomy (GTDB): domain Bacteria; phylum Acidobacteriota; class Terriglobia; order Terriglobales; family Acidobacteriaceae; genus Edaphobacter. The sequence continues at coordinate 5,522 of CAXTQE010000088.1, read as the reverse complement.
TCGACGACTTGCCGGATCTCGTCCAGAAGCAGCGCTCGCGGCACCTCGAACTCCTTCTTCGGCCGCACCAGCGTCACCGTACCCGGAGGCGCAAGCGCACTGGGTGCAACCGGCTGCTTGCCGGCCAGAAACGACGAATCGCTCACCCGTCCTACATGCCAGATCTGCGCAAAGATGCGCCCACCAGCCTCATGCACCGCCGCCGTCACTGGCTTCCAAAGCTCCGTCTGCTCCGCGCTCCAGATTCCAGGCACCTGCGCGTAACCCACACCCATGGGTGAGACTGGCGTGCCCTCGGACAGAATCAGGCCCGCCGTCGCGCGCTGCCGGTAGTAGTCCACCATCAGCGGCGTCGGCAGGTGATCGACCGTCCCCCGCAGCCGCGTCAGCGGCGCCATGATTACCCGATTCGGGAGCTTTAGCGCTCCCACCTGCAACGGCTCCAGCAGCTTGCTCACACGTCCTCCAGTAACTCTCTTAGGATAGATGTCCAGGCCATGGGAAAGGTTCGGCCGCTACCACTCGCCGCATCGATCGTAGGCGAGACACTTCTCCAGCCCGCGCCTGTGCTCCCACCCGGCTCGCTCCAGCTCCGGCGCGTCCTGAAACGCATCCACATAGCCCACGCAGAGATAAGCGACCACCGTCAGATGGTCCGGGATGCGCAGGATCGCCCGCAACCGCACAACGTCCAGAATGCTGACCCAGCCAACGCCAATGCCCTCCGCCCGAGCCGCCAGCCAAAAGTTCTCGACCGCGCAGACGCTTGAGTAAACCGCCGTCTCCGGCATGGAGTGACGGCCCAGACGATGCCCCTGCGCACTCCCCGCATCGCACAGCACAAATAGATTCAGCGCCGAATCGAGAATCGCTTCGAGCTTCAGCTCCCGGTACTCCTCGCCCTTGGCTCCTGCATAGGTTACCGCCGCGGCGGAGTTGGCGGCGAGAAAAGTATCGCGTATCCCTTGCCGAAGCGCCCGGTCTCGCACCACGACGAACCGCGTCGGCTGCATCAGCCCCACCGAAGGCGCGCAATGCGCGGCCTCCAGCACCCGCCGCAGCACCTCCTCCGGCAGCGGACGATCGGCAAATCCCTGCCGCACATCGCGCCGCTCGGCGATCGCCCGGTACACCGCCGCCCGCTCCGCCTCACTGAACTCCCGGCTCACCCCGTCACCACGATCTCCGCAAAGTCCGCGATGCCGCCGAAGTCCCCCAGCGTTCGTGCCAGCAGCGCCAGCCGATTGGCTCGCACGGCCTCGTCGGGATCCATCACCATTACGGCATCGAAGAACGCATCCACCTGCGGCCGCAGCGTGGCCACCGCCTCAAGCGCCCCACGATAGTCCTGCCGCACGCGCAGCTCCGCCACCTTGGGCTTTAGGTCCGCAGCCTTTTCGGCCAACGCGAGCTCCGCGCCGTCTTTCAGCATGGCCACGTCCAAAACATGCGCTGCAGCGATCTTCTTTTCGCTCGCCTGCGCCAGAATATTTTTCATCCGCTTGAACGCCGCTGAGACCGCCGCGAAATCCTCGCTCGCCCGCACCGCCGAAACTGCCTCCGCCCGCGCGACCGCATCGCGTACATCGTCTGCGCCCACCGCCAGCACCGCCGCCACCACGTCGTACGCCTGGCCTTTCGCCTCGCGCAGGTAGAACTCCAGCCGCTCGGCCAGAAACACCTCGACCCTCCCGATAAGCGTTTCGTCTCCGGAGCCGACCCCGGCCTGGGCAATCTCCCCAAGCGTCAGCGGCAACCCACCCTCGGCGAGAATCTTTACGATCCCATTCGCCGCCCGCCGCAGCGCAAACGGATCCTTCGATCCCGTCGGCTCGAGCCCCAACCCAAACATGCCGGCGATCGTGTCCGCCTTATCGGCTAGCGCCAGCACCTGGCCTTCGACCGTGCGCGGGATGCGGTCCTCCATCGAAACCGGCCGATACTGGTCGTAGATCGCTGCCGCGGCCGCCGCGCTCATTCCTTGTGCCCTTGCATACAGCCCGCCGATCTCGCCCTGCAGCTCCGTAAACTCCTTCACCAGTTCCGCCGTCAGGTCCGCCTTGGCCAGCTTTGCCGCTTCCTCGAGCGCGGCACGGTCGACCTCCGCACCACGCTCCCCGGCCAGCCCACCCAGCAGCCCCGCTACCCGTCGCACCCGCTCCGTCTTGGCCGCATAGCTCCCCAGATCTTTCTGGAAAGTTATCTTCTCGAGCAGCGGCAACCGCTCCTCGAGCGTCATCCGCTGGTCGAACTCCCAGAAGAACCGCGCGTCGTTGAACCGAGCTCGCAGCACCCGCTCGTTGCCATGCCGGATCACGGCCTGCCCAGCCTCGTCGGCCTCCGTATTCAGCACCGCCAGGAAGTACGGCGCAAGCTTGCCGGCGCTGGTTTCGACCGCAAAATAATTCTGGTGATCCCGCATCACTGTCACCAGCACCTCTTCAGGCAGCGACAGATACTCCTTGTCGAAGCCGCCCAGGATGACGCTCGGCCACTCCGTCAGGTGCGTCATCTTGTCCACCAAAGCGTGGTCCTCACGCCAGCGCGTACCTTCAGCCGTCCGGCACACCCGGTCAAGCGCCTTGCGAATCGTGTGCCGCCGCAGTTCGACATCGGCCATCACGTGCGCCGAAGTCAGCGCGTTCCCGTACGCCTCCGGTCCGCCGACTGAGATCGCCCCAGACCCAAACAGCACGCGATGTCCGTACGTCACCCTCCCGGCGGTGTACCCGCCAAAGTCGACCGGCACCACCTCGCTGTCCAGCAGCGCCAGCAGCCAGCGCACCGGGCGTACAAACCGCTCCGGCCTGCCCGCGCGCCAGTACATGTTCTTCGCCCAGTAGATGCCGGCAAGCTCCCGCGGCAGCTCCGCCGCGATCACCTCCGTCGCCCCACGCCCCGGCTTCACCACGGCTGCCGCCACATACTCCCCCTTGGGCGTATTGACGATCTTCAGCGCCTCCACCGCCACCCCAGACTTCTTCGCGAACGCCACCGCCGCCGGGCCCGGCTGCCCGTCCTTGTAGGCAATCTTCACCGCCGGCCCTATCACCTCGTCCGCCACATCCTCCTGCCGCGCGAGCACCCCCGGCACCTGAACCGCCAGTCGCCGCGGCGTCGAGTACCCGCGTGCTTTCACGTCTCCCTCGACCAGCCGCTCCCGCGTGAGCAGGTCGACCACCCGTTTCCGCAGCTCCGCTTCGGCACTCGCAATCATGCGCGCCGGCACTTCCTCCAACCCGATCTCAAATAAAAAATCAGCCATCACTTACTTTCTTTTAGCTCGCGCTAGCTTAATTAAGCTCGAGTGGACTTACGGTTGTTGCGCCCTCAACTCGTCGTATTTCCAGGAGAAAGCGTTCTTAGTCCTATAGGTAGCTGCGGTTCGAAGAATTAGGTTACGGATACGTGCCATAACACCAACCCTCTCAGTAACCGAGATCGCACCCCGGGCATCAAGCAGATTGAAGAGGTGGGAACACTTAAGAGCTAATTCGTACATACCCAATATGGGCAGACGTTGACGAACAAGCTCGCTTGTATCCGGATGATTCAGTAGCTCATCCGCCCGGTCGAGCAGCCGCAGACACTCCGCCTCATACAACCGCAGATGCTCCCACAACGAAGCCACCTCGGCATAGTCGAACCCATACGCCGAGAACTGTTCCTCTTCCGCTAGTCGCATATCGCCGTAGGTCGTCTTCTTGCCGCTCTCCGGCTCGACGGCCCAGACAATGTCGTAGATCGAATCCACATCCTGCAGGAACCCGGCGATGCGCTCGAGGCCGTACGTAATCTCGCCCGCAATCGGGTCCAGATCCATTCCGCCGCACTGCTGGAAGTACGTGAACTGCGTAATCTCCAGGCCGTCCAGCATCACCTGCCAGCCCACGCCCCACGCGCCGCCGACCGGCCACTCCCAGTTGTCCTCTTCAAATTTCAGATCATGCTCGCGCAGATCGATCCCGATCGCCTCCAGGCTCTCGAGATACAGCTCCTGGACATTCACCGGCGGCGGCTTCAAGATCACCTGCATCTGCGTATGCCGAAACAGGCGGTTGGGATTTTCGCCATACCGTCCATCCGCTGGCCGGCGGCTCGGCTGCGCATACGCAATCCGCACTGGCTTCGGTCCCAGCACGCGCAGAAACGTGTCCGGCGACATCGTGCCAGCGCCTACCTCCACGTCGTACGGCTGCTGCAGCACGCATCCCCGCTCCGCCCAGAAGCGCTGCAAGGTAAACAGCAACTCTTGAAATGTGAGCGCCTTTTTCTTCTCACCAACACCCATCGCGGGACTCGTCTCTCCTGCACATCGTGGCAACCCACCGATTCTAACCCGACGCCCTACCCAGCCCCGCTCAGCGATAATCTTCTGTGTGAGCACACTCGCCTCCACCCCCGCCCTTCAGCCCGGCTCGCTAGACCAGCTTCACGCCCGGCTTGCCCCTCTGCAGGCCCGCCTCGCCGCCCATCCGCTTTACAGCTCCATCCGCACACCGGAGCATCTCCGCCTCTTCATGCAGTCGCACGTCTTCGCCGTCTGGGACTTCATGTCCCTGCTCAAAGCCCTGCAGTCGCGGCTCACCTGCACCTCCGTCCCCTGGGTGCCCACCGCCTTCCCCGACTCCCGCCGCTTCATCAACGAGATCGTCCTCGGCGAAGAGTCCGACGTCTACGCCGGCCGACCCAGCTCGCATTTTGAACTCTACGTCCAGGCCATGCAGGAGTTCGGCGCTGACACCGCATCCATCTCCGCGCTGCTCGCCTCCATCACCCCAACCACCTCGGTCCACGCCTTCCGCACCCCATCCGGCGCGCCCGATGAGGCTTGCCGCTTCGTTGAGACCACCTTCAGCCTCATCCGCTCCGCCTCGCTCCCAGCCCTCGCCGCCGCCTTCACCTTCGGCCGCGAGGACGCCATCCCCACCATCTTCCGCGCGCTTGTGCAGGAACTTGACCACCGCGACAACAATCTCGCCCGCTTCGTCTGGTACCTTGAGCGCCACATCGAGGTCGACGGCGAAGACCACGGTCCGCTCTCACTCCGCATGATCGAAGACCTTTGCGGCACAGACGACCAGCTCTGGGCCGAGGCCGGCGACGCCGCCGCGCAAGCCATTGAAGCTCGCCTCGACCTGTGGAACGGTATCCTCGCCCGCATCCAGCATGCCTGAGGCTAGCCTGCATTTGTCTGCAGAGAGGAGACGTAACACTTGCGTGCTATCTTTTCTCACAAAGGAGACACACTCATGGCCCTACCCCTCCACCCGCTCCGAAAGGCCCTTCTTCTTTCCGGTTTCTTCTCCCTTTCGACCTCCGCCCTGCTCGCCGCCGGCATCTCCGCTTCCGCCACCATCTCTGATACGCAGCCCACCTCCGGCGTTTGGAACTACAGCATCGCGCTCACCAACACCGGCACCACCAGCATCGGGACCTTCTGGTTCGCGTGGGTGCCCGGAGCAGGCTTTCTCACCACGACGCCAAGCAGCATCAGCTCCCCCGCCGGCTGGACCGAGATC
>CAXTQE010000087.1:0-15833 GCA_964246225.1 uncultured Acidobacteriaceae bacterium | reverse complement strand
ATCGCGCGCGCCTTCGCCACCAGCACGGCCTCATCCAGGCCATCGCCCGAGGCGATCACCCCGCGCATCACCCCGTGCGCCCGCAGATGCCGCACCACGGCTCGCGTGTCCACCTCCGCAATGACCGGGATGCCGTTGCGCTCCAGGTACTCGTCGGCCACCTCGGTCGAGCGCCAGTTAGAGCTTGTCGTCGAGAACTCGCGCGTGACCAGGCCCTCGATCATCGGCCGTGCCGACTCCGCATCGCTTGGCGAGGTCCCATAGTTGCCAATGTGAGGATTGGTCAAAACCACAATCTGCCCGGCATAAGAGGGATCGGTGAAGATCTCCTGGTACCCCGACAGCGAGGTATTGAAAACCACCTCACCGGACCGCTCAACGAGAGCGCCAAAGCCCCGTCCGCGGAAGATGCGTCCGTCCTCCAAAGCGAGGATCGCCTCGACTGCCTGGCTCATCTGCCCTGCTTCCTGACTCAGCCATGGATTCGCGGAATCACTCCATTCTATCAGGCTTTGGCCGTACGCCGGGCAGACGCCTGGCTTCGTACAACGCACAGAAGCCCGCCGGAAAGCGGGCTTGTGTGCGAAGCGTCAGATAACGACCCTCTGTTTAGTGGTGGTAATGATGATGATGGTGGTGACGGTGGTGGTGATGATATTGCGCATCCGCCGGCGTCGCCATCCCCGCCAGTAAGACACATCCAAATACAGCAAGTAAAACTTTCCTTAGCGTCATAGTCTTCCCTAATCTCCCAATTGCAGATTCTGCCCGGTCGTTCTACTGTGCGCGGTGATGATGGTGTCTGTGATGATGACGGGTGGCGGCATTGGCCGGCACGGCCATGGCCCCAAGCAAGGCAACGGCGAACGCGCCTAAGATCATTCTGCGAAATTTCATGTGAACTCTCCTCCGCGACTCACCAGTCGATTCCCCGCCGGCTTCCGCTACCATAATAGTAGTCCGTCCGTCGCAGGATGTGGGTCCCTATCTGGCTCCTAAGCCGAACCATCTCCGGTACCTGCTGCCGCCGCCATGATGTCCACCAGAACCTCTTGCCCCTCTACCTTAACCGGAAATACGGCCACTTGCTCCTTGCCGGGAATCACGGACCGCCCCGACCGCACATCGAAACTCCACGCATGCCACGGACAAACGACCGTGTTCTCCTCCACCCATCCCTGGCCCAGCGGGCCCTGCCGGTGCGGACACCAGTTATCGAGCGCCGAAAGCTCCCCGTTCACTCGCGCCAGGCACAACGAAATGCCGTGCGCCTCCGCTTCGATCACATTGCCTTCCGCAGGTGCCTCGGAGACCCCGCACACACGAACCCATTGCGCCATGCGCTACCCTCTACCCCATCGTAAATCGTCCCTTCACCGTCGCCCTCGCCTCAAAGCTCCGGTGTACCCTCGCAGAAGCACCATGGCAAAATCGAAATCGAATCGAACCAGCAAACAGCCTTCGCCGCTCGCGGCAGGCACCCACGAAATCGTTGACCCACGCTGGTTGTTGAAGGTCCTGGGACTCGTCATTGCCGTCGCGGCCGTCCTGGCCTATCTCTCGCTTTGCTTTCTGATCTACCAGGGCGCCTGGCAACTACTGCTCCAACCGTCTTCAAAGGTCGACCGCACGCCTGCGGCCTTGTCCCTTCCCTTCGATGCGGTCCGCTTCGACGCCGGAGCCACCGGTCGGCCGCGGCTCTCCGCCTGGTGGATCCCGGCCTCGTCTCCTGCCTCCGCCACCCTCCTCTACCTGCACGGCGGCAGAGGTTCCCTGGCAGATACGGTCGACCAGCTGGCCTTGCTCCATCGCGCCGGAGTCAACGTACTCGCGCTCGACTACCGCGGATTCGGCATGAGCGACCACACCCATCCCAACCAGAGCCGCATGACCGAAGACGCCGACGCTGCACTTGACTACCTGACCGCCACTCGCCATCTCGCTCCCGCCACCATTGTTCCCTACGGCGTGGGTCTGGGCGCTGTCCTGGCCGCCTCGCTCGCGGCCAACCATCCCGATCTCCCCGCCATCATTGTCGACAATCCCGACCCGGACGCAGCCGCGCGCATTGTCCACGACAATCGATCCCGCCTGATGCCTGTGCGGCTGCTGATCCGCGATCGCTTCGACCTCGCAACTCCCCTACGACAGTTCCGCGGACCAAAGCTCCTGCTGGTCGGTGGACCGGGCGAGACACACCCGGACCTGGATGCGCGCAGCGGTACATTCTTCAGAGATCTTCCGGACCCGAAATACATCGTCACCTTGCCGGCAGCCGTCGCCTCTCATGAACCAACGGCGGCGACCGACACGGAGCCTTACCTTCAGGCAGTCCGGCGCTTTCTCGATGAATCTCTAACCGCCTCCAAATGAAGTGAAGGCGCCCGCTGTTCAGGGCGCCTTACGTAGGGGTAGGGATTGGTATTGCGGATAGGGGAAGCCGGCACCGAGGGAATTGAAAGCCCGGCTGCGTTCTAACTACACAGAGTATGACGCAGGTCGAAGAAATTAGTTGTCCTACTTTTGGGGCCCTCTCTACCACTAACGTTCGCTAGAATCCACAGCCAAAAAGGATAACTAGGAGTTAGTCTGGTTGTCCCCATTTTGTTGACTTTGTAACCAAAACTGTTGGAATTTAGAGCAAATTTAAGAAGTGTCCTGAAGCTAACTCAGCGCCCGGAAAAACAAGCTCCATATTTCTCGCCCCGAGTGTCTTATACGCTGCCTCGCCGAGAATCCTGCGGAAGTCCGTCGTCACCGCCAAATCCCGATTCTCGTTCAACTGACTCTCGCCCACCCCGGGCCACTTGCCATACACCTTACCGCCCTTCACCTGCCCGCCCAGGAGGAACATGCAGTTGGCATGCCCGTGATCCGTGCCTCCGGTGCCATTCTGCCGAGCGGTGCGCCCAAACTCCGACATCGTCACCAGCGTAATGTTCTCCGCGTCGTCCCCCATGTCGTTCCAGAACGCAGCGATTCCGTTGGCAAACTCCGTCAGGCGATTCGCTAGCTGTCCCGTGGCCGCGCCCTGGTTCTGGTGCGTATCCCATCCGCCGATGTCGGAAAACGCCGCCTCCACGCCAAGGTTGGCCTTCATCAGCTGCGCGATCTGCTTCAGACTGTTCCCGAACGGCGTACTCGGATAGTTCACGCCCGCGGCCGGCTTGTACTTCGCCGGGTCTGCCGCCTTCAGCATCTTCACAGCCTCAAATGTCTCCTGGCCGGTGCCATGCAGCACCGCATCTGAGCTCTGGTCGTACATCGCCTGGAACGCATTCGAGATCGACGAAGTCTGTGCACCCTTGCCGCCGACTGAGAAGTCCGCAAGGTTCGCCACCGCAATCGCCGGAAGCTTGCCCTGAAGCGTCCTCGGCACCTGTGTCCCTAGCGCCACGGCGCGGAAGGCCGACGCCTTTCCATTCGGTCCCGCCGGGGCAGGACCGGTCTGCAGCGCGCGATTCAGCCAGCCGTCCGCGGTCGACTTCACCCCCGGCGTCCCACTCTCCATGTAGTCCTGCGCGTCAAAGTGCGAGCGCGTCGCATCGGTCGACCCCGTCGCGTGCACGATCGCCAATTGGCCTGCCGCATACAGCGGCTTGAAGGGCGCAAGCGCTGGATGCAGACCGAAGTGCCCGTCCAGGTCAAGCACGTCCTTCTGCTGGATCGCGATGTTCGGCCGCATCGCGTAGTAATTCTTCTCCGCGTAAGGAACCACGATGTTCAATCCATCCGCCGCGCCGCGCTGGAACAGCACCACCAGCTTCTTGTTGCTTCCCGCGGCCGTCGTGGCCTCGGCCATCACAGAACGAAGCAGAAAGCCGGGAATGACTGACGTGCCGACCAGCGCAAGTGCTCCATTCTTCAGGAACGCGCGCCGCGACGGCCCCCCGACCAGGCCTCGTCTGACCAGGTCGCGACCGCCCATGTCGCAGCCCCAATCGGTTCGATCCACCAACGCCTTCCGAATTGTGGTCATCATGATTCCCCTTGACTTGGCCGACTCGCCTTGCGTATGCCTGCCTCTCTAAACCCTGCTCTGCTGAGAAGTTGTCTCGTCAGGCTTCAGCGCCGTTGAAATTCAGGCGAGCCCAACAGCAACCCCGCCATGACCGCCGCCTCGGCGTCGTCCGGCACCTGCGCGGTTCCGCCCGTCCGCAGCCCCCGCGCAGCCCTGGACGGTCCGAAACTTCCCTTGCCCCCAGGTAATTTCAAATCGAACTCCGTCGCGGCCTGCTCCGTCATCGTCTGATCCTGCGCCTGCCCAAGCACGGTGGCCCGGGTACGGTCGCTCACCGGCGCGCCCAGCAGGATCTGCTCTAGATGCCTCTCCTTCACAGACGCAGGCATCGCAACTGCGCTCGTGCCGTCTCCAGCCACATACATCGCCGGCCGAACCTCGGGCTGAGGCTCACCCAGCAGCTCGGTCCACTCCGTGCGCACACCGGGGATCCGGTTTCCGCTCAGCACCAACGCAAAGTTCATCCGGCTTACCAGCGCCCCTGGACTCACCCACTCGTCCTGCTTCCAGCTATACCCGTTCGGCGTCTGCATCCCGTAGAGCGGCATCCCGAGCTTGTTCAACGCCGCCACCAACGCCTGCGGGCTCTTCACCTCGGCCCCGCTCGCGCGCACCGCCGAGATCAGAAACTCCTCCGGCGTCTTCACCTTCGCCCGCTCCACCGTAAACGACCAGAACTCGGGCGAGTGAACCATCGTCCGCAGCACCGTCTTGATGTCGCCATGCGACTCGAGAAAACTGTCCGCCATTCGGTTCACCAGCGCCGCCGGAGGATCGTCGCTGACAAAGCGAACCGCCAGCTTGCCGCAGACGAAGTGTGCCGTCGCGGAGCTGGTGGCCAGCATATGCAGCACCTCCAGCCCCTCACGTTCGCCGCCCTCGTGAATCGTCTTACCCAGGACTACTTTCGAGCCAGGTTCATGGCGGCGCTCGTCAAACTGAAAGCTCGCGCCTTGCTTAGGATCTTCGAGTCCCCATCCCGTAAACACCTTCGCCACTTCGGTCACATCGGCCTGCGTATACCCGCCGTTCACCCCCAGCGTATGCAGCTCCATCAGCTCGCGGCCGTAGTTCTCATTCAGCCCTGCGCTCGCCTGCTTCAACCCCTTCGCAGATGGATTGAGTTCCAGCCGGCGTGCAATCTTCCCCGCCTGCTCCGAGTGCGGCCCAACGCTATGAAAATTATCCAGGTACACCAGCATCGCCGGACTCTCCGCCGTCGCAACCAGCAGATCCTCGAAGTTCCCCAGCGCGTGGGCCCGGATCGTTTCACGCTCATAGCTCGGCAGCAGGTACGGCTCATTCTGGTTTTTGCGCACGTACACGTTGAAATGGTTGAGCCAGAAGTCCGTCATCACCGCTTCAAGCTCGCGCTCGCTGTACACGTCGCGCAATACGCGCGCTTCCATGCTCTCGAGCGCCACCATCCGCGCCCCTCCCGGCAGTGCGGCCAGCATCTCCTTCTGTTCCGGCGTCATGCCCACGGCCAGCTGCTCGCCCTGCGGCCCGTTCAGCAGACGTACAAACCGAGCCAACTGGTCCGGCGGCATGGCCAGAATCGCCTGCACACGCTGATCCGGCGTCAGGCCGAGAAGACGTGTCGCCTCCTCGCGAGCCGCCGTGCCTGAATCAACTCCGCTGTCTGCGGCGTCGAGCGATCTCTCGCCCGCCGCTACCGCCTGGTCGGGTTCAGCCCCGCCGGCACCGCTCCTCTTCTCCTCCGCAGCCACGTCCTTCTTCTTCCGTTGTCTCTCGTACAGGGCCAACTGGTCCGCAACCATCGCGCGCTGCGTCGGATCGGACGGCAGCGAAGCCTTACCCGACTCAATCCTCCGGAGTTCGGCCGGTCCCGGATACTTCCGTTCCAACTCACCCGCACCCAGTCGCGTGGCCGGAAACTCCGCCAGCCTAGCCTCCAGCCGCGAATCGTCGATCGAAGCCGGATTCAGCTGACGCTCAAACCAGCGCTCCAGGCCCATCTTCTCCACCGCCGCTACGTCCCCCGGACGTGGCCCAAACGTCAGCCGGTTCAACGCATGAGTGATCCGTCCGCCATCCCGCATCGGCACCGGTGCTGGAACGGCGGTCGTCTGTAGCGCCTTCTCGGCAAATAGAGGCTGGTCGATCATCAGCACGCACAGCACCGCGGCCGTTGCCGCTCGACTCAGGAAACGGAGCCTGACGGGCACACACGCGGCACAGCCAACCGAACGCTGATCTCCTAAGGAGAGAGAAGACATAAAGACCTCGGCAACGATCGGGTCACTTCGAGCCGATCCCCTGCCAGTCCATACCCTAATCCCCCGTTGAAGTTGCGTCGATCCCACGATCAGGCGCGAGATGACCCGCAGGCGAACCCGTTAGAACGCCGCAAGCTCGGCCATGGCCCGGTACAGATCCTCCGGCTGCGGCAGAATCGCACTCTCGAGCAGCGGCTGATAGGCCACAAACGTGTCCATCGCCGCCACCCTCCGGACCGGCGCGTCCAGATCGTGGAACAGCTCCTCCCCGATGCGCGCCGCAAGCTCCGCCCCATATCCCCAGCTCCTGGTATCTTCGTGCGCCACGAGCACCCGGCTTGTCTTGCGCACAGATTCCGCAATCGCCTCCCAGTCATACGGCGAAAGCGTCCGCAGATCGAGCAACTCCACGCTTACCCCCTGCTCGCGCTCGAGCTTCACCGCCGCCTGCAGCGCCCGCGGCACCACCGCCCCATACGTGACCACCGTCAAGTCCTTGCCCGCCTTCACCAGCCGCGCCTTGCCAAACGGAATCGTATACTCCGGCCCCGGGTACAACGCACGCCCAAACGTCTCCCGATACAGCCGCTTGTGCTCCAGAAACAGCACCGGATCGTCGCACCGGATGGCCGTCCGCAAGAGCCCTAGTGCATCGAGCGCGTTCGACGGCATCACCACCCGCACTCCCGGCGTATGCGTAAAAATGCTCTCCCCGGACTGCGAGTGGTAGATCGACCCACCCGTCAGATACCCGCCAATCGGCACCCGCATCACCAGTGGACAGCTGAAATCTCCATTCGATCGCCACCGGATCAGGCTCAGTTCGTTGCGCATTTGGTGCATCGCCGGCCAGATGTAATCGAAGAATTGAATCTCGACCACCGGCTTCAGCCCGCGCACCGCCATCCCGATCGCGCGCCCGATGATGTTCGCCTCAGCCAGCGGCGAGTTCCACACCCGGTCGCTACCGAACTCGGTCTGCAGCCCCGACGTCAGCTTGAACACCCCGCCCTTGCCCTTGACCTTGCCCTCCCGCACGGCCTCGAACCGGGTCGCATCCGCCACATCCTCGCCAAAGACCACGATCCGCGGATCCCGCCGCATCTCGTCGCGCAGGCAGGTGTTGATCAGGTCGGCCATCGTGCGCTCGTTGGTCTCGCCGGTCGTCTGCACCTCGGTCGCAAACCGTGGATCGTCTGGTCGCAGATCCTCTGAGTACTGATGTCGCAGGATGGAAGCCACCAGCGGCGGTGTCGCACGCTCAGCCCGATCGGCCGCGCGCTGTACTTCTTCGTCCGCCCGGCGCTCCAGCGCGTCGATCCCCTCCGCATCCAAAATCCCCTCGCGCAGCAGCCAGACCTGCATCTTCGAGATCGGGTCCCGCAGCGCGTCCGCCTCCAACTCCGCGCGCGACCTGTACTCCCGCTCATCTTCGCTCAGTGAGTGCGAGTACGGCCGAACCACATGCCCGTGCACCACCGCAGGCCCCTTGCCCGCCCGGCAATACGCCACCGCGGCTACCATGGCGTCGTAGCTCGCCAGCGGATCGGTTCCATCTACCTCGGCAAAATGGAAGTTTGGAAAATTGGCGATCAGCCGCGAGATGTTCCCGCCCGGAGTATTCGCCTCGACCGGCGTCGAGATCGCATAACCATTGTCTTCAATGACATACAAGACCGGAAGCTTCTGGTTTGACGCCGTGTTCAGCGACTCCCAGAACTCCCCCTGGCTGGTCGCGCCCTCACCGATCGAGACATACACCACCTCGTCGCCGTGGAACTTGACGTGCTTGAACTCGCGATAGTCGCCCGTGACCTGCGTCGCCGCCTCCGGGTACTGCGTAAAATATCGCCCCGCCTCTGCGCAGCCGATTGCGTGCAGACACTGGGTTGCCGTCGAACTCGAAGGGGTAACAATATTCAACCGGCTGCTCGACCAGTGTGAGGGCATCTGCCGCCCGCCGCTCGCCTTGTCGGACGCCGCCCCAACCGACTGCAGCAGCTGCTCCTCGACCGTGTTCCCCAGGGCAAGGCAGATCGCGCGATCGCGGTAGTACGGGAAAAACCAGTCGTATCCCGGCTTAAGCGCCAGTCCCGCCGCTACCAGCAGCGCCTCATGTCCCGCGCAGGAGATCTGAAAAAAAATCTTCTGCTGCCGCTTCAGCACAATCTCCCGGTCGTCCGTGCGCCGCGAAAGATACATCAGCCGGTAAAACTCGATCACCTGCTCATCGGAAAGCGAGCGGGGCGATCCGGCAGCCTTAGTCTGCAGGCCAGAGTTCCCTTCGTTCAATGCAAGTTCGGATCCCGGGCGCCGCGCCATCGCTTTCTCCTCCCTGATTTCTACCACCTGGAACCCACATTTGTCAGACTTCCAAGCGAGCCAGGGAGGTCCTTTAGTACTCATTCCCCTCCTTTCTAAATTTATTTCACTTCGACCCTCATGTTCGCCTTTTCTTTGCCGATGAGGAAAGCAGAACGACGACACCAAACGAGGAAAAAAGATGAAGTTCGGCCAACTGCTCTCCTGTACCGCTGTTTCGCTCTCCCTGGTCGCTGCCTCTGCTCAAAGCACCTCACCGGTGGGTGCAGCCGTTTCCACACGCTTCCTCGTAAGCTATCGAAACGGCACCCTCCCGGCGGGCGCAGAAGCCTCTGTCGAGCGCGCTGGAGCCCGGCTCATCCAGCGGCAAAATGCGGTTGGCATCTCCGTCGTCCAGGCGACCCCGGCCACCGCGGCCTCTGTCCGTCAGCAGCTCGCCGCCGACCCCAACGTTCAGGCCGTCGTCGAAGACCGCCTCCTCACCGCCCACACCCTCCAGGTCACCGCGACCCCGGCACCTGCAAGCTCCACGTCAGACACCTTCTACTCCGGCCCGGCTGGCTGGGCGGTCCGCGCCGTCGGCGGATACGGAACATTGGCCGCCCCCGGACCATGGTCGACCACACAGGGCGCAGGCGTACGCATCGCCATTCTCGATACCGGCGTCGACGCCAACCACCCCGACATCGCCCCCAACCTAGTCTTCAATACCTCTGAAGTCGACCAGTCCGCCACCACCGGCCTTCCCAGCCCTTGCGACGACGGCTCCCCGCAGGACCAGCAGGGGCACGGCAGCTGGACCGCCTCGCTTGCCGCCGGAGCGTTCGGTGCGCAAACCGGGCTCGTCGCCGGAGTCGCTCCTGCCGCTTCTCTGCTCAATATCAAAGTCCTCGAGCGCCTTCCCTCAGCCACCACCTCCACAGCCGACCCCACCGGCTGTATCGCCGGCCAGGCCTCCGGAATGATCTCCTGGCTTCTCCAGGGCATCAACGACGCCATCGCCCAGCACGCCGACATCATCTCCCTCTCGCTCGGAACCCTCGTCGATGTCACCACCACCGACGGGGCTGCCCTCAAGACCATCGTCGACCAGGCCACCCACGCCGCCGCCAGCGCAGGCATTGTTCTGATCGGCGCCGCAGGCAACGAAGGCTTCGACCTGGACGGCTCCAAGTACCTCGAACTTCCCGCCCAGGCGCAGGATGTCGTCACCATCCTTGCTTCCACGAATCCGGCCTGCGCCGAAAACCTTGCCGCCGGCGCGACCTGCGCCGCCGGCCAAATTACGGCTCCCTACTACTCGAACCGGGGAACGTCCCTCCACGCATTGGCCGCCCCGGGGGGAAGCTACCCCGCGAGCGCCGACCCAAGCCAGACCTCAGGCTGGATCTGGGGTGCGTGCAGCTCCGGCAAACCTTCCACCCTCGACGGCGTCCCCGCAGACCCGGCTCACTCCCTCGGCTGCTTCAATATTGGCCACTCGGCCTACGTGCAAGCCATAGGAACCAGCGCCGCAGCGCCCCTGGCTGCCGGAGCCGCCGCTTTGCTCCGCGCCGCCAATCCGTCCTGGACGGCAGACCAGGTCATTGCCGCACTGCGCCAGTCCTCCACCGTACTCTCGACCCTGCCCGCACCCCTGGTCGACGTAGCCGGTCTGCTCACCCCTTCGGCCACGGCGGCGCAGCACCATATCGAGAACCCGGGCCAGCGCTGACTCCGGTATCCAAAGTGGACTAGCCTTTCATTCGCTCTTTCACGGTATGCGCCAGTCTCTCAATCTCGTCGGCGCGCCGGATCACATCGACCGACAGAATATTCTTGTCCGTCTTCGCCACTTCCTCGTGAAGCTGCGTGGCAAGCGCCAGCAGTTTGTCGCTGTCAGAGATAAGTCGTTTCTGGCGCTCATCCTGGCGAAGCTTCTCCTGCTTATGCTGGACCTCACTCACGGCTGCATCGGCTGGATCCTTGCCGGCCGGATTCGACAGGGGAGGTGGCTGCGAGCTTTGCGGAGTCTTTGAGCTCCATTGCGTTCGGCCGGATGCGCCTGCCCACCCCAGCAGTGCCAACCCCGCGATACAGCCTCTTGTGCAACGTCCGGAAATCCGCATGGCCCGCACCTCCTTGGCCCTCCTGGCATGGACCTTTTGGATTCATTCTCGGCTTCCCCGACGCGCTTGGCAATCGACTCTTTGCGCCCGGTCCACATTCTCGCGGCGCGTAACACGGGTTCACATTGCCTAACCTAAAGCCGCAGATCCTTCGCTCTACATCACTAATGCGAGCCTCGCCCTAAGCTCTTCCGGACTGCCGGCCGGCGGCTGGCACGTAAAGCCGCTGCACACAAGCGCGAAGCTGCCGTCCTGCCCGGAGAGATTTGGCAGCGTCTCGGCGAGCGAAGCCGGCAGCTCCACCGCAACCGACCGCAGCCGCACCACGCTCTTATTGACGGCATACCGATCCAGCGCTGTCCTTTCGAGCACGTTCGCAGCTCGATCCGTGCCTACCACCACCACCTGCACCGGCGGCAGCAGCATCCTCCGCAACGCCAGCCCGTAGCTCGCACAATGCATGCCGAAATGCTCCACCACGCCGGCGAAACACTCGAGCGTAGCCTTCGCCTTGGCGCGCAGATCGTCGCGTCCCGTCAGGTCCGCCAGCCGCAGCAGCAGCGCGGCCGCCACCGAGTTCCCCGCCGGCGTAGGCGCATCCTGCAACGGCTTTCGGCGAGTCGAAAGCGCCCCGAGCTTGTCGCCCGAATCTGGCGGCGTATCAAAGAAGCCACCTTTTTGCGTGTCATAAAACAGTTCAACGGCCGCGTCAGTCAGGGCCAGCGCGGCGTCGAAGAAGCGAAACTCGCCTGTTGTCTCCCAGGCATCGAGCGCCGCATGACCCGTGAACACATAATCCTCCAGCACACCCGCGACTGACTCCCCCAAGTCCACCCCTTCGCCGTAAGCCACCACATGGCGCAGAGCCGAACCGTCCCAGGCCTCGCCCAGGATGCGCTCGAGCGAGCGTACCGCGAAGCCGGTCGCCAAAGCATCGTCCAGAACCCGCCCCGCTTCAAGGTACGCCGTGATCATCATCGCGTTCCAGGCGACGTAGATTGTCTTGTCCACGTACGGCGTAGGCCGCTGCTTGCGAGCCGCATACAGCTTGGACTTCGCGCTTTCAATAAGATTCGCAGCCGCGTCCACCGAGATCCCGGCCGCCTGCGCCACCTCCGCCAGCGGAAGCTCGACGTGCAGCGTGTTCTTCAGCGGATTGTGGTGCATATCGCCGATCTCGCCGATATCGAACAGCCGACCTGCGACCGTCATCTCTTCGGGCTTCAGCGCAGCGGCCGCTTCTTCCCTCGTCCAGGTGAAATAATCCCCGTCGTCCTCAAGCGAGACATCCGCGTCCTGCGACGCATAGAACCCTCCACGCTCGCGATCCGACAGCCATTCGTTCACCCACGTCATCGTCTCCCGCGCAATCCGGGCGCACTCCGGCTCGGCGAATGTCTGATAGGCATGGACGTAGTTGCGCAGCAGCTCCGAGTTGTCATAGGACATCTTTTCGAAATGCGGCACCACCCAGCGCTCATCGACCGAGTAGCGATGAAACCCACCCGCCAAATGATCGTAGATACCGCCCTTGGACATCTTCTCAAGCGTGATCATGGCGGCCTGGCGAGCCGCCTCTGCTTGCGCCCCCACGCGCGATGCCGAGTCAAGCAGCAGATCGACCGCGGCCGCATGCGGGAACTTGGGCTGCGCCCCGAACCCGCCGTTCTGTCCATCGAACTGCTTCAGGATCGCGGCCAGGATCTGGTCTACCAGCAGCGCACCAGGGTCCTTCGCGCTTCCGTCAAAAGACTCATTTTGCTCGATGGCCTCCATCACGCTCCCCGCCGATTCATCCACCTCGCCGCGCCGCTTTTGAAACGCCTCCGCCATGGTCAGCAGGACGCGCCGCAAACTTGGCCGGCCGTGTCCGTCGACCGGAGGAAAGTACGTGCCGCCAAAGAAAGGCCTTCCATCCGGAGTCAGAAACGCAGTCAAAGGCCAACCACCCTGGCCGCTGATCGCGGAGACCGCCGCCTGGTACCGTGCATCCACATCGGGACGTTCGTCGCGATCTACTTTAATGGCAATGAAGTGATCGTTGATGACCTGCGCCGTGTCCGCGTTCTCGTAGCTTTCGCGATCCATCACATGGCACCAATGGCACCAGACCGCTCCAATGTCGAGCAGCACAGGCTTGTCCTCAGCCTGCGCGCGATCGAACGCAGCCTGTCCCCACTCATTCCATTCCACCGGTTGGTGCATGGCGGAGCGAAGATACGCGGAACGAGCGGAAACCAAGCCGTTGCGAGTGACAGAATCCATAGGAGAAGTCTACGGCTTACTGCGGAGGCGGCTGAGGATTCGGGCTCAGCGGCTTGGGAGCTTGCGGCGCCTTGGGTGCGGTCAGGTCGGGAATCACAGGCCGCTGAACCACCGTGCCGGTCGCCGCATCCACCAAGGCAACCCCGTACCGATCCAGCGTGGTCGATAGAATCTGCAGCAGAGACGATTTGTCCTTGGCAAAAGCAGCCGTCGCGGAGATCAGGTTGTTCTCCCCCGTCGCCAGCGTCCGTTCCTGCGAGAGCACGTTGGCGGTGGTCGAAGCGCCCAATTTGTACTTTTTCTGCTCCGCGTCGAGCGATTGCGCGTTGAAGTCACGCGCCGTCTGCGCCGCCAGCACATTGGCGCGATCGTTCGTCAGTGCATACTGCGCGTTGATGACCTGGATCCGGATCTGCGTGTAAAGCTGCTGCAGCCGCATCTGCGTTTGGCGATACTCCATCTGCGAGCGCGCCTGGTCAGCCTGCGCCACCCGGTTGCGCAGCGGAATGGTGAGATTCACGCCAAAGCCGTAATCAGGATTGTTGGCGGCGAACAAATTTTGCAGCGCGCCATAGTAGCCCGTCGGCACGCTACTGGGCGAAGCCGAACCACCCGCGCCGAGATTCAGAGCATTCGGATTGGTCACGCCGGCCAGGGCGCTGGTCCCGTAAAAGCCGAACACATCCACGATCGGCAGCAAACCATTCTTCTCGCCGCGAATCGTGATCTCGTTGTTTTCCATCGCCAGCACAGCCTGCTCAATCTGCGGATTGTTGACGAACGCAACCTTCACCAGGTCCTCGATCGGCATGTCCTCCTCGGCAAGCCGGTCGAGCCCTACCCGATCGGTCGGCACCACCGGAGCATTGGCCAGTTGCGGATCGTTCAGGTTTCGGGCAATCGCCTGCTTCATCAGCAACTGCTGATACTCCAGGTTCGACTTCGACGTAATCAGCGATTGTTTGTCCGTCGCCACGGCACTGTCGGAGTTCACCACGTCGAGCGGTGCCAGCGTGCCAATCTCCAGCTGCTTGCGGTTGTCCTTGGTCAGCTGCGTCGACTGCTCAAGCGCCCGTTCCTTGGCCTGCTCATCTTCATACGCGCTCACCAGCGACCAGTAAATGCTCTCCACCTGGCTGACCGTATAGATCACCTGCTGACGAAACGACGAGTCCGTGATGCGCCGATTGTTCTTCGCTTCCACGATGAACCGGCGATTGATCCGCGGACCGAACCCCTGCAGCAGATGCTGGGTCAGCGTGGCGCGCAGCATCGTATTCAGCGACGGAGTAAACGCGGAGAAGTCGCTCGTAGACGTAACCCGGCTATTGTTGAAGCCCACATTCAGCAGCGTGCCCGTGCTGAACCCCTGCTGATAGTTCACATCGGCGGTCAGGGTTCCCACCGTCGCCGTCGGTTGAATCGTGCTTGCGCTTTGTGTCGTCGCCCGCTCGTACTCGCCAGTGCCCGTAATCAGCGGGTCGAAGATGTACGGCAGAGGGCCGCCGCCATTGGTGCTCAGCACCAGGCCTGAAGCGCCCGTACCCGCGCCGCCCGCCGCGCTGGTCGTTCCTCCCGGCCCGCCGCCGCCGGTGATCGTCGTCGTGGTTCCGCCCAGCGTATTGGTCACCAGGCCGGTGGAGACGCCGCGAAAGGTCGCGCCCGCTTCGGTTCGCAGGGCGTCGGTGTCGGCAATGTCCAGGTTGATCCTCGCAATGGCGATGTCGTAGTTGTTCTCAAGCGCGAGCGTGACCGCGTCGGCCAGGCTTAGGTAGAGCTTGCCATCGCGCAGCAGGTCTCGCAGGTCCGGCGTGTTGCCCAGTCTGGGCTGATCGACCGTCGTAGGAGTGTACGGCGCAAAGGGATCGCGGAAGGTATGTCGCTTGAGCCGCGTATAGTCCTTCGCCGTATCGCGCAGGAAGAGCGGCTCCGTAAGCTTCGGCTGCGGAGCCTGTGGCAGCGCCGGATTGCCTGTGGTGTCGTTTTGAACCGCCTGCGGAACCGCCGGCTGGGTCGCGCTTGGCTTGCCCGCGGGAGCCGGGGTGGATTGCTGCTGCGTGGCGGACGGCTGCGGAGTCTGCGTCTGCCCCGACGGCTGAGCCGCCGGTGTCGTCTGCTGCCGCGCCCAGCCGGACTGCCCCGTGCCACTCAATAAAAGAAGCGCAACAGATACTCCAGCCTTCAAATCGCTCGATCTCAACTTTATCCCTCTCCGGCCTGTTCCCGGCCGCGCGCCGGACATTGCTCTGCTGGCGGCCGCTCTCATCATCGCTGGGGTCACAGAGTAGACGCTGGCT
Organism: uncultured Acidobacteriaceae bacterium; assembly: GCA_964246225.1. Taxonomy (GTDB): domain Bacteria; phylum Acidobacteriota; class Terriglobia; order Terriglobales; family Acidobacteriaceae; genus Edaphobacter. The sequence goes on along the minus strand of CAXTQE010000087.1, from coordinate 580 downwards.
GCGAAAGCCAGGACTCTAAAATATCGACTGCCGGTCCAGGGTACGCAGCGCGATCCGATCCTTCCCCCCGGGCGTACGGCGGTCCACCCACGCCACCGGGAACGCCGCCGGCAACGCCGCCGGGAAGCACCGTTTTCACTGTTTCCATGGCATAACTATACCAACCCGCAGACCCCGTTCCGCTCTCCAGCCGCGCCGTGATACTTTGCTGAGACGCATGCGCGTTTGGAAACTCACCCTGGCCTACGACGGGACCGCGTTCCACGGATGGCAGGTCCAGCCCGCGCTGCCCACCGTGCAGGGCACCCTGGCCGCCGCTCTCCGCGAGATCACCGGGGAGATCGTCCTCCCCCAAGGCTCGGGCCGCACCGACACCGGAGTACACGCCCTCGGCCAGGTCGCCAGCTTCGCCCTCGACTCACCCATCCCCCCGCCAAACCTGCTGCGCGCCCTCAATCGCAAGCTCCCCTCAGCCATCCGCGTTCTCTACGCCGAGCACGCCCCCGCAACCTTCCACGCGCGCCACAGCGCCCTCCGCAAAACATACGAGTACCGCATCTTCCTCCGCGCGCCGCTCGAC
>CAXTQE010000086.1:0-15862 GCA_964246225.1 uncultured Acidobacteriaceae bacterium | reverse complement strand
ACAGTTCACCCCTGCTGGAACCGCTCACCAACCGCCGTCTGTCCTCCGTGGAGACGAGCTGGCTTCTTCCACCTTTTGGCACGGCGAGCTGCTCAGCCAGCGCGCCCGCGCCTGGGTCGACTACCAGACCGGGGGCCGCGCCACCTACGCCCTTACTGCCATGGAAGACCACGGCATCCTGCAATCGCTCCGCTTTCTCGCGAACGCCGGTCGAATCAACTTCAACCGAATCCTGATCCTCCGCGCCGTCTCGAACTTCGACCAGCAACGCCCCGGCATCAGCGCCGCCGAGAGCCTAGCCGAAACCAAGGTCGCCACCTACTCCGCCTACCTGCCCGCCCTCGAAAATGCCTGGCGCGTCGGCCACACAATCCTCAAAGCGCTGCTCAACAGCCACTAACCCAGGTGTGCCCCAGGTCTCGCATCTGAGACCTGGGTGGTCGTCGTCGCAACCAGTCTTTACTGCTCCGCGTAAGCCCGATTCCGCCAACTCACCGACCGCCCTGAAAGCTTCCGCAGCAGCGCATACCACTGCACACCCAGCAGCAGTAGAATCCCCAACGGATGCAGCAAAGCACTCCGCCAGTCCTGCTTAAACCGCTTCGCTGATGCAAGCCGCACGCTCCATCCTGCGAATGCTGCAAAGACCAGCGAACTCAGCATGATTGCAAGACGATACGGTTGCGTGGTGTAAATATCCATTCTTAGTGGCTCTAAGTGAAGAGCAAACAAAGGCGATGTGAGCATGAGGAATAGCGGAACAAACGGCAATACCTGCCCCAGCATCAACACCAGCGATACCGGCACAATCCTTGCCGGAGCGGCAATCCCCTCAGTAGCATTCTTCGCCAAGCCACTCCACACCTGCGCGGCCGAGGTATACATGCGGCAGCTCGCCAGCTCCGTCAAGTCCGCCAGGTCGGTCCTGTACCCATGCTCCCGAAACAGCCGCGGCAGCCGCAGCCCGTCGTGCATGGTTAGCTTGATCCCGCTATGGCCTCCACAGGCAAAGTAAGCCTCTCGACGCGCCATCAGGAACTGCCCGCACCCTGCCGCAAAGCCAGGCTCCGTTCCTTCCCGCATCTTGCTGATCGGCAGGAATCCCAGCAGCACGAAGTGGATCAGCGGCAGGAGCATCCATTCCAGGAACGTCTCCGTCACCTGCCGCGGAAAGCCGCTTACCAGCCCGTTGTCGCCACGCTCCAGGAACCCGGTCATGCGCGCCACGCACTCCGGCGCCAGCCGCACATCCGCATCCACAAAGCACAGCACTGGATACCGGGCCGCGTGCGCCAGCGCCCAGCAGGCATGCTGTTTGCCGTTCCAATCCCGCGGCAGCGCAGGCGCTCGCTCCAGCCGCACCCGCGGATCCTCTTCCGCCAGCTTGAGTACGATCGTATCCGTTCCATCGGTCGAGCCATCGTCCATGACCACGACCTCGAACATCACATCCTGGCTGGCCAGCACCGCGCGTACGGCTGCCTCAATCCCATGTGCCTCATCCCGCGCCGGAATCAGTACCGACACCGCGGGCAGGGAAGTACTCTCTACCGGCGGAGGCGCCACGTACGCCCGCAGGTTGAGGAAGAACAGGATTGCCGGTATGCCCGCACACGCCAGGCAGAGCAACGAGAAAAGGATCATCACCCGTGCTCTTCGCGCCGCATGGGAACCGCAGGCCGCGTATGCTGCGGCTCAAACCTGCGCCCACGCACCCAGGCCAGCATCTTCTGCCCAAACTGATAGTAGCCACCTGTACCTGCACGTCCGGCCTGAAGCACCTCGAACGCCGACCCATCCCGTGCCATGGAGAACTCCCGCAGCGTTTCCATGGCTTCGAGCAGAGATGCCTGCAGCTGCACATCCAGCTCGGCCGCGGTTTGCCCGCGAACCAGGACAGGCTGACCAAAGTGCAGCAAAGCTTCGGGCAGCCGCTCATCCCAGAATACGTACTCTATCGCCAGCGGCTGCACGGTGCATCCTCCCGGCGTCCTCGCCGCCAAGGCTGCCAGCCCCGGTTTGAAAACCAGCGGACGTTCCCGGCTATCGGCAAACCGGCCCTGCGGAGTCACCCACAGTACACCTCCCTGCGCCAGGATCGCCAAGCCCTTGCGCAGGAACTGTGCCGCCCCGCGCGCCGTCTTCGTCTCCACGCCGAAGATGCCGATGTACTTCAGGATCTTGTAGCGTTCGAGCGAAACGGCATCCATGGGTGCATAGTGCTTGCGCTCCGGCATCAGCTTCCGCGCTAGCAGGACGCACATCATCGGATCCCACCACGACCCGTGGTTTGCGTACAGCAGCAGCCGCTCGGCACCTTCCCCGCGCAGTCCACGCAGATTGGACGTTCGCGTCAGTCGCACCGCGGTGAACTGCCGGCGGAAGTATCCGCGCACGATGCGTCGGAAGAACCACAGCACAAACCTCGAGATGGGAGGCGCTTCGATCACTCTGGCAAGCCTACTCTAAGCGACGGCCACCTTATCGAACTGCTCCTGCCGGATGCCTCGCCTAGGAGCCTGCTTTCCGGCATCCTGGTCGAGCGAGTCTGCAGCGATCCAGCCCGACATCATCACCATGGGCATGCCGGGCCCAGGATGCGCCGCGCCGCCTGCCAGGTACAGCCCGGGCAGCTCCTTCGAGCGATTCGCAGGCTTGAACGCCCCTTGGAAGACACCGTGGCTGGTGATCCCGTAGATCGCGCCGTCGAGCACCCGGTAGCGATCGTGAATGTCCTGCGGCGTCAGGTGCGACTCGAACACGATGCGATCTTCGATGTCCGTCAGGCCAGCTGTCCGCTTCAGCTTATCCAAAATCACCTGCCGATACGCCGGGAACATTTTCTTCCAGTCCTGATGCGGCCGCAGGTACGGCGTGTGCACCAGGACGTACAGCGCTTCGCCGCCCTCCGGAGCGCTCGTCGGATCGGTTGCCGCGGTTGCGGCCAGGTAGCAGGTCGGGTCCGGCGCCGGCTCGCCCTTGTCATAGATGGCGTGAAACTCTTCGTGCGGATCCCGCGAGAACACAAAATCATGGTGCGCCAGGTGGTCGTAGCGTTTGTTCAGGCCCAGGTAAAGCACAACGCCTGAACATGCGGCCTCATACTCGCGCTTGTGCTCGAAGCTCCGCGCTGCGGCTCCGCCGACAAGCTCTCGATGCGTTCGTACCGCATCCGAGTTCGATACCACCGCGTCGAACTGGAAGCTGCGTCCGTCCATCGTCGTCAGCCCTGTGACCTTGCCTGGCTTGTGCCCACGCGCTGAGCCATCCGTGTTGATCCGTGCCACATCCGTATCTGGATGGAAGACCACACCCAGTTCTTTGCCCAGCTTGACCAGGCCTTCCGGCACTGCGCGGGTCCCGCCCATCGGGTACCAGATTCCTTCTTCCATCTGCATGTGTCCGATGGCGCACAGGATGGCCGGCGAAGCGTCCGGAGATGAGCCGACATACTGCACAAAGTGGTCCAGCATCTGCGCCACATTCGTATCCGGAATGTGCTCGCGGATCACTCCCGATACGGTGCTGCCCAATCGCATCCGCATAACATCCTTCAGCACCTTGATGTCGAACGCGCCCTTCACATCCATCGTGTCGCGCATGGATCCGATCGATCGCCAGAAGAAGAAGCGATCCGAGATGGAGTGCAACTGCTCCGACTTTTCCAGAAACTTAAGGTAGCCCGCGCCCATCTTCGGCCAGATCGCATCGAGTGAGGCCGCCATCTCCGTGGCGTTATCCTTCAGGTCCAGGCGGCTGCCATCCTCAAAGAAGCACCGCCACTGCGGGTCCAGTCGAACCATTGGGATATAGTCTTCGGTTTTGCGCCCGGCCTCTTCAAAGACGCGACGCAGCACCGACGGCTGAATCAAGATCGTCGGCCCCATGTCGAAGCGGAAGCCTTGCTCCTTCAACTGTGCCGCCTTACCGCCAAGCCATGGGTTCTTCTCAAAAACCTCAACCTCATGCCCGCGAGCGGCCAGCGTACATGCCGCGGTCAAACCCGCCAATCCACTGCCGACTACGCCAACCTTCATCGTCTCTCCCTTGCCGCTTCGTCTTTCTTGATTCGTTTTGCCGCGGCCAGCATGGCTCGCAGGCCGGTGATACGTTCGCGCATCGTCGCGCCGTAACTCATACCCACCACTCCGGAAAACAACGCTTCCTGTGCTTCCCCGGTTGGCTCGTACTGTCGCTTGCTGCTGGCTTGCCTTTTGCTCTTGGTCCGCCGCACTGCAACTGTCTTCACTGCTGTCATCTCGAGCAGGCCTTCTGCCCCGCGCGTCGCACCAAACCCGCTGCCTCGCCGTCCACCGAAGGACACCCGTGGATCGGCCGTGGGCACAATCAGATCGTTGATGAGGACTGTCCCCACCTCAAGCCGCGCACCCATCGCCTGGGCCTCCCGTACCTCTCCAAAGATCGCCGCTGTCAGACCAAAGTGACATGCCTGGTCCGCCGCGAGCGCCTCTTCCACGTTGGCGACTCGGATCACTGTGAGCACCGGTGCGAACACATCCGCCTGTGCGATCTCCATGCCTGGACTTCCATCAAGCACAAGCACCGGCTTCATCGCTTCCGTGTCCACATCGCCGCAAACCGCCGCGCCGCAGTTCACCGCATCCGATACCAGGGAGCGAACCTGCTCTCTGGTTCGCGACGGCAGCACCACTCCGTCCATCGCCGCGAAACGCTCCTGTAAGTCTCTCAGCAGAGACGCGGGCTCATCCCCAAGCAGAAAAAGCCTCCGCGGAGCCATACAGGTCGCCGAACCGTTCAGCCGCATGCCTAAGCAAAGCGCATCAAGCACCAAATCTTTATCGGCCGAGGGCAGCACAAAGACCGCATCGCATCCGGATAACTCCGCCACCACGGGCGTTGTATTTTCCGCAGCCAGCTTTAGCACCGCTCGTCCTGCCGTAGCCGAACCGGTAAAGATGATCTTGTCGACCCCGGCCCGCATCTCTTCTATCGCGGCCCCCGGAGACTCATCTGTTATCCGCAGGAGCTCAGGCGGAATACCCGCCCGGACAAGTGCAGCCGCAAAGATCTCCGCCACCGGGCGCCCACCCTTGCCCGGCTTCCAGACCACGGCATTTCCTGCCGCCAGAGCCTGCAAAGTCTGCACCCCCGGAAGAAAGAGCGGATAATTTGCCGGTCCAATGACCAGAACCGTACCGAGAGGAACCCGATGCACGACGGTCCGAAGACCGCCGAGCCAGAAGGGAAGTCCCTTGCGCCCCAGCCGTCGCGGCCTGAGCACATCCGCTGCTGAGCGCACCAGAAAACGGCATGCGGCCAACAGAGGAAGCAACTCGGAGGCGTAGGAATCAGCGCGCGTCCTTGCCAGGGTTGCAGGAAGAGCGTCTACCAGAGCTGCATGGGCTGAGGCCAGCGTACCCTCAACCGCATGCAGTAGACGCAAACGTTCGGTAACCGGGCCTTCCGCCCACTTTCTTCGAGCTGTCTGCGCCGGGTCGATACTCCCGACGCTGGAGCTGGTTTGTTGCTGCTCTATTACTGCCGCCGCTGCCACTGCCGCCGCTGCCATTATGCTGCCCCAACAAGCTCGCGGCTGATGGGCTGTTCTGCCTTTCCGTTCTCCCACTGCGGCTCGACCTTGAGATCTTCGAGAAGCAGTCGCGAGGTAATCCGCGCCGACTCGAAGATCACCGGCAAGCCGCTTCCGGGGTGAGTTCCGCCGCCAACCAGGTACATCCCATCGATATCCTCAAAGCGATTGTGCGGACGTAGATGGAGCATCTGATCGAGCGAGTGCGCCATCGAGAACGTCGCCCCTCTGTACAGATCGAACTCCTCCGTCCAGCCCGCCGGTGTGATGATCTTTTCGGTTCGGATGCGTCGCTCCACATCCTTGATCCCGATCTTCTCCATCTGTTCGATCGCCAGCGCACGGTACCGCGGAGTCTCCTTTGCCCAATCCACCGAGCCCGTGTCATGCGTCACCGGCAGCAGCACGTACAACGTACTTTGTCCCTTGGGAGCCAGCGTTCCATCCGTCACCGATGCATTCTGTACATAGAAAGAAGGATTTTCTGACAGCCGATGCCTCTCTTCAATGTCGCGAAGGTTGTCCTTGTAGTTCTCTGCCAGGTAAATCGTATGGTGTGAGACGTCGTCGTAGCAGCCATCGATTCCCAGGTACATCATGAACGTCGAGCACGAGTACTTCTTTTTCGCGAGCTTCTCGTTTGTCCATCTCTTGCGCAGTTGATTCGGTACCATCTTGCGCATCGCGCCGGCGAAGTCTGCATTTACCACGACCGCATCCGCCTGCAGTTTGCGCGAACTCGTCTGTAAGCCAACAGCCTTGCCGTTTTCGACCAGAACCTTCTCGACAGGCTCATTCAGCAAAATTTCGACTCCCAGTTCACGTGCAAGTCGAGCCATGGTTTTCGTCACCGAACCGCATCCTCCGGTGGGATGAAAGACGCCGTGCTCATATTCAAGGAAAGACAGAATGGAGAACAGGCTCGGACACCGGAAGGGGGACATGCCAAGGTACTTCGACTGGAAGCTGAACCCCAGCCGGATACGTTCATCCTTGAAGTGAATCTGCAGGTCTTCGTCGAGCGAACGCCACGGCGCCAATAGAGGCAGCAGCTTGAGCATTCCGGGCTTGGCCAGATCTCGCCAGCTCTCGAAAGGGCTTTGCAGGAATGGTAAAAACTTTTGCAGCTTGTTCCGGTTACGCAGGATGAAGGTGCGAAAGCGCAGGGCATCTTCGGGGGAGATAGCCGCGATCGACTCCACCATCCGGTCGATGTTGGGCGTAGCCAGCAGCTCCCCACCCGAACCAAAGACCAGCCGGTACTGGGGGTCGAGCCGTGTCATCGGGATCTCTCGGTCCAGATCGTAGCCGGCCGCGCTGAAGATCTCCCGCAACACCCGTGGATACAGAAAAAAAGTAGGCCCAATGTCGAACTTGAAGCCATCCTGCTCCATCGTGGAGGTACGGCCACCTACCTGTCCGCGCTTCTCGACAACGGTTACCTTGACTCCGGATTTGGCTAAAAGAAGCGCAGCTGCAAGGCCTCCGGGTCCGGCCCCCACAATCACTACCCGGCGAGCTTCCTTGTGCATCAGTGGTTTGCCCTCTGTTGTTCTATGTGTGCTGAGCGTATGACGCCCTTGCTCGAGTATAGAGATGTTGTTTTCTTTCTTATCCTCTTCCTCCATTTTGCCGTGCGTGTAGTCAAGCTTGAAAAACGACCCACTTTGTTGCATTGAGTCGAGCGTGCTGCTCGCCTTGCGGTGCATCGATTCACCTAGGAGCTAAACATCGCCAAAATCGGGCCAAGCCGAGGTCGACTTCGAGATCTTCGCCCCGGTAAGCGTGCTGGCCTCCTGCTCCCTGACGTCCAGAAAGCCAGATCAAAGGTCGTCGCCATCCAGGGCGAGTCGAGGTGCTCCGAGCCCACCCCTTAGTCAGGATGGTTACCATCGTACTCAAGCGGCCATCTGCCTCCAAAGACCAGGGAGTCAGGCGGTATCATAGGCCCATGAATAAACCGATAGCTCCCTCTCGAGTTGATACAGGCGTGCAGGGGCTGAATGATATTCTCTCGGGCGGCCTGCCTGTGGGCCAGATGTATCTGCTGGAGGGAAGTCCCGGAACCGGCAAGACCACGCTTGCCATGCAGTTTATCCGCACCGCCATCCTGGCTGGTGAGAAGGCTCTCTACATTACCCTGTCCGAGTCCAAGCGAGAACTGGAAGCGTCCGCCCAGTCTCACGGATGGCAGGTCGACGAGCTTTCCATCGCCGAGTTCGTCCCCGAAGAAGCAACCCTTCATCCAGAGCAGCAATATACCGTCTTCCACCCCAGCGAAGTCGAGCTCGTCTCCACCATTCACAAACTTACCCAGCTCATCGAGACCGAAAAACCGTCGCGGATCGTCATCGACTCCCTTTCCGAGCTCAGGCTTCTCGCCGCGGATACCATGCGTTACCGCCGCCAGCTGCTCGCGCTCAAGCAATTTTTCGCCGGCCGCGACACCACCGTTCTGCTGCTCGACGACCGCTCCGCCGATGGCAGCGACATGCAGCTGCAAAGCATCGCCCACGGCGTGATCCGCCTGGACAAAGTTCCACGCAGCTACGGCGTCACTCGTCGGCAGGTGGAGATCCTCAAGCTGCGCGGAAGCGCCTTTCGCGAGGGCTTCCACGACTACACGATCCAGACCGGAGGACTCCGCATCTTTCCCCGGCTCATCGCCAACGAACACACTAAGACCTTCCCGGATGAGCGTGTCCTCAGTGGTATCCCTGCCCTGGACGAGATGTTCTGCGGAGGCATAGCCCGCGGCTCCTCCACGTTGCTGGTCGGACCCACGGGCGCGGGCAAATCGACCCTGTCTATGCAATTTGCCTGTTCCGCCTCCCAACGAGGCGATCGGGCCATCGTCTACTCCTTCGACGAAGTTCTCAAGACCGCCCAGGACCGTGCCGAAGCGCTCGGCCTCCCTGTTCGCGAGCAGATTCGCCTCGGCATGCTCGCCATGTCCCAGGTCGATCCCGCGGAACTGTCTCCCGGCGAGTTCATCGCGCAGATTCGGGCCGACGTCGAAGAGCGCGACACCCGCGTGGTCGTGATCGACAGCTTGAACGGCCTGCTCAACGCCATGCCGGGGGAACGCGATCTTATCCTTCAACTTCACGAGTTGGTCGCCTACCTCAACCAGAAAGGGATCGTCACCTTTCTGGTACTCACTCAGCATGGACTGGTCGGAAGCATACAGACCGACCTTGACGTCAGCTATCTTGCCGACACCGTTCTTTTGCTCCGGTACTTCGAGGCGGCGGGGGAGATCCGCCAGGCTATCGCCGTGCTGAAGCAAAGAGTCGGCCGCCACGAACGAGCGTTGCGGGAGTTCTCTTTGTTCGATTCCAGCATAAAAGTGGGCAAGCCTTTGCGCGGCTTCCGTGGAATCCTGACCGGTGTCCCCGACCTGCTGAGTGAGACAAACAGCGGCGACAGCGAGGCTTGATCGATGAGTCTTGTGGTCCGTGTGATTGCGCCGACCGGGCGGGATGCGGAGCTGATCTGTTCCGTTCTGCTTGCCAGCCAGGTTCCCTCCCAGGTCTCGAGCAGCGCTCTGCTGTCCACCAAGGAGCCTGACTCCGGCCCGCTCGGCCCTTTGCTCATCGCCGAAGAGGCTCTGCAGACCGCGTTCATTGAGCATCTGGGCGAGCTGATCCGCGATCAGCCTTCCTGGTCCGATCTCCCTATCCTGATCCTGACCGGAGATGGCCGGGAGACCGCACGGACTCGTTCTCTCGAACGGGTGTGGATCCCTCTCGGCGCACCTATCCTGCTTGAGCGTCCGATCCGCACCGCAACCCTGGTCAGCAGCGTCCGCGCTGCCCTGCGCGCACGGGCGAGGCAATACCAGATCCGCGACAGCATCGCCGAATTGAAACAGGAGCGCGAGACACTGCAGGTTGTGCTCGACAGCCTTCCGGTTGGCGTGCTCGTTGCCAAGGCCTCCGGCGAGATCGTTCTCGGCAACCGGCGTTTGGAATCCATCGTCCGGCATCCTTTGATCCCTACCCTGGACGTGGAGGGACATGGAGCCTGGACCGCCTACCACCCCGATGGCCGGCGCGTGCTGGCGGAGGAATTTCCTCTGCCCCGTGCCATGAAGGCCGGTCGCGCGCTTCCCGCGGAGGAGTTTCTGTATCAGCGGGGAGACGGAACCCAGGGCTGGGTTGCCCTTACTGCTGCCCCCATCCTGAACCCCGAAGGCGGGGTAACCGGAGGTGTGGTCGTGCTCTCCGACATCGACCAGCAGAAGAAGTCCGAGTCGGCGCTGATTCAGAACGAGAAGCTCGCCGCCGTGGGCCGGCTGGCCGCCTCCATCTCGCACGAGATCAACAACCCGCTTGAGTCGGTCACCAATCTTTTGTACCTGGCGCGGCTTAGTCCTGCGCTTCCGGACGAGGTGAGAGGGTATCTGAACACGGCGGACCATGAACTGGCGCGGGTCTCGCAGATCGTCAGCCATACGCTGCGCTTCCATCGGCAGTCGACCAGGCCGCGCTCGTTGACGGCGGAGGCGCTGCTCGAGCCGAGTCTCGGGCTGTATGCGGGCCGACTCGCCAATGCTGGAGTGGAGCTTCTTGTACAGCATGGCCTCGGCGACCCAGTCACCTGTTACGAGGGCGAGATTCGCCAGGTGCTGAACAACCTGATCAGCAACGCGATTGAGGCGATGAAGACCGGAGGCCGCCTGATCGTGCGTTCGGGTAGGGCGCGCTTATGGAAGAACGGCAGCCTGGGGGTTCGTATCACCGTTGCCGATATCGGCCATGGCATGGCTGCGGAGGTCCAATCGCGGCTCTTCGAGGCGTTCTATACGACCAAGGGCGAAAACGGCACGGGGCTGGGATTGTGGATCTCGAGGGGAATTGTGGAGAAGCATTTCGGCTCGCTGCAGATGCGATCGAGCGTCCGGCCAGGTAGAAGCGGCAGCGTGTTCCGGATGTTCCTTCCCACGGATCCGTTTCGCGGGACCACGCCGGAGAATCCATCGGGCATGGTCGTACTGGAGTAGAGCGACGACCGGATCTCGGCTACTGCGGCAAGCCGAGCACCTTAAAGAGTGCGGCTGGCGCAGCGACGAACAGAAGATAAATCAGGGATGCCCTGTCCGGCATAGCCCGAGGGCAAGGCATCCTGGTTGAGTCGGAACACGGCTACTGGTACACTCGGAGTGAGTCGCAGCGCGTCCTGTTCCGTGTGGGCTGGCTTCGAAATATGGGGTTGTAGCTCAGTTGGGAGAGCGCCTCGTTCGCAACGAGGAGGTCAGCGGTTCGATCCCGCTCAACTCCACCATATTCCTGGATGTACCTTGTGAAAGATCAAAAGGCCTGTTTCTCTTGGGGAGAACAGGCCTTTTTAGATTGACATACGTTTGATTTAGCTAGGGATGAGCCTTGGCGGGGTGGCGGATGGGTTTTCTTCCTTCGCCTGATCGCCTCCCAGCCACTTGGGATTCTGTGCTGTGCCGTCGAACATGTTGGTTGTCTTGAACGGCTCGTACTTTCCGGTCAGCGCGGCTTCGCGTGTGCCGGCGAGAAGGGTAGCCTGCTCGGCCTGGGGCATGGGCTTGAAGTTCTGCGTGACTGCAAATGCTTGATCGAGAACCTCAGGGCGCTCCATGCCGGTGATTACGACGGAGACTCCGGGAATCGTCAGGCCGTAGCGGAGTGCGTCCATCGGCTTGAAGGTGTTGGTCTTGAGCATGTGGCCGTCGCCGAAGGTCTTCATCGCAAGGACTCCGGTGCCGGCCTTCACCGCGACGGGGATGACATCGTTGGTGAAGGAACGGAAGTGCGCGTCGAAGACGTTGACCGGCATCTGGACCGAGTCGAATTTGAAGCCGTGCTGCTGGGCGACTTCAAACATGCGCAGGTGAATCTGCGGGTCTTTGTGGCCGGTGAAGCCGATGTGGCGAATCTTGCCGGCCTGGCGTGCGGCCATGGCAGCGTGGATGGCCCCGTTGTCGGCGAAGATGCGGTCGGGATCTTCAAAACGGAGGATCTCATGAAACTGGACTAGGTCGATAACGTCGGTGTCGAGCCGGCCCATGGACTGCTCAAGCTGCTTGTCGTAGTCCTTGGCGGTGCGGGCGTCGAGCTTGGTCATGAGGAAGACCTTTTGCCGGTAGCCGTCCTTGAGGGCCTGGCCCATGCGCACTTCGGAGATGCCGTCGTTGTAGTCCCAGCAGTTGTCCATGAAGGAGATGCCGCGATCGATCGCCTGGCGAATGAGGGTGATGGCCTGCTGCTGGCTGATGTCGGGCTTGCCCATGTGGTAGCCGCCCATACCGATGGCGGAGACGCGCTCGCCGGTGGTGCCGAGCTCGCGGTAGATCATGTTGGGCGACTCGGCGCGCTTGACGGGGGCTCGGTCGGAGGTGTGGCCGGACTGAGCAAACGTGGGTGCGGCAGCAGCAGCGACGCCGGCAGTGGCGGATTTGAGGAAGTCACGGCGTTCCATGAGGATCTCCTAGAGGTTAATCTGATGAGATGCGGAGGACAGACTCCGCGTCTCCGGTCCGGTTTGAGCGGTCGAAAGCCGAAGCTAGCGGGAGGCCGCGCGAGCGATCAGAGTGGCGGAGTACGCGGCTCCAAAGCCATTGTCAATATTGACGACGGAGACGTTGGGGGAACACGAGTTGAGCATGCCGAGCAGCGCGGCCAGGCCGCCGAACGAAGCTCCATAGCCGACCGAGGTGGGGACGGCGATCACGGGGACGGCGACGAGGCCTCCAACGACCGACGGAAGAGCTCCTTCCATGCCGGCGCAGACGATGACGACGTTCGCTTCAAGAAGTTGGGGACGCACGGAGAGCAACCGATGCAGGCCGGCGACGCCGACGTCGTAGAGCCGGGTGACGCGCGCGCCGAAGAGAGAAGCCGTGATCGCGGCCTCTTCGGCGACGGGAAGGTCACTGGTGCCGGCGCAGAGGATGGCGACGTGGCCTCGGGTGGTAGTTTCGGGAGTTGGATCAAAAGTAATGCAGCGTGCCTGCTCGTGCCAGGTGGCGGCCGGGGTGAGGGCTTGCACGGCGGCGAAGTGGTCGGCAGTGGCGCGGGTAGCGAGGACCTTTGCGCGAGAGTCAGGGGAGCCGGCCGCGGCCATGTGGGCAAAGATCTCGGCAGTCTGCGTAGGGGTCTTGCCGGCGGCGTAGATGACTTCGGGGAGGCCGGTGCGGAGCTCGCGGTGATGGTCGATGCGAGCTTCGGGGGTGCCGGAATCTTCTGAGCCTAGGGACTCATACGGAAGATTGGCCAGGCGGGTGGAGGCCTGGTCCGGCGTTAGGGTGCCACATTGAACGTCACGCAGGACGTCTAGAACAAACTTTGGGGTCATGCTTTTTGAGAGACGTAGGCTGCGATTGCCGCCTGTTGGACGAGCTTGATGGGGACACTGTGGCTGGAGGCTGCAATGCGGCAATCCTCGAACTCGGGTGCGGCGTTCAATTCTTCTCCGCGCAACGTGCCAGTCTTCACACGAATCTCGCCGTAGGGAGTTGCAACGGGAACATGCCGCCGGTCGAGGCAGATGCGTTGCTGGCGCGAGATGCGGATGCCGAGAGTGCTGGTCTCGGTGAGCAGAAGGCGGGCCAGTGCGGGCTGCTGATCTTCCTCGCACAGCAAGGTGATCAGGGTGCCGGGGCGGCCCTTTTTCATAAGGACAGGGGTGAGCATGACGTCGAGCGCACCGAGCTTGAGAGCCTGTTCGGCGACGTGGGCGATCAGTTGCGGGGAAAGGTCGTCAAGGGCTGTTTCAAGCAGGGTGACTGTCTGGGCGGAGTTAGTTGAGCCCACCTCAAATAATGAAGCTGTTTGAGATGGGGCACCCGGACTTACTTGCGCCAAAGACTCGCCGATGGAGAGGCGGAGGACGTTGGGGAAGTCTTTGGGATTGCGAGAACCGGCACCGTAGCCGATGCGCTCGACTTCCATGGCAGGTTGGGGGCCGAACATGGGGTTGAGAGCCTTGATCAGGGCCGCGCCAGTAGGGGTGACGAGCTCTTTTTGGACATGGGCACTGTAGGTGGGCATGCCGCGGAGGAGGTCCGCCGTGGCAGGCGCGGGAACGGGGAAGGTGCCGTGGGCACAGACCACCATGCCTCCACCGACGTTGAGCGGAGAGCTTTGCCAGGCGCCAATATCAAGGTGAACGATGCCGGCCGAGGCCGCAACGATATCGACAATGGCGTCGACCGCGCCTACTTCGTGGAAGTGGATATCGTCGACCGGGACGTTATGGATCTTGGCTTCGGAGGCACCCAGCAACTCGAAGGCGCGGATGGCAAGTACTTTCACCGGGGCGGCGAGAGGGGAGGATTGGATCAGCTGACGAATCACGGTGAGGGAACGGCCGTGGACGTGCGTATGTGTGTGGGCTTCGCCGGACTCCTGGGTGGGAGCTTCCTCATGGGTATGAGCTTGGCCGGTCTTGTGGAGGTGCTGGGTTTGCGGCTGGTGCGTGTGGGTGTGATCGTGAGCATGCTGGTGCTCAATATGCGAGTGGCTGTGCGGAACTTCGGACTCTGCGGGCGTGCCGTGCTCGAAGACGGTAACTTTCTTTGAGGATATGCCCGAGCGATCGACGGTTTCAACGGTCAGCGAGGCACCGAGGTTCAGGGCCCCGGCTGCGTCTGCCAGAACCGAAAAAGGGACGCCGGCATCCAGAAGCGCTCCGAGAAACATGTCCCCGGAGATGCCGGCGAAGCAGTCGAGATAGGCGATGCGCATGCGGTCGATTTCCTTTGGAGCGAGTGGCGGAGCTACTGCTCTTTGTAGTTGCGGATCAGGCCGCCATCGATGAAGTAGGTGCTGCCCGTGACATAGGCTCCGTCGTCCGAGGCAAGAAAGGCGACTACACCGGCGACCTCTTCTGGCTTGCCAAGGCGGCCTAGGGGGATGTTGTTGAGCAGGGCGTCGAGCTCGGGTTTGTTATTGAGCAGGGAGGCATTGATGGGGGTATCGATGGCTCCCGGCGCAACGTTGTTGACGGTGATCTGGTGCGGGCCGAGCTCCATGGCGAGATCGCGCATGAGCATGCGTATGCCTCCCTTGGCGGCGCAGTAGCTGGAGAAGTTAGGAAAAACCATATCTTCGTGGACTGAAGAGATGTTGATGATGCGGCCCGGCTTTTTGGCCTCCATGGCTTTCTGCACAAAGCGCTGGGAGAGGAAGAAGGCGGCCTTGAGGTTGGTATCGAGAACGAGGTCGTAGTCGGCCTCAGTGACCTCCCAGAAGGCTGCGTGGCGTTCGACGCCGGCGTTGTTGACGAGGATGTCGCAGCCGCCGAGCTGGACATAGGCTTGTTCGACCAGATTCTGGACGTCGGCGGGCTTAGTAACGTCGGCGGAGACGACGATGGCTTTACCTCCGGCGGCTTCGATCTTGGACTTGGTTTCGTTGGCTGCGTCGATGTGGCTGCGGTAGTCGACGACGACCGAAGCTCCTTCGGAACCGAGGCGGATTGCGATGGATTGGCCGATGCCGGAGGATGAGCCGGTGACGATAGCGACTTTGCCGGTAAAGCGAGGCATGAGAGCTCCTGAAATCTAAAGGAGTAGATGCGCGAAATGACAAAGAAGGGAGCGCAACCCGCGAAGAACGCTACGGTGCGCTGCGGCGGGCACGAAAGAAAGAGGTCAGCAGGGCGCTGCACTCTTCGGCGAGCAGGCCGCGGGTGACTTCGACGCAATGGTTCAGGCGGGGATGGTTGAGGACTTCGAGGACCGAACCACAGGCTCCGGCTTTGGGGTCGGGCGCGGCGTAGACGAGGCGGCGGAGGCGGGCGTGCAGGATGGCCGAGGCGCACATGGCGCAGGGCTCGAGCGTGACATAGAGCACGCAGTCGAGCAGGCGGTAGTTGCTGAGGACGCGGCCGGCAGCGCGGAGGGCGACGATTTCGGCGTGGGCCGTAGGGTCGGAGTCACGGATGACGCGGTTGGCGCCGGTGGCGAGAATTTCATGGTTGCGGACCAGGACGGCGCCGACCGGGACCTCGCCGGCGGCCTGCGCGTTTTGAGCCTCGGCGATAGCAGCGCGGAGGAAGAACTCTTCTGCCGTCTCTTGCTTCTCGGGGCCGGGTTCCGGAGTCATGAAGCGCTGGCGTTATCGCGCAGGATCTCGGCGCGGGTGCGGGGCTGGGACTCGGGGCCGAAGAAGCGCTCAATCTCTTTGGCGAGGGCGAGAAGCCTGGGCCGGCGCTCGGCGAGGGCTTCGGGCGAAAGGGCGAAGGCCTGCTGCCAGATGCGTTCGATCGCGGGGAGGAGGTTGGCGGCGATAATCTCGGCGGTGGGAAGTCCCT
>CAXTQE010000085.1:4922-15864 GCA_964246225.1 uncultured Acidobacteriaceae bacterium | reverse complement strand
GCTTCTGAAGCCGAAAAGAAAAGATCGAAAGTGGTAGTCCCATCCCCCATCTGCATCCGGGCACCTAAGACACCCGACGCACCCCAGATCCTCGCGAGTTTCCGGCCAGCCCCCGCACGACCTCCTCTACCGCATCCCGCACCGTGTTCCAGCCACCTCCACCGCGTTCGACCACCGGCATCGACAGCACCACTTTCGTTCCCCGCCCCGGCCGGCTTTCGATCGTGACCTCCGCCGCCGTTCCGTACAGCACCTGCATCCGCTCCCGCACGTTGCGCATCCCGATTCCCGTCCCCGGCCGCACGATCTCACCTACCGACGCCCGGCCCGGAGCCATGCCCACGCCATCATCCTCCACCTCGATCAGCAGCTTCCCATCCACCTGCACGCGGCTTCGGAGCGTTACCGTCCCTCCCTCGATCCGCGGTTCCAGCCCATGCTTGATCGAGTTCTCAATCAGCGGCTGCAGCAGCATGCTCGGCACGACAATCTGCAGCGTCTCGGGGGCGATCTCCTTCACCACCCGCAGCTTCTCCCCGAAGCGCACCTGCTCGATGTCCAGGTAGTCGTCGGTGAACGCCAGTTCCTCCTCAAACGGAACAAACGCCTCCCGCTCCTTCAGCAGCACGCGCAGAATATTCGCCAGCTTGACGATCATCTCCCGTGCCAGCTCCGGCTGCGACCGCACCAGCGACGTGATGGAGTTGAGAGTATTGAAGAGAAAATGCGGGTTGATCTGCCGCTGCAGCGCGTCCAGCCGAGCCTGCAGCAGCAGCCGCGACTGCTCCTCCAGCTTCCGCTCAATCCGGATCTGGTTCCAGATCTTCAGCGGGATACCCACCACCACCGGCGCGCACAGGCAGATCGCCAGTTCCCAGCCCCACTTGCTACTATGAAGCTCGAAAAAATGTCGCGGATAAAGCCGCGAGAGCTCGCTCGTACAAAACTGCATCGCCGTAATCAGCATCAGCAGCAGGATCTGCCGGTCCAGCTTCGGCCGCTTCAGGTTTCGGGTCACCCAGCGGTACAGGCTCAGGTCGATCAGCGGAGAAAACGACCACACATCTTCCGGGTCCGCGAAGCGCCTGTACGTCCCCGCCACCGCCGCCACGGCCACATTCACCGCCGCCGCCCAGTACTCTCCGTGCCACACCGCCGGCAGCGCCAGCGCCACGCCTCCCGCCATCGCCGCCAGCGGGCCAAGCAGAATGCCCAGCAGGATCGTCGCCTCGAAGCTGATATCCGCCGCCAGGAAGTTTGGCACCCGCACCCGGATCCAGACCCCCAGCACCAGCGGCACGCAGATCAGCAGCAGCAGCTGCGCCGTCTGCTGCAACGTCCGGTGCGGCAGCAGCAGCAGATCGCGAAACGTCTTTGACCTTGCCAGCGAGCTGGACACCGCCGCTGCCACTCCCAACTCCACCAGCAGCGTAATCAAGATGAGGCTATCGGAGATCGGCTTCACCTCCCTACTCTACCCCCGGGCACGCAAGCCTTCGTTGTCCGCAATGCTTCTCGACGATGGCCTAGCCGATCGCTTGCGGCGACGCCGTACGATACGTCCATGTCCTCTGCGGAGACGCTGCTTCCCGATCCCTACGCAACACCGCCTCCACCCCGGCCCGAGGCGCGACCCAAGCCCATCGCCTCCTGGCTGCATACCGTGGCGCTCTTCGTGCTGCTCACGCTCACCACGCTGGTAGGCCGATCCCGCGCCTCTGCGCCTCACCTTCACCCCGCTGCGCCCGCCATGCGTTATGCCAGTACCATGCTGCTGGAGTGGGTGCTGCTTGCACTCGTCCTCGCCGGCATCCACCAGCGTCGCGCGTTTCTTGCCAGGGCCTTGCGCGATCGCGTCTCCACGCTCGCACAAAGCTTCCGTCTCGGAGTCGCTGTTTATCTTTGCGGCCTGGTGGTCATCGCCATCGTCTCCCTTGCGCTGCTGAAGACACCGCTGGCCCAACACCGTAACGAAGCTTTCGTCCTCGCCCTGCTGCCGCGCACGCGGATCGAGTTCCTGCTTTGGTTCGGGGTTTCGCTCAGCGCAGGCATCTGCGAGGAGCTCATCTTTCGCGGCTATCTGCTCCAGCAGCTTATCGCCTGGACACGTCGGCCCGCACTCTCGATCGTGCTTGCCGCCATGCTCTTTGGCTCCGTACATCTCTACGAAGGTCTCGGCGCGATCCTGCCTTTGGCTGCTCTTGCCATCGTGTACGGCTTCGTCGCGCAGCGCTCGCAGGGTGACCTTCGTGCCGTCATCGTCGCCCATACGCTGCAAGACTTCCTGGTCGGCTTTCTTGGACTCGCACGTCCTTTGCTCGAGCGCACACACCATCTCTCGTAAGCGTCATGATCGAAGCGGACGCAAGTGAAGTGCACGAAGAAACGCGGTTGACTCTCTTTTTCTCTTGACACGCTTTTTACGCGAAACTATACCTTCGTTAGCTGCTTGGGATCGCTCTCACAGCCGCAGGGAGAATAGGCAACGCGGCAACCGCGAGGAAGCTGTGGACAGAGGCAAACAAGGCAAACGCAAAGGGGTGCTCCCGAAGCACCCCTTTGTTGCGTTTTACAGACTTCGCGCTTTGTCTTGCGTCGTTCCGGCTAGTTCAAAGGCGGAACGCTCATCGGCTGCACCGCGCCCTTCGGCGTTGCAAGATATCCCGAGATCTGGTTCTTTGCAATCACGTTCACCACAATCTCAAACAGCACTGGATCCTTTCCCGTATAAAACTGCACCGGCTCATCCAGGCTCTTGTCCTTCTTCTCGATGTTGCGGTCGTCCGCGCTCACCATCAGCGTGTACTTTGAGTGCTTGTCATCCACCTTCTTCGCCTGCAGCTTCACGGTCGAGAGCAGTGTCGGCTTTGCGCCCTTCTGCAGCGTGAATTCGTAGTAGTTGCGATCGCCTCTATGCTTTAACGTTTCAAGCTCGTCATGCGTACGCGCAATCAATCCGCTCATCACGCCCTGGTCGCCCATCGTCCGCTGCAGCTGCGCCTTGGTCGATGCCAGGTCGCTCTGCGTATCGGCAATGCTCGCCTTGGCGCCGCTCACGTCGGTCTTTACGCTCGATACATCGGACGCCACCGCGCCAAGCTGCTTGGCGGACGCCTGCTGCTGTTCAGCCAGCTTCTGCGTCTGCAGCGTCGTCGATTTGACGACTTGCATTTGAGCGATCTGCGCGGCAAGAATATTCTGCGTCTTCGCATCGATCTGCTTCTGCGTTAGGCCTACGCTCCTGCCCAGCGTCTCGGCTGTTGCACTCAGCCGCGCGCTCAGCAGGTCCTGCTTGCGGGCCAACTCGGCACTCTGCGCCTGTGCCGCTGCCAACTGCTTCTCCGCCACCGAGAGATGGTTGTTCAAGCCAAAACACCAGATCAATGCACTCACCGCAAGCAGCAAGGTAAGACCCGCGCCGGCAAGCAACGGCGTCGATAGACGACTCTGGATTACGGCTCCTTCTTCGCTCATCGTTTCTCCTTGAAGTCCTCGTGGGCAACACGCCTTCCGGCAACTACCGACTATATAGACCTACACTCATGCAATGCACACGGGTTAGCCGCATGCATCTTATCCGTCGCCGTGAGAACGAATTGGCGCAGGCAGACGTCCGGCCTCACCCATTTCGCACAATTCATCCGGTAAACGCACAGACCCGTGACAACCATTTCCTCAATCCGCTATAAATTTAGCTGCTGCGATGGCTGGTCCAACCTCGCAGGGAGATCGCCCTATGTCCACCGCTACCGCAACCAAAGGCCTTGAAGGCATTGTCGCCACAACCTCTTCCATCTGCTGGATCGACGGCGACGCCGGCGTGCTCTCCTATCGCGGCATCGACGTCCATGAGCTTGCGAAGCACTCCACCTTTGAAGAGACCACTTATCTGCTGTGGAACGGCAAACTTCCCACGAAGGCGGAACTGACCGCGTTCGGCGCAGAGCTCGCCGCGGCGCGTGTGCTCGATCCCAAGGTCCTCGACCTCTTGCGCGCCGTGCCGACCTCCGCCTCGCCCATGGAGGTTCTGCGCACCGCCGCCTCGCTGCTCTCCATTTATGACGCCGATGAGAAAGACTCCAGCCACGCCGCCAACCTGCGCAAGAGCTTCCGCCTTACCTCGCAGATTGCCATGCTGGTTGCGCTGTTCGATCGCATCCGCAAAGGCAAGCCTGTTGTCGAAGCCGACCGCAGCCTCTCGCACGCCGGCAACTTTCTTTGGATGTTGAACGGCGAGAAACCTTCCGAGACCGCGACCCGCGCCTTTGACATCGCGCTCATCCTGCACGCCGATCATGAGCTCAACGCCAGCACCTTCGCCGCGCGCGTTATCGCCGCCACGCTTTCGGATATGCACTCCGCCATTACCGGAGCCATCGGCGCGCTCAAAGGCCCGCTGCACGGCGGAGCCAACGAAGCCACGATGAAGCTGCTCTACGCCATCGATACGGCAGGGGCCGACCCGGTCGAGTACGTCCGCCAGATGTTCGCGCGTAAAGAAAAAATCTCCGGCTTCGGCCACCGCGTCTACACCACCGAAGATCCGCGCGCCACGCACCTCCGCCGCATGTCGGAAGAGCTGGGCAAGGCCGCGGGCAGTACGAAATGGTTCGATCTTTCGCAGCAGATCGAGGCCTTCGTCAAGAGCGAGAAGAAGCTCAACGCCAACGTCGACTTTTACTCCGCCAGCACCTACACCACACTCGGCATCGACATCGATCTCTTCACGCCGATCTTCGCCATCTCCCGCATCTCCGGCTGGGCGGCGCACGTGCTTGAGCAGCACGACGACAACCGCCTGATCCGTCCGCGCGCCGAGTACACCGGGCCGGCCTATCCGGAGCCGTACACTCCCGTCGCAGCACGTTAGTTCCACCGACTAACACTTTTGTCGCTTGCTCCCGGTGAGCTTGTCTGAGAAGCTCATGGAAACGGTACCTTGCCCACGCGGAAACCATGGTCGCTCCGCAAGATGCTTGGCTGTTCCATCTCTCCTTGACGCCTTCCTCGCACGTCCGGCTCGTAGCCCTGCTCAGCGTCCTGCTCGCGGTTGCCGGCCTTTCCGCGCAGGCCACTCCGGTCGCAGTCGGTGGAGGCCTCACCGCGTCGGCCACCACCAATGATGAGGGGCCTGTCGGCATCGTTCCCTTCGTCCGTGGACCCAACCTCTCTCTCAGCATTAGCGGCCAGCACGACAGCTCCAATGGCTGGTCCTCGGTCTTCTCCCCGGACCTCGCCTGGCGCTTCAACCGCTCCTTCTCCGCCGACGCCAGCGTTCCCATCTTCGACTACATCAACGTCGTCGTCACCAAAGGCACCAAGGCCAAGCCGCTGTACACCAATGCCAATGAGCATTTCGTACCCGGCGACACAGCCCTCAACGGCCACTACGACGACAGCTTTCGCCTCTTCAACTTCAACGCTACCGCCACCCTCGGACTGCCTAGCGGCAACACCGACTACGGCCTCGGCGCAGGGAAAGTGACCTACTTCCTCAATCATCATTTTGAACGTGACATCGGTATCTTCACCCCCGACATAGAGCTGGGCATCGGAGACTCTTCGGCACTCGTCGATGCCCGCATCCGCAAGAGCTACACCTCCGTCGGCACGCTCGCGCACTTTCAGGCTGGCACCTCCGTCAGTTTTCCCTTTCAAGTCAGCTTTGAGGCCGACGCCTACGAGGAGCTGCCCGTTGCCGCCGAGACCCTTTACTCCACGACCGGCAAGGGCAAAAAGAAGGTCACCACGGCCATGAACAGCGGCGTTGCCGAGGACAACGGCTTCTCCACTTCGCTCGACCTGCCGGTCAACCCGCACATGACCCTCTCTGGCTTCTACAACCGCAGCCTGCGCAACAAGATCGACACGGCCGGACTCTCGATCACCTTCTTCGCCCGCGCCGCGCCGCGAGCCAGCGAGCGCTGACACTCTGCTGAAGCGGTGGAAAGCGAAGCAGACGCACCTTCGAAAAAGGTAAACTTACGTGCATGCGCGAATCCTTGCAGCCCCAGCGCCGAATCTACATGGACGCCAACGCCACCACACCTTTGCTGCCTGAGGTCTTTGAGGCGATGCGCCCCTACCTGCTCGAACAGTTTGGCAACGCCAGCTCTATCCATCAGCCCGGCCAGCGCGCCCGGTCCGCCGTCGAGCAGGCACGCTCCGCCGTAGCCCGCCTGCTCGGCGCCAAGCCGCAGGAGATCGTCTTCACCTCCGGCGGCACCGAAAGCGACAATCTCGCGCTCTTCGGCGTCCTCGAACCCGGCCAGCACCTTATCACCTCCACTATCGAGCACCACGCCGTGCTCCACGCCGCGCAGGCTCTTGAAAAACGCGGCGTCGAAGTCACCTATCTTCCCTGCGATCACAACGGCGTGGTCACCCCCGAGTCGCTGTCCGCCGCCCTCCGGCCGAACACACGCCTAGTGTCGATCATGTTCGCCAACAACGAGACGGGGACCATTCAGCCGATCCCGCAGCTCGCCCAAATGGCGAAAACCCACGGTACGCTCTTCCATACGGACGCCGTCCAGGGCGCGGGGAAACTGCCCATCGATCTAAGCCTTAGCTGCGCGCAAGATAAGCCAAGTGGATCGCTCAAGGACGTCGACCTGCTCTCCGTTTCCGGCCACAAGATGTACGCGCCGCAAGGCACCGGAGTGCTCTTCGTCCGGCAGACGGTACGCCTGGCACCCTTGTTCCACGGCGGCACACACGAGCGCCAGCGCCGCGCCGGCACTGAAAATGTTGCCGGCATCGTCGCCCTCGGCAAAGCCTCCGCCCTCGCGTCCACCTGGCTCAACTCTCCCGCCGACGCATCCGTGCCTGGTTCGACCCCAGAGTCTCTTTCTGCCCTCCGCGATCGCCTGGAACAAACTGTACTTGCCCAGGTTCCCGCATCGGGCGTCAACGGCGCAACGAACGCGCGCACCGCCAACACCTCCAATCTCTTCTTCGATCACGTCGATGCCGAGTCACTCGTCATCACGCTCGATCTCAACGGCCTCTCCGTTTCGGGCGGCAGCGCCTGCCAGTCGGGCGCAGCAGAGCCCTCGCACGTCCTGTCCGCCATGGGCCTTAGCCCGGAGCGCGCCCGCTCGAGCATTCGTATCTCCCTCTCGCGCACGACCACCGAGGAAGAGGTGAATGAAGCCGCAAACCTTATCGTCAGCTCCGTCGCGCAGCTTCGCTCGCTTTCAAAATCCTGGGCCGCCCAGCACACGCTCGCATCGGCCTAGACTCTCCGCACATCTAAAGGATGTGAGTCAACCGATACGCCTTTCCGTGCCTCGTCTCTCGGTCCTGGACCAGTCTCCGGTGTCGACTGGCTTCACGCCCGCGCAAGCCCTCGCCAACTCCATCCTGCTCGCTCAGCACGTCGAGTCGCTCGGCTTCCAT
This sequence comes from uncultured Acidobacteriaceae bacterium, assembly GCA_964246225.1. Taxonomy (GTDB): domain Bacteria; phylum Acidobacteriota; class Terriglobia; order Terriglobales; family Acidobacteriaceae; genus Edaphobacter. The sequence continues at coordinate 8,463 of CAXTQE010000085.1, read as the reverse complement.
CGCTTCTGGATGTCCGAGCACCATGCCATGGAGACGCTTGCCTGCACCGCGCCCGAGATCATGCTCGCCCGCATCGGTGCCGCGACCTCCACCATCCGCCTCGGCTCCGGCGGCGTCATGCTCCCGCACTACACCGCCCTCAAGGTCGCCGAGACCTTTCAGACTCTGGAAGCGCTCTACCCCGGCCGCATCGATCTCGGCATCGGCCGCGCGCCCGGGGGCGGACCCATTGAAGCGACCGCCCTCCGCCGCTACCGTACCGCACCCGCGAATGCCTTGCAGGTCGATGACTTTCCCGACCAGCTTTCGGAGCTGCTCGCCTTTCTCCACCACGACTTCCCTGCCAACCATCCCTTTTCGCGCATCCTGCTCGCGCCCGCCACCCCGCACACGCCCCGCGTCTGGCTGCTTGGCTCCAGCCTTTGGAGCGCCGAGGCCGCGGCCCAGTTCGGTCTGCCCTACGCCTTTGCGCACTTTTTTTCCGGAGACTCCACCCGCGCCGCGATCAGCCACTACCAGCGCGCGTTTCAGCCGAACATCGAGCTCGGCCCGGACGCCCCGCAGCGACCCGAAGCCATGGCCGCAGTCGGCGTTATCTGCGCGGACACCCACGCCGAAGCCCAGCGTCTGGCCCAAAGTGTCCGACTGCTGCAGCTGCGCATCCGCCAGAACGACCGTCGACCCATTGCGGAACCCTCGGAAGCCGCCATCGAGCTGGCACGACTTGGACCGCTGCCGCCTGAATCCGGAGAGTTTCCGCGTTATTTCGTAGGCACTCCAGATGCGGTGCGTGACTCCCTCACCGCCATGGCTGAGTCGCTGGGTATCGGCGAACTGGTCGTGAATACGATCACCCACGACCACCAGGCGCGCCTTCGCAGCTACACGCTTCTTGCCGAGGCCTTCAGCCTTGAGCAAAGCGCGCCTTTGATCTCGCCGGCACCGCTTTCGCCGCGCCAGGTTATGGCTGAAACCGCTTCAGCGGCCTGATGCCTGCTTACAGGTACCAGGGAATGTTCACCACTACGATGCGCTGATTGCCTCGCACCAGCAACAACAGCTTCAGCAGTTGTACCCGCTGGTTATGCAGCAGGTTCTCCCACCAGTGCCGCACCACCAGCTCCGGCAACAGTACGGCGACCTTGCGTCCGGGATTCTCCGCCTCGAGGTGCAGGATGTAGTCCATAAGTGGCGAAATGATGAAGCGGAAGTTGGACGCAATCGTCACCAGCTCCGGCTCGTGCATCTTCATGCTGCGCAAAGGCTCAAGAATCTTGCCACGCCATTCATCCTCGATCCCATGGTCCTCGTCCTCCGAGTGCACATGGACTACCTTGATGTCCTTCGACATCAGCAGCCCAAAGCGCAGCGCCTTCTCGGAGATACGATTCCATCCCGCCATCGGGATGACTACCACCGGTTGTTCCAGGTTTTCCAGGTTGATCGGCGTCATATCCTTCATCTCGCCGGCAACCCGCGTGTAGTGCCGCTTGATCGAGTGCATCAGCAGGATCAACGTAGGCACCAGCAGCGCGGTCACCCAGGCCCCGGCCAGGAACTTCGAAGCTAGTACCACGATTGTCGTCAGCCCGGTCGCCACCGCGCCAATGCCGTTGACAAACATGTGCCATCCCCGGTCCTTGTGTTCCCCCTCCTGCTTCTTCCAGTGAATGACCATGCCGGCTTGCGAAAGAGTAAACGCGAGAAAAGCACCGATGGCGTACAGCGGAATCAGCTTATCGGTCACGCCTTTGAAGATGATCAGGATCACAGCCGTAAAGCCCGTCAGCGCGTATACGCCGTGCGAAAACAGCAGCCGTCGTCCGCGCAGAATGAAGACATGCGGCAGGTTGTCGCGCATGGCAATCGCCCGGGTCAAGCGGGGAAAGTCTGCGAAAGCGGTGTTCGCGCTCAGCGCCAACGCCAGAAATACGCTTCCCATGGTCAGCAGATAAAACCAGTTTCTCCCGAACACGGCCTTCACCAGGAGACTGAGCAGGCTCTGGTAGTGCGGGTCGTCCGGCTCCATCGCCATGATGCCGTAGTGCTTGGCCAGCCACGACGTGCCGAACAGCAGCACAATCAGGATTCCGATGATCACCGTCAGCGTCCACTGCGCTTTCTTGGCGCGCGGCTCACCAAACGCCATCACGCCATTCGAAACGGCTTCCACACCCGTCATCGCCGCGCAACCGCTTGAGAAAGCCTTCATGATGAGCCAAACAAACGCCAGCCCCAAAAACGGGCCGTGTGCCGGTGTCGGAGGAGGCATATCGGCCAACGCCTGAGGATGGCCGCCGGAAGCGATCGTCTTGAACACTCCGACGCCAACCAGAATCAACAGCGTTCCGATAAATAAAAATGTCGGCAGAATAAACGCCGCGCCGGTATCTTTCACGCCGCGCAGGTTGACCACCGCCAGGATGGCAAGAATGATCAGGCACATCGGCAACGTATAGGGAATCAGCCGCGACTCCACCGAAGTCACCGCCGTGACGCCGGCTGAAATACCAACCGCCGCTGTCAGGATGTAGTCGATCATCAGCGCCGCCGCCGCCAGCAGCCCCGCCCCTTCCCCCAGGTTTTCCGTCGCGACAGTGTAGCTGCCGCCTCCGTTGGGATAAGCCGCGATGGTCTGTCGGTAGCTGAAAAAGACGATCACCAGCAGAATCAGAATCGAGCTGATAATCGGGATCAGAAAATGTATCCCCAGCAGCCCGAGCGGGATCAGATACAGCAAAGCCTGTTCCGGCCCGTACGCCGCGCTGGTCAGCGCATCCAGCCCGAAGATCGGGATCCCTGTCGAAACGCCGATGTGCTCTGCCCGCTCATCGCTGGTCGCGAGCGGCTTGCCAAAAATCTTATCCTGAATGGCCATGTCGTTTCGATCTTACGCGAGTCTCACCATCTTGACTTTTTACAGTTCCCGCCCGAAGAGCGCATCCAACGGGAGATGACGCCTCTCAATGTACCCGTAACCGGTCCGCTGGCTTCCAGAGCAAAGCTGTGACGATCCTCGTCCTCAACAGCGGTTCCTCCTCCATCAAATTTTCGGTCTATCGCTCTACCTCGGACGGTAGCGCTCCGGAGCTCCTCGCCGATGGCCAGCTAAGCGGCATCGGCACATCCGAGCCCCAGTTTGAAGTCAAATCCTCCAGCTCCGCACCCGCCCAGCCCGCGCATCCGGTCCAGGCCGAGAGCCCCGCACAGGCCGTTCACCTTGTCCTCGACGCCGCAACAGGCCCCGGAACGCCACCCATCGACGCCATCGGCTACCGCGTCGTTCACCCCGGCCCTAAACTCCGCGACCACACCAGGATTACCCCCGAAGTTCTTGCCGATCTCGAGCAAGCCGTCTCCTTCGCCCCTCTGCACGATCCATCCGCTCTCGAGCTCATCCGCGAAGCCATGGCCCGTTTCCCGCGCCTCGGCCACTTCGCCTGCTTCGACACTGTCTTCCACCAGACCATGCCGCCCGAAGCGTCTACCTACCCGATTCCCCGGCCGCTTCGCGATGCCGGCGGCCATCGCTATGGCTTTC
>CAXTQE010000085.1:0-4912 GCA_964246225.1 uncultured Acidobacteriaceae bacterium | reverse complement strand
CGTCTGATCCTCGCCCACCTCGGCAGCGGCGCCAGCGTCACCGCTCTCATCGACGGCCGCTCCGCCGACACCACCATGGGCCTGACGCCCACCGGCGGCGTCCTGATGGGCACGCGCCCCGGCGACCTCGATCCCGGACTGCTCTTCTACCTGCTCCGCCAACCCGGAGCCTCGGTCGATTCGGTCGAACAGATGCTCAATCATGACTCCGGCCTGAAGACTCTCGCCGGTTCGAGCGATGTCCGCAAGCTCCGGGAATCCAGCGCCCAAAATCCCGACGCCACACTGGCGCTCGACATCTTCTGCCGTCGCATCCGCATGGCCATCGGCGCGTTCGCCGCCGTGCATGGCCTCGATGCCCTGGTCTTCACCGGGGGCATCGGCGAGCACGACGCTCTTACCCGCCTTCAGACCGCGGACCGCCTCTTCGACAGCCAGCCGCGCATCGACGAGGCCGCCAACACCGTCCGGTCTGAAGGCCTGCGCACCATCAGCGCAGCAGACTCTACCCTCCCCGTGTATGTCGTCCCCGCCGAAGAAGACCTCATGATCGCTCGCCACGTCACCCGCATGGCAGCCGCCTGAGCTTTATCCCGTCCCTCAACGGCTCATGCCAAACGATCATCCAACGACCCAGCATTCCCCTCGGAGATCCCCGATGACCACGCCCTTGTCGCACGACGCACTCGATCCCACGCCGCTCAGCCCGGACGAACTCCGCCTGACGAACGCTTACTGGCGCGCCTGCAACTACCTCTGTGCGGGCATGCTTTACCTGGTCACGAATCCCCTGCTGCGCGAGCCGCTGAAGCCCGAGCACATCAAGAACCGCCTGCTCGGCCACTGGGGCACCGATCCCGGCCAGACCTTCACCTGGGTCCACCTCAACCGGCTCATCAAGAAGTACGACCTAGACATGATCTACATCGCCGGCCCTGGCCACGGCGCGCCCGCGACCCTGTCCAACTGTTACCTCGAAGGCGTCTACTCGGAGGTCTACCCGGATAAATCCGAGGACCTCGCCGGCCTCGAACGCTTCTTCAAGCAGTTCTCCTTCCCCGGAGGCATCGGCAGCCACTGCACGCCGGAGACCCCAGGCTCTATCCACGAGGGCGGTGAACTCGGCTACTCGCTCGTCCACGGCTTCGGCGCGGCCTTCGACAACCCCGGCCTCATCGTCACCGTGGTTGTCGGTGATGGCGAGTCTGAAACCGGCCCACTCGCCACCTCCTGGCACTCGAACAAGTTTCTCAATCCCATCCGCGACGGTGCCGTTCTTCCCGTCCTGCACCTCAACGGCTACAAGATCGCCAACCCCACCATCCTCTCGCGTATTCCGCATGAAGAGCTCGAGATGTTCTTCCGCGGCATGGGCTGGGAGCCGCACTTCGTCGAAGGCGACGACCCCGAGCTCATGCATCAGCGCATGGCCGCCGTCGCCGAGCATTGCATCACCAAGATCCGCGACATCCAGCAGAAACACCGCGCCGCCGGCCCTTCCGCCACCATGGAGCGCCCCCGCTGGCCCATGATCGTCCTCCGCTCGCCCAAGGGCTGGACCGGCCCAAAGGAAGTCGACGGCCACAAGGTGGAAGGTTTCTGGCGCGCCCACCAGATCCCCATCCTCGACCCCAAGACGAATCCTGAAAACCTGGCCAAGCTGGAAGCCTGGATGCGCAGCTATAAGCCCGAAGAGCTCTTCGACGAGAACGGCACGCTGGTCCCGGAACTGAAAGCTCTGCCGCCCAAAGGCCTCCACCGCATCACCGCCAACCCGCACGCCAACGGCGGCCTCCTGCGTAAGCCGCTCGACCTTCCCGATTACCGCGCCTGCGGCGTCGACGTCCAGCAACCCGGCCAGATCATGGAGTCGTCCACCGAGAATCTCGGCAAATTCCTGGGCGAGGTTATGGGGCGCAACATGACCAACTTCCGCGTCTTCGGCCCCGACGAAACCGCCTCCAACAAACTCCAGGAGATCTACAAGACCAGCAAGAAGACGTGGGAAGAACCGATTTTGCCCGTCGACGCCGATGGCACCGAGATTGCGCCTCTCGGCCGCGTCATGGAGATGCTCTCCGAGACCACCCTCGAAGGCTGGTTCGAGGGCTACGTCCTCACCGGCCGCCATGGCCTGCTCAACTCGTACGAAGCCTTCATTCACATCATCGATTCCATGTTCAACCAGCACGCCAAGTGGCTCGAGAAATCCAAGCTTGAGCTTCGCTGGCGCGCGCCCATCTCTTCGATCAACCTGCTCATCAGCTCGCTCGTCTGGCGTCAGGATCACAACGGCTTTACCCACCAGGACCCCGGCTTCCTCGATCTCGTCACCAACAAGAGCCCCGAGGTCACCCGCATCTATCTGCCGCCCGATGCCAACTGCCTGCTCTCGGTCGCCGACCATTGCCTGCGTTCGACCGACTACATCAACGTCATCGTCGCCGATAAAGCCGAGCATTTGCAGTACCTGTCCATGGACCAAGCCGTAAATCACTGCACCAAAGGCATCGGCATCTGGGACTTCGCCTCGAGCGACCAGGGCGCCGAACCGGACGTCGTCATGGCCTGCGCCGGAGACATTCCCACCGCCGAGTCGCTCGCCGCCGTCGCCATTCTGCGCGAGCGCTGCCCCGGCCTCAAGATCCGCTTCGTCAACGTGGTCGATCTTTTCCGCCTGATGGACGAGCACGACCACCCGCATGGCCTGTCCTCGCGCGAGTTCGACTCGCTCTTCACCCTCGACAAGCCTGTCATCTTCAACTTCCACGCCTACCCATCGCTCGTCCACAAGCTCACCTACCGCCGCCACAACCACGACAACCTCCACGTCCACGGCTACCAGGAGAAGGGCAACATCAACACCCCGCTGCAGCTTGCCATCATCAACGGGGTCGATCGCTTTCACCTCGCAATCGACGTGATTGACCGCGTCCCTTCCCTCCAGGCCGCCGCGGCGCACACCAAGGAGTGGCTCAAAGACCAGATCATCGACTCGCTCAATTACGCCGACGAACACGGTCTAGACCGCCCCGAGATCAACAACTGGAAGTGGCCGCTTTAGGCAGCAAATGCGGAACGAAAGCGGCGAACAGTTTATGATCTGCGCAGGAGAACCTCTCGATGACCACGGCTACACTGGTGCCGCTGACCGAGTATTTGCGGACCGTCTATCATCCAGACGCCGAGTGGTTAGAAGGTCATTTGCAGGAGCGTGCTACGGGTGAGAGATCGCACGCCTTTATCCAGACGTTCTTCATCAAGTACTTCCTCGCGCGGGAAGAGCAATGGAAAGTTCAGGTTACGCAGGAGTTGCGGATGCAGGTATCTGCGGATAAATACCGTATTCCCGACGTGATGGTCCTTCGCGGCGATGCACCCTTTGAGGAGATTGTTCGAGCTCCGCCTCTGCTTTGCATTGAGGTGTTAGCGCCTGAAGATCGTATGACCGAGATGCAGGACCGTATCGAGGACTATCTGACCATGGGAGTAAGTGCGGTTTGGATCGTGAATCCCAAACGGCGCACCGGCTTTGTCGTCGACGGGGCAGCCTTGCTGCCGGTAGAGGATCTAACCGTAAGCGGCACCGCTATCCGCGTGCCAGTCTCTGAAATCTTTGCCGGCCTGGACGCATTGAAGGCTCGCTCAGCGAGTTGATCTTCCTTGCCACCGTTGGCCGTCTTCCCTCTGTCCCGGTGTCCTGGCCTCATCTGTGCTCCATCGCGACTGTGGTCCAAATACAAATCTGCGTCCCCTCATTTACCCTAGCCCTATGCCTACTCTCTTTGACGTCCCTGTTGCCTCTATTACTGGAGAGCCAACCACACTCGCTTCCTTCGAGGGCCACGTCCTGCTCATCGTGAACACCGCCTCCAAGTGCGGCCTGACCCCGCAGTACGAAGGTCTCGAAAAGCTCTACAGCACCTATAAGCACTGCGGATTCGACGTTCTCGGCTTCCCGACCAACGACTTCGCCGGCCAGGAGCCCGGAACCAACCAGGAGATCCAGAAGTTCTGCGAGACCAGCTTCGGCGTTGACTTTCCGATGTTTGAAAAGGTCGTCGCCACGGGTCCCGCTAAGCACCCCCTCTACCAAATGCTGACCGACGCCCAGCCGGTCGCTCGCGTTGCCGACCCCGAGTTCAAGAACAAGCTCCGCGGCTATGGGATGACCGTCAACGAACTCCCTGAACTCACCTGGAACTTCGAAAAGTTTCTCGTCAACCGTCGCGGCCAGGTCGTTGCCCGCTTCGCCCCGGATACGCTCCCCACGGACGAGGTCATCATCAAAGCCATCGAACGCGAGCTCCCTCCGCTCGAGGGTGCGGCGCCCACCCACGCCTGACGATCACCCACTTCAAAACGTTTCCCCTCTCACTTCGCTTCCGAAAGAGACTTTCCTAGATGCAGAAAACCTCTCGCCTCCTCGGCGCCGCAGCCTCGTTTAGCTTCGTCGTCGCCTCCGCAGCCTTCGCGCAGAAGACTCCCATCCGCATCACCGCGGACCTGTCTGAAGCCTCGCGCCACCTCTTCCACGCCGATGTCGACCTACCCGTAAAGTCCGGCCCCGTCACCCTCATCACCCCGCAATGGATTCCCGGCAACCACGGTCCCACCGGCGAGGCTGCCGCCATCGTCGGCGTCCTCTTCACCGCCAACACCCCCGACGGCCAAAAGCTTGCCTGGCGCCGTGACGACGTCAACCTCTACGAGTTCCACCTCGATATCCCAGCCGGCATCACCAACCTCCATGCCCATCTCGACGCCATCGTCACTTCCCGCGTCTCGAACCAAATGGCCTGCCTGGAGTGGGAGCGCCTCATGCTCTATCCCGCGCACATCCCGGTCAAGGACATCGCCATCCAGCCTTCCGTCACCGTGCCCGCCGGCTGGGGCATCGGCACCGCGCTCA
>CAXTQE010000084.1:0-16023 GCA_964246225.1 uncultured Acidobacteriaceae bacterium | reverse complement strand
ACCAGACCCGCCGTCGCCTTTACCTTGCTGTACCGCTCATGGGCCGCCGCCGCCTGCGCAAACTCCATCTCCACCGAGGCCCGCTCCCGCTCCGCCGCAATCCCCTCCAGCATCGACGCGCCGTGCGTCCGGAAAAATGCCTCGACCGACCGCCCCTCCGCCGCATACTCTTCAGCCGAGCACGTCTGGTTGCACGGCGCCATGCACTTCTTCATCTCCCCATACGCGCACCCCGGATGCTCCGGATGCACCTCCAGATCCTCATAGCACCGCCGCAGCCGAAACAGATCGAGCACCGCATCGCCGTAGCGCTCCGCCGCCGCTCGCGAGGGAAACGGCCCATACGTCTGCTCAAGTCCCCGCCCCTGCCGTACCCCAGCCAGCCGGTTGGTCGAGTACACCCGCGGGTGTGCATGCTCCAACGTCAGCCGCAGAAAGTAGGGCGTATGCAGCCGTAACCTCCGCCGCGCCTCCGCCGCCCCGAAGATCGCCGAAGCTGCGTCGTACACCACCAGCAGAGACTCGAACTCCGACCCGGTCACCGTGTACTCGATCGTCCGCACACGCTCACGCAGGTTCAGCCGCTTACTCTGCGACTCCGGAGGCGCCAGCAGTCGCGTCATCCTGCGCCGCAGATCCGCCGCCCGCGTCAGGTACGGCTCATCGCCCGCCCGCTCGCCCCGCAGGGCAAACACCCCCGGCAGCGCGGGCACTCCCCGCAGGACCTCCGCCGCCTCGTCCACTCGAAACGGCAAGACATTCACGAAAGCGTAAGTCCCGGCCACTCCTTGATTCTAACCAAGCTGCGCACAGACGCAGATACCACTCCAGAAGCATGTCTTCCTGACCAGCAGCCCCTGACGAGTCTACTGCCCTGGAATCAGGAATTTAGGCGAAGAACACACCGTGCGTATCCAAAGGTCCGCCTGTAAGTGCAATGTTTTGAAGATTTTGCGCAAGAAAGTACGGGGGGAGAGGGTGTCAGGAACCGGCAATCATCATGCCCTCAACCCGGATCGTGGGCGCCGCGCTCGAGCTCCGAAAGACCAGGTCATTCCCAATTGCGGAAATATTCCGGTACATGTCCTTCAGATTGCCGGCAATCGTAATCTCCTCCACCGGAAACGTCAGCTCCCCATTCTCAATCCACAGCCCGCTCGCCCCCTGCGAATAGTCCCCAGTCACCAGGTTCACGCCAAACCCCATCGTCTCCGTCACATACAAGCCCTGCTGCACGTCCCCGATCAGCTCCTCCGGCGACATCGTCCCAGGCTCCAGGTAGAAGTTTCCCGCACCGATCCCCGGATTGCCGGCCAGCCCCCGCGAAGCATTGCCCGTAGACTTCAGCCCTAGCTTGCGTGCCGTGTAGGTGTTTGTGACATAGCTCTTCAGGATCCCGCGCTCAACCAGCACCGTCCGTCGCGTCGGCAATCCCTCGCCGTCATAAGGAGACGTCCCAAACCCGCCAATCCCGTCAAACACCAGCGTCCCATCGTCGACGACCGTGATGTTCTCCCCCGCCCCCCTCTCCCCCAACATGCCATGAAAAAAGGTGGCATGCCGATAGATCGAGTCGCCATTCGCCGCCTCGAAGATGTTTCCCATCAGCGACCGCGCTATCTCCGGTGAAAAGACCACCGGCGCGCGCTGCGTCTTCACCTGCCGAGCCCCCAAACGCCGCAGCGTTCGCTCCGCCGCCATCCGCCCAATCTCTTCTGGATTCCCCAGCTTCCGGGTCGTTCTCGAGCTTGAATACCAGTAGTTTCGCTGCATCCGCCCATGCTCGTCATGCGCGATGGGCGCGGCCGAAAAGCCACAGTAGGATCGCCGGTACTCCCCCACAAAGCCGCGCGAGTTCACCATCACCTTGTGCGACGTAGCTGTGTCGAAGTCCCCGCCACCCGAGTTTTGAATGCGCGTGTCAAATGCCATTGCCGCCGCTTCGCAACGCCGCGCCATCTCGATCCGCTCCGCCGGAGGCTGCTCATTTACGTCCTCGAAGTAGAGGCCCAGATCACCTGTAAGTTGACCGAATTCACCCTCCTCCGGAAGCCCGATGAAGGGGTCTTCGCTGGTAATTTTGGCCAGCGCTACCGCCCCTTCGACCAGCCTTTCCAGACCCTCCCGTGACAGGTCGGAGGAGGAGGTACTCGCCGTACGCAGGCCATTGAAGACCCGCAAACCTACCGCACGCGACCCCGATTCCTTCAGCGTCTCCACCTGCCCAAGACGAACCAGAGCGGAAAACTCCTCGCCCTCGTACGCCACCGCCTCGGCATCGGTGGCACCGGCTTTTATCGCTCGCGCCATTACCTCTTCGGCAACTTGCTTCAGGCTCAAGGCATGGATCACAGCAGAAGCACTCATCTTGGATCTCCTAGCGAACCGGCGCGGAAGACATCCTCGCCACGCGTCCGTCGGTCGCTTTAAGGAAGTGCAGACCCGCACTGCAGTACTCCGAATCGCTCTTCAACTTGTGCTCAATGTGCGGAGGTGGAGCATTTACGGTGTGCCGCCGAAACAGCTTTACCGCGCCTCCACAGTCCTTGCAGCGGAACTCCGTATCTTCATCCACCAACGCGTCGGCAATCATCTTGGTCTTCCAAAAAGACTCGTACCCGCCTGCGGCTCGTACCCGGCGACGCTTGACTTCACACTCATAGAACTTTTCGCGTTCCGTTACTGCCATGTGGATCTCCCAGAAAGCCTGTTCTCGTTGCGCTTATACTTCTCAAAATCACCGGCGCAGCCACAAGTCCGCGAGCTACCTACTCCACCGGAGTTGTAGAGACACGCGGCTCGCGCCCATCGCTGGCTTTACGAAAGTGCAAACCGGACGCGCAATACTCCGAATCTTCTTTATTCTTGTGCTCCGCGTATGGCAGCGGTCCGCCCACCTTATGCATCTTGTAAAGCTTCAGCACGCCATGGCAATCCTTGCAGCGAAACTCCGTGTCGTTGTCCGCCAGCGCATCGACTACCGTCTTGATCTTCCAAAAAGGCTCGTAACCTCCGCCTTCTCTCGTTCTCCGCCGCTTCACTTCCACGTCGTACAGCTTGGTTTCCCGTTCTACCGCCATTACTGCCCCGTTCCTCCGACCGTCATGCGATCGAGTTTGATGGTCGGCATACCGACTCCTACCGGCACACTCTGCCCGGCCTTACCACAGGTTCCGATTCCCTCATCGAGCGCCAGATCGTTGCCGACCATGCTCACATATTTCAGTGCCTCGGGCCCGTTGCCGATCAGGGTCGCGCCCTTCACCGGCCGGGTTACCTTACCGTCCTCAATCAGGTAAGCCTCGCTTGCCGAGAAGACGAATTTACCGTTGGTGATGTCGACCTGACCTCCTCCGAAGTTCACCGCGTAGAGCCCGCGCTTGACGCTGCGAATGATGTCTTCCGGAACGTCTTCGCCGTTCAGCATGTAGGTGTTGGTCATGCGGGGCATCGTCACATGGTGGAAGCTCTCCCGCCGCCCACTCCCCGTGCTCTCCGTCCCCATCAGCCGCGCGGACATCTTGTCCGTCAAATATCCCTTCAAAATACCGTTCTCGATCAAGACCGTCTCTCGCGTCGGCATGCCTTCGTCGTCGATATTCAGGCTTCCGCGGCGGTTCTTCATCGTCCCATTATCGACCACGGTCACTTTTTCACTGGCGACCTTCTTTCCAATCAACCCAGCAAACGCCGAAGTCTTCTTCCGGTTGAAGTCTGCCTCGAGACCATGCCCGACTGCCTCATGCAGCAGCACGCCTGGCCAGCCTGGCCCCAGCACAACCTCCATCTCCCCGGCCGGCGCCTCTGCCGCGCCGAGCTGCAGAATCGCAGTACGCGCCGCCTCGCGCGCAAAGTGCTCCGGGCTGTGGTCGCCTTCAAAAAACTCGAGCGTCACCCTACCGCCGCCTCCGCTTGAACCACGCGCTGTCCCGCCCGTTCCATCCAGTCGATTGTCCTTGGCGATGACGAACACGTTCAGCCGTGCCAAAGGCTGTGTGTCGCTTGCAAACGTGCCGTCGGAAGCCGCAATGAGAATCCGCCGCAGCTCATCGTTGATTCCCGCCCGCACCTGCGTAATGCGCGAGTCGAACGCCCGCGCCGCTTTGTCTGCGCGATGAATCAGCGCCAGCTTCTCGGCGATCTCGGCATTGGTCGAAAGCCCGGCGATGGGGTAGAGGGACGCCGCCTCTGTGTGCCGGAAGCCGCTGGTGATCTCCTTCGCCGGCCCGCTGGCAATCAACGCAGCCGTCCTCGCGGCCCGCAGGAGGCGCTCGCTTGAAAGGTCATCGGTGTACGCAAATCCGGTCCGCTCACCGGAGAGCACGCGGATCCCGCACCCTACGCTCATTCCCTGGCTGGCGGATTTGATCAGCCCTTCGTCAATACCGAGCGAAGTGGTCGTCACCGACTCGAAGTAGAGGTCAGCGTACTCGCCTCCAGCCGAAAGCGCCTCGCCCAGACAGCGTTCCATCAGGCGTTCGGACAACCCAAGTTTTTCGATGAAGTAGCGCTTGTGATCCGTTCTGGGCTCGGGGAGGGGATTGATCGTTGGCAGCGGCATTCTTCCTATGATAGGCTCTCGAGTCCCGAGCGGCAAACAACATCTTCGGGGTACCTCAGCGCCCATGCGAGGGATCCGACGAGCGGGCAACGTTCAAGTCGACGGATAAATCCTTGGACGCCCCTCCATAGCAGTTGCCGTCCGCGGCATAGGTCGGCGCGCAGCTTCGGGTCAGGTCCGGACGCCGCGGCGACTGAGCGTACTGCCACACTGCCGCGTCCGCCGTCCCACTCTCCTTCAGCCTGGGTGCCGGTACCGTGCACCCCGGAGCCGGAGGACACGCATCCTGCGCCACCCAGAAGATCACCGGATGCAAATGCCGCGCGGCGATCTGCTCCCGCACATCTTGTGCCGTCGTGATCGTAAGCTTGGCTCCATCCGGGCCCGTGCCATCCGGACTGGACTGCCCACTCAGGTACGCCCCAGGGTGGTACGCCGATGCGCCTACCTGCTCGGTCCAGGCGAAGAAGTAGCCGGCCTGTTCGGGCAGCAATCGCCCACCCTGCTCTTGATCCAGAAACAGAATCGTTCCTGCAGGAAAGCCCTCACGCCGCGCCGCTTCGATAGCCGCCGACGCATCGCGCTGACCCAGACTCGTTGGCGTGGTTCCGGACTTCTGTGCACGAAGGATCTCCGCATCCAGCCGTCCATTCCAAAGCGCAAGAAAGCCGAACCCTGCATCCCTCAGCTTTTGCCGCTTGCCCGCCCAGCTGTCGGTGCTCGCCCCCGGAGGATTGTTAAGCCAGAAGCCCGCGAAAGCAAAGTGCCTGTGCAGCTCGGCGAGCCGGCTGTCCCCCGGATAGTCGTTGCGGTCAAATCCCACGAACTCGCCCGGTTCTGGATGCTCAGCTTGCCGGGGGTCGGTCGTAGTATCGACCGCCGTGTATGCCCTGGCGCTCGTCAGCACCTGCTTCCTGCACGCAAGCACAGCCAACGCAGCAGAACCCGCCAACACCAGTGCACTCCGCATCTCTATCATCCTCTCCGTTTTAGGATGCATGCCCGGATGAAAAACGAGTGTGCTACGTTTTAGGCCATGAGTGCCGAAGCGCAATCCGAACCCACGACCTCTGCTCCTCCCGACCCACGTTACCCGATCGGCCGCTTCGAGAGGCCCGACCCCAGCCAGCCCTTGTCGGAGGGCGTGCTGCAGGGCGCTCTCTGGACCCTCTCCGAGCTGCCCGAAAACCTGCGTAACGCCTGCTCCGAGCTCAACCAGACCCAGCTCGACACGCCCTACCGCGAAGGCGGCTGGACCGTCCGCCAGCTCGTTCACCACATCGCCGACAGCCACATGAACGCCTTCATTCGCGTGCGCCTCGCACTCACCGAAGACAATCCCACCATCACGCCCTACAACGAGGGTGCCTGGGCTAACCTCCATGACTCGGTCGCCCCCATCGAGTGGTCGCTCGAGCTCATCGAGTCGCTGCATGCGCGCTGGGTGATGCTCTTGCAGTCGCTCCAGCCCGAACAGTGGCAACGCACCTTCGTTCATCCCGAAAACGGACCTCAAAGCATCGAACGTGCCACACTGCTCTACGCCTGGCACTCCCGCCACCACGTTGCGCACATCACCCACCTCCGCATGGCGAGGAACTGGTAACGAGTATGAGCGTGCCCCACTCCGCCGCTCTGCCGGAGCAGACCCCGGAGCAGATGGCCGCCGCACTCGAAGCTTTCCTCGCCGAACACCCGGACGCCGTTGTGCTCGAAGACGGCAAGCTCCTCTTCGACATGCGCGAAGCCAAATACACGCTCTCCAGTGAGCACGGCCGCTGCACGCTCCACCTTTGGGGCACTGACCGCAATCTGGTCCGGCGCATCGGTGCTCTTGACCGGCGAGCCAACGTTTTGCGCCTGCGCACGCATCGCTTCGGACAGACCCGGCCGCAGACTCTGGAGCTGGTCGCGGACCGTGATCGCCGTCCGCCCTCCGCGCGGGACGCCACCCGCACTCGCTTCCTAAAGGTGCTCGAGCGCTCACTCGAGCGGCAGTTCCCCGACTGGACCCCACGCGACTTCCGCACCGCCATGGACCTCGAGAAGTCCTTCGGACCCGCCTATGCGCGCGGGCTGCTTACTCAAGGCCAGAAAGCCTGGGCCATCATCGCTGTCAATCAGGAAGAGTCTTCCGCCACCATCGACGGCATCCTGACCTTCGGCATCCTGTGGCTCGTCACCTGCCGCGAAGCCGCCGGGAACCGCCGCGTGATCCACGGCCTCAAGCTCGTCGTTCCGCGAGGCATGTCGGCAACCACGCTCTCCCGCATGGCCTGGCTTGCAGGAGATGCCGCGCAATGGGAGCTCTGGGAGCTCGACTCCCGCGACGAACAACTCATCGCACGCGACGCAGCCGACCACGGCAACCTGACCACGCGCCTGATCCACGCTCCCAACGTCGCGTCCGCCGCACTGCGTTTCGCAGACGCCTCCACACGCGTGCTGGCCATGGTTCCCGACGCCTTCCGCCCCGTGGTGCAGACACGCCTGCGTAGTGGCTCTGAGCTGGCCTTCCTTCTGCATGGCCTCGAGTTCGCGCGCGTCCGCATCGGCACCTCGGCGGAGTCCTTCAATCGGGTCGAAGAGGTCAGCTTCGGCGCGGGACCCAGTGAAACCCTGCTCAACGAAACCAACGAAGACCAGCTGCGAGCCCTGGTTGCTCGCCTCTGCGAACGCCGCCTTGCGCAGGCCGACAAGCGCGACCCACTCTACCGAATGCAGCCCGAGCGCTGGCTCGAGTCCGAGCTGTACGGCAATCTGCGCGTCCTCGATGAGAAGCTCGATCCTGCGCACGTCCACACGCAGGTTCCGGCGTTTGCCGCCTCCGATCGCGGCATGCTCGATCTACTGTCCGTCACCGAAGACGGTCGGCTCGCCGTTATTGAGTTGAAGGCCGCCGAAGACCCGCAGCTTCCCATGCAAGGGCTCGACTACTGGATTCGCGTGCGCTGGCACCACATGCAAAATCCCGACCCGGTCACCGGCCTCGGCGAGTTCCAGCGCCATGGTTACTTCGCGGATGTCCGGCTCTCGCCTCTGCCGCCGCGCCTCTACCTGGTCAGCCCCGCCCTGCACGTGCATCCCTCGACCGAGATCCTGCTCCGTCATCTCTCGCCGCGCGTGGAGTGGACGCTGCTCGCGCTCAACGAAGGTTGGCGCAAGCAGATCCAGATTGTCTGGCGAAAACGGTTCTCGGATCCAGTCCGGTAGCTCCGTTCGCCCGGTGAAACAAGGTGCGGGTGGCCTGGCACTTTTTCTTCCTGGTTTGCGCAGTAACCGTCAGACGCGAGAAGACGCACGGTGCCGGCACCGAAGCCCACGCTCTTGTGGAAGAACGTGGCTCGTCCACTCGCACTTACTTGCACCACGGGAGATAAACATGAACTTTGCAAAAATAATGTCGTACGCTGTCGTCGCGGAAACCCTCCTCCTTGGAGCTTCCCACGCCTTCGCGTCGGAAACTGTTCAGTGCACCAACTTCACCGGACCCGCACCCCACAGTTACACCTGCCAGATCCATGAACCCAAGGTGACACAACCGTCTGAGTCCTTCCCGCAGATCGTTCTGCACGGTGGAGACCAGGTCTACTTCACGGCACATGGCTGTGCGCAGACGGGAGGCCACGGCAAAACCTGGAAACGCTATCTCAACCCCAGCGGGGATGAATCCGGCGAGTACTACCACGGCCTCATCTCTATTCCCGGCGTGACGAACGGCCTCGAGCAGATGTCCAGATACAACGCGAAATACATGGTCATTCCAAAGAATATCGGGGCCGTTACGCTTGTGCTTGGTTACTCCGATCAGAACGGAGGCTACGGAGATAACGGCTACTGGGGGCATGACGATGGAACCGGCGACCAGTGCAAAGGCGTGGAAAATGCATGGATCGATATCCAGGTGAGCCGCGGGTGCGAAGACGTTGTCAAACTACCGAATGGCGGCGTAGGAAATTGTTTTTACGCCAAGGATCCGAGTGCTCCTGCGCATTAGTCTGCTGAGTCGGTCAGATGAAAGAAACGTCCTTGCAACAGGGCGCTTGAACCACTCATGGCAGGCGCCCTGTCGTCTCTTTACTGCGGATGCGCCGCCAGCCATGCCTTCAGGTTCGGCTCTTGCGCCGCGCGTAAACGCACGCAGTCGTCGATCGAGTCGAGCGCCTTAGCGAGCGAGCGGTCCGCAGCCTCTACCTTGTGGGTAGCAAAAAACGCGGCCACCTCGTTCCGCTTGTCCACGGTACAGAAGGAACCCGTCGCTGAGACCAGATCGCCACCGGAAGCGGTCGTCAGCTGCGCCTGAACCTTGTCCCAGTGCTGCTCGATCCAGGTCCAGGTCAGGTCGCGCGACTGGCGCTGGTTCAGCTCGAGTGCAAGCAGAATCCACGCGTCCTGATTACGCACAGCGCCCGAGGTTGCGTATTCGAGCGTCCGCACCACCAGCTTTGGATCATGGAAGCGCGTCAACAACTGCTGCGTCTCGCTCTCGAGGCTCGGATCCGAGACCTGCTCCGACACGTTCAGCATGTCCTTGTAAAACGTCTTGTCCCCATGCTCCGCGGTCAACATCACGGAGGCGTCCACGATGTCCGGCTCGGTCACCTTCTTGTGTGAAAAGTAATCGAGTGTCACCTGCAAAGCGTGCGCATCGATCTTCGGATCGTCCGCCTCGCCAAGCGCCTCAAACAGCTCGGTCCGAATCTGCTGCTGGTCGTAGGTGGCCTTCTCATTCTCCGCACCCAACGCCGTGTAGGCAGGCCCAAACTGCTTTTGGATGACCAGGTTAAGCTTCAGTCGATCGTCGTCGTCGGCGATTTTGCTGCGAATTTGGCCGATCGAGCTCAACGCTGCGTCCACCACCTCAGCGTTCTTGTCCTGCTTCAAGGCGAGCACCAGGTCGAGGTATTCGCCCACCGAACCTTGACCCGCCCGCGTCAGCGCCCAGCGATCGCCGAGAAACCCAATCCGTTCCGGAACGGAAAGTCCCGTCTCAACCGACGCGGTAATCGCCTTCACCTGAGCCGGCGTGTAGCCGACCCGGTAGTAGCCCTTCTGCGCGGCATTTGCATAGAAGAAGGGAAGCGTCGTGCCGGAAGGCAGCGTAAGCGCCGCCGAATCTTTCGAGATCAGCGTACATGCGGGTGCGCTCACCGTCTTTACGCATACGGGCACCGTCCATCCCCGAGCCACGCTGTTCGCATCCCGCTCATCTGCATTCAAGCCGGAGAGATAGAACCTGCTCTGGACGACTGGGAAACCCGCGTCCTCCTTGTTGCCGAAAGTCAAAAGCGGCACGCCGGGCCGGTCAATGAAGCTGGACATGACCTTGTCCACGGGCAGCTTCGACGCGGCGGTCTGCGCGTTCCAAAAGTCCTCCGCCGTGGCGTTCGCATAGAGATGCGCGGCCAGGTAGTTGTGCACCCCTTGCTGAAATACCTTTGGCCCAACCCAGTTCTCAATCATGCCGATGACTGCACCGGCCTTCCCGTACGCAATGCCATCGAACAACTCTGCGATCTCGGCTGGTGTCTCCGCTGCTTGCCGAATTGGGTGCGTCGTCCTGCCGGCATCGTAGTTCAGCGTGTCGTTGAGCGAGTCGGCCACATCCTGGGGAAAGTTCCACTCCGGATGCCACTCGTCGGAGGCCTTATCTTCCATCCACGTGGCAAAACCCTCGTTAAGCCACAGGTTGTCCCACCACTGCATCGTCACCATATCGCCAAACCACTGGTGCGCCATCTCGTGCGCCACCGTCTCGGCGACATGCTTTCTCGCGTTGATTGACGCGTCCTTATCGTCGAGCAGGAGCGTCGTCTCCCGGTAGGTGATGGCTCCGAAGTTCTCCATCGCACCAGCCTCAAAATCCGGAATGCCGATCAGGTCGAGCTTTGGCATGGGATAGTGAATGCCGAAGTAGTCATCGTAATAATGCAGAAAATGTTCCGCGGCCTTCACCGCAAACGTCGTCAGCTTCACCTTGTCCGGCGTGCTGCACACCCGAATCGGTACGCCATCCACGCCGCCCTTGGAGCAGGCGAAATCGCCCACAAGGTACGCCACCAGGTAGGTCGACATCCGCGGCGTCGTTGCGAAGACCACGTGATGCTTGCCGGTTCCGGCAGGTGTATCGGAGATCATGTTGGTGTTCGAAATCACCATGTCGCCCGCGTCCACGGTGAGCGATACGTCGAACGTCGCCTTGAACGCCGGCTCGTCGAAACAGGGAAAGGCACGCCGCGCGTCAGTCGATTCAAACTGTG
Source organism: uncultured Acidobacteriaceae bacterium (assembly GCA_964246225.1). GTDB lineage: Bacteria > Acidobacteriota > Terriglobia > Terriglobales > Acidobacteriaceae > Edaphobacter. The sequence continues at coordinate 5,202 of CAXTQE010000084.1, read as the reverse complement.
TCACCGCGTAGTTCCGCGTCTTGGTCTTTGAAAGATAGAAGCCTCGAAGCTTGTCGTTTAGAACGCCGGAAAACGCGAGCGACAAAGCGGCATGCCCCGCCGGCAGAGCCTGTGGAAAGGTCAGTGTCGCCTGCTGTTTCGGCACATCGAAGCTGACTTGTCCCGTCTGTCCATCGGCCATGACCGACGAGATATCGAGGTCGAGCGCACTGAGCGTAACTACGTTCGAGGCAGCAGCCAGGGTTACATCGATGGTCTCGGTTCCGCGGAACGTTGCCTTTGCGATATCGGGCGTAATCGCCAGCGTGTAGTGCTGCGGCTTCACGTTCTCCGGTAGCCGCTGGCCCCAACTCACGCTCCAACTCGCGACAAACAGAACCAACCAAACCTTGCTCAACGCTTCCCTCCATGAACTGCGTACGACCTGCTCGCGTCTACGAACCTGTGGCCGAGAGCACAGCGGAAATGGTTGATTCCTGCAGACGAGCGACACACAACCGTGCCGGCATATACGTCCGCACTGTGTATTTTCCGGCTGGGATGGCTGCGGCTCGGCACATCTCACGCCACTCCGGCTCACGAAAGCTGCGCAGAATCGACACGGCTCCGTCATGCTTTACAAAACGGTGCCAGTGCGTAAGACGGCTCAAAACGCGAAACAAGTGGTAGGGAACAGGCTGCCGGTTAAGATCGTTGATAAACCAGCCCATGCGCGCGTTTGCTTCCATCCAGTGAAGAAATCGCACGATCTCGGCCTCTTCGAGATGATGCGTCAGCAGGGAACTGATTACTACGTCGATCCCCTCCGGATCGGCGAAATCATATGCGTTGCCGGAGAGGTACGTCACTGCGCCGGGCCGTGTCGCTGCCTGCGCTGCACGCACCGCATCGGCGTTCAAGTCGATGCCCGTTAGTCGGACCGCCACGCCACGCTTTTGCGCCCACGCATGCACCCGGCGCAGCATATCTCCGAAGCCACAGCCTACGTCCACAATGTGAATGGGGCGAGACTGCTGTGGCCTCGCATGGCACACATGATCCAGCCAGTGCAGCGTCGGACGATACGCTCGGGTCAGCCAATTCACCTGCGCGATGGAGCGTAGACATCCGCGCAGATCCTCATAACTGCACGGCTGATCCATCAGCTCGGGATACTGCTGTAGGTTGGCGCGCTTCGAGAAATCAAACGCGAAATTACCTGGAGACCGAGTGCCGGCCAGATCAGGTTCTCTCACTGAAACGACGCAGCCCGCTCCGAGTGGCCGGAGACCTCCGACGACCGCGCCTCCGCAAACGCCGCCGCTCCCAGCAATGCACACGTGTCATCCAGGATCACACGCACCGGCATCACCTGCAGCAGCGGAGCCATGCGGCCCTTGTCGAAAAAAGCATCCAGAAACGAGCCGTTCGAGAGCGTCTTTAGAATCTTCGGCGCAATGCCTCCGCCGAGATACAAGCCTCCGGAAGCAAGAATCTTCAGTGCTAAATTGCCCGCCTCCGCGCCGAACGCCGAGGAGAAGATCTGCATCGTCTGAACGCAAAGCTCGCTCGAGCCTTCTTCGGCGCAACTCCCAATCACGGCATTGGGGTCTTCGGTCCTCATTCGCTCCTCAAGCCACGCTGGCTCTTCCATCTTCTTCTCGTCTTTGAGAAACGCATACACATTCTTAATGCCGATTCCGGAGACGACCCGTTCAAAGGACACGCGTCCGTTCAACGTTCGCCGCAGATACTCGAGCAGCGCAATCTCCTGGTCGTTGCGCGCCGCGAAGTCGCAGTGGCCGCCCTCAGACGGCAAGGGAATGTGCTGCTTCTGTCGCGCATCCCACACCAGCAGAGCTTCGCCCAGACCCGTTCCCGCGGAGATGAGGCCGCGATGCCCTACGATTCCCGGCTCGCCCGGATGCAGCACATGCACAGCCTCATTGGAGAGCTCGGGGATCCCGTAGCCATTCGCCTCAAGGTCGTTGATCAGAAAGATATGTTCTATCCCGAGCGATCCGCGTAAAGCCCGCGCGTCGAGCGTCCACGGCAGGTTGGTCAATTTCAGATGTCCGTCGCGCACCGGCCCAGGACAGCCAAAACAGGCTGCCACAATCTCTTTGATCTCCGTCTTCGGATGACCATCCGTCTCCGATAGAAAGCGATGTACCACGTCGTCCAGACACGCAAACTCCGCTGCTGGAAATTTTTGCTCACGTATCGACTTGAGCTTTCCAGTCTCAAAGTTATACAGCGCCAGATGGACCTTGGTGCCCCCCACATCACCCGCAAGAATCATGAGAGCTCCAGTTTGCTTTCGCCGTGTGTGTTTGCCTCCGGCAACTGTGCCGCCGCCGCTTGATCGAGCAGCAAGGTCAATCGTCCATTCGCTGGACGAATCAGTTGCGCGGGGTACTGCTCTGGGTCGTAGGCTCCCGTAAATACCGTCTTCAAAACTCCGGCTTTTTCTTCACCTTCAATCAGGAACACAATCTCACGTGCTTCTGTAATCACCGGCCAGGTCAGCGTTAGCCGCCATGTGTCTTTTTGCGGCACGTGGTTGGCCAGGCAGATGCGTGCCATCTCATGCAGACCCTCCGTATGCGGAAACAGCGAAGCCGTATGCCCGTCCGGTCCAAGCCCCAACAGGATAAGATCGAACGTCGGTGTCTCTGCACCTTCCAGCCGCAGCGTATTGCGGATCTCCGCCTCATACCGTGCTGCGGCCTCCTCCGGATCAAGCTCCCCTTCCATCCGGTGGACGTTCGCCTCCGGCAAGGAGACCTTGTCGAGCATCGCTGCTTTGGTCATGCCGAAGTTCGACTCCGGGTCAGTCGGCGGCACGCAACGCTCATCCACCCAAAAGAGCTGCACGCGATCCCACGGAATCTTCTCCCCATAGTCCTGCGCCAAAAGCTCAAATACGGCTTTTGGCGTTGACCCTCCGGAGATGGCCACCCGCGCCTGTCCTCGCGCACTTACCGCTGCGGCTACGCTTGCAGCAAACAAATCTGCGGCAGCTCGCGTGACCTCACCTACCGTTGGACAAACCCTGACTGAAACCTCAACGCGACGCGGCATACGTTCTCCCACCTGCGAAACCGCATACTTTAACGAGCCTGCGGCTTATCTTGACGAAATTACAGCTTACGCCACTTGCGTCCGTCTGCCTTCAGCATCGCGTCGGAGGTTGGTGGTCCCCATGTACCGGCGGGATAGTTGGGCAGATCCCGAATCGGGTTCTTCTCCCAATAGTCGAGAATCGGCGTCATCAACGCCCACGTCGCCTCTACGCCGTCGCGATGCGCGAACAACGTCGCATCGCCCAGCATCGCATCGAGCAGAAGACGTTCGTATCCGTTGGCAGACGACGCGCCGAATGTCTCAGCATAAGAAAAGTTCATATTAACTGGGTTGATGCTCATGCTCGGGCCGGGGAGCTTCGCCCCAAAGCGCAACGTAATCCCTTCGTCCGGCTGAATGCGCATGGAAATAATATTGTTGCGAATTCCCTCCGCGCCCTTGCCTTGCTCATCCTTGAAGATGGAGAGCGGCGGCTGCTTGAACATGATTGTAATTTCGGTTACCCGCTTCGGTAGCCGCTTACCCGCGCGCAGATAGAACGGTACTCCCGCCCAGCGCCAGTTCTCAATCTCGAGCCGCACCGCTGCGTAAGTCTCAGTCTGCGAGCGCGGATGCACCCGCTCCTCCTGCCGGTAACCCACAACCTGTTTGCCATCCACAATGCCCGGGCCATATTGCCCACGCACCGTATCCGCAGGATGGATCGGCTGAATGGATCGCCAAACCTTCACCTTCTCCGCGCGCACTGCTTCTGCTTCAAACGAAACCGGCGGCTCCATGGCCACGAAGCTCAGAAGCTCCATCACATGGTTCTGAACCACATCCCGCAGCGCGCCTGCAGTCTCATAGAAAGGTCCCCGCCCTTCAATGCCGATTGCCTCGGCGGCGGTGATCTCCACGTGATCGATATAGTTCCGATTCCAGACGTTCTCAAAGATGCCGTTGGCAAAGCGGAAGACCAGGATGTTCTGCACGGTTTCTTTGCCCAGGTAATGATCGATGCGGAAGATCTGGTCTTCATCAAAGACCTTATTCACGTCATCGTTTAGCGCACGGGCGCTCGCCAAATCGTGCCCAAAGGGCTTCTCAATGATCGTGCGTACCCAGGTGCCGGGACTTACCGGCTTGTTCATCTCGTGCTTGCCAAGGGCATTGATGATGTCGGCGAAATACTCAGGCGCTGTGGCCAGATAGAACAGCCGATTGCCCTTGGTTCCGGCCTTGGCGTCCAATTGCGCAAGCAGATCCTTGAGGCCGGCATAACCGGTATCATCATCGAAGTTCATCGCGTGGTAGCAGACCTTTGCGATAAAGGGCTGCAACGCCGGATCGGCCTCCTCCACTCCACCGCCCGCCAGAATGCCATCCTTCATGTCCGCCGCGAATGTCGATTCAAGCGGCCGCCGCGCCACACCAACGACGGAGATCTCTTTCGGCAGCAGGCCCGCCTGATCCAGGTGATAGAGAGCAGGCAGCAGCTTGCGCTTGGTCAGATCACCGGACGCGCCGAAGATCACCACCACGCAAGGGTCGGGTTTACGCTCGGCAGCTTTACTGGGCACCGGCGTCGCCGCAGGGGATGCTTTTACTTCAGGAATCGCCATAAATCCTCTCGATCTCTCATCTCTAGACTGCTCAGTTCCGCTTCGTTTCCCGGGCAACGTTATTAGTTCCGCAAGCAACTGGTTTCAGCGAACTTGGGAGCTTTTCCTGCGACCGCAACGCTGCTTACTTGTAATCCGCACCGAGCGTCGTATCTTTCCACGCAGCCAGGTCACTCTTCCACACCTCTAGCCGAGCCTCCATCCGGTCATACGCCTGCTTGCCAAGTACGAGGTGCTTCGGAGGCTCGGACGCTTCAACAGCCGCGATGATCGCTTTCACGGCTTTGACCGGATCTCCGGCCTGCTTGCCCGCCTGTGTTTCGAAGTACTCGCGCGACTTGCCTGCGCTCTGCCGATAGTCCTCAATCTGGTGCTTTGCCACCGTTGCGGAGCGTCCTAAAAAGTCCGTGCGAAACGGCCCGGGCTCCACGATCGTGACGTGCACGCCAAGTGGAGCCATCTCCCCAGCCAGAGCCTCACTCAGCCCGTTTACCGCAAACTTGCTCGCGTTGTAATAACCCACACCCGGGGT